>JAFLTB010000002.1 GCA_022510605.1 Lachnospiraceae bacterium
CTCCTCCGCTGCAAAGCCAATAGCGGGTTCATTAAAGTATGCTATGCCCTTCTTGTTTTTACTTTTAGTTTTGGCTGCCCCCGACGTATTCCACATCAAGAGGGCACATACCGCCAATACGAATATGGATGTTATATAAGCGAATCTCTTCATTTTCATTTCCTCCCTTTCTTTTATTTGAATGAGCCATAGGTTGCCTGTTTTAGGATAGTTGAATAAGATGCACCATAATCCACCGCTTTTGCATTTTGATATAAATTTATCATCTTAAAATTATAATTGAAATATGGATATCCCTCCAACGTTTCATTGGGATATGTATTAAAATAACTTTCATGCTCATATACACGAAACGTTAGCGCACGTCCACGGCTTATCTCATAAATCGCATTATTTACCGCTGTCTGAGCAGAATCCCATCGTCCCCTCGCAATATAGAGATTATCTGCGCCTACTAAATAGCCCGGATTTCCACTATTTTCACTCTGGTCATGAACAAGACGTAACCAACTACTCATGGAATCACTCTTTACATAGGTCATATGGGCGTAGGAATCTGTTATATTATGAATCACAATGCCCCACAAAAAATACTTACCCTTTATATCACCACTATGTTTTTGTAGTTTAGTATACATATCATTAAAAATATCTCCAAAATTTTCCATTTCAGTTTCTGTAAAATAATTGGACGCATTTGCTAGTTTCCCATCCCTTGCCATATAAGACAAATAAATGGTATTTGCCACATAATTTTCTGCGCCATGAAATCCCGGATTAGCAGTCTTCCCCTTCAAGTCCTCCGGGTGATCCGGGTAGATTGCCCCTTCCTTCATTGTTTTTACGTCAGCGGCACTCAAGACAGTGACAGAATCCAGTAATTGTTGATGGTGGACTCCTAACCATGACCCCTCAACATACTCATTACTTTCAATGGTATTAATCTGTGATATATTTGGCTCTATTACTGCCTCCGCTTCTTTATAGTTTTCCTTAAATTCATCGTAAATACTCTCCGCATATTCATAATCCACCAATCCGCTCCCATATTCTCTGGCGTCGCCATACCTATTGGCACTTGCCCGCAATAAATCCCGGATAAATTTTGCGGAGACACTTTTATCTTTTTGCCATAATAACGAGGCAATACCGGACACGTGAGGAGCCGCCATACTTGTTCCCGAACAGATAACGGTTCCCTGAAAGCCTCCCGTGGAAGCCACCTTTTCTCCTGGCGCCACCAATTCAAGTTCTGTTCCATTGGCACTATTATCACTGACAATTCCATCGCTGTCAACAGAACCAACTGCTATTACTTCATCATATGCCGCTGGGTACTCCACCTGTGACTTCGTATTCCCCGCTGCTGCCACCAAAAGAATCCCGGCATCGGCAGCCTCCTTAATTGCGCTGTGAAGAGCCTCTGAATCCTCTGCCGTTCCAAAACTCATGTTAATAATATTGACACCTCTGCTTTTGGCCCAATAAATACCCTCAATTACACGGCTGATGGGTGCTTCATTGTTTTCATCCAGAACCCTGGCGGAATACAACTCCACATTCGGATTAATTCCTGTTATGCCAATTTCATTTTCCTGTGCGGCGATTACTCCTGCCACACTGGTGCCATGTCCGGATATATCGGAATACAACGGCAGCACATCCTCATAGCCGGGCACTAAATCGATATAATCCTGTATCTCCACATCATTATAAAAATCCACACCCGAATCGATTATTGCGACCTTTACCGTATCATTCCCCTCGCCGTCTTTTCTGCCGGCAGTGTTTACCATTTCCATATTCCACTCGTTCTTTAATTCCGATTGTTTCTTTTTTCTTATTTTACGATTTCGAATCTTTCCGCTTCCCTTAACCATGCCGTCCTTCTCAACATGCTTAATACCCTCGCTGTTTTGAAGACTGTTCGCCTCCTTCCCTGACATAGTAAGAACGGCCACATGATTCCCCTCCAGTAAATCTTCACTGTTCTTGCTAATCGTATCTGCTTCCTGATACTCAGAGGTAACATGGTTGTATTCTCTGCCATTTTCTGAAAAAACTATATAATTTTCTGTCTTTTCATTTTTCTGAATGCTATCTTCCTGGGAAAACACAAAGGAATTCCTGTATGTGGATTCCAGCACAGTTTTAGCGCCTGCTATCTTCACATCACATACCATAAAGGAATAGCACAGAATTGGCATTACAAGTACTAGAGATACCGTCCTCTGTAAAATTTTATTCATGTGAAATCCTCCCATCATTAAAAGTAAATACAAACGAATAGTAACTCAACTCAGCAGTTCATTCTGAAACCAGCCAAGTTTTCCTGTTGCCGGTGCCGGGAATAAATTTTCATGGAATACAAATTCAAACAGAAATCCTTTGGCCCATTTTTCATCCAGTATATTCATATATCCCTGTATAAATTCTTCCTCTGAAAATTCTGAATCCAACACCACATTCAATTGAATTTTACCATCCCCCTTCTGGATTGCCTGAACCTGATAAACAACAGTTTCATATATAGTATTTAAAACTTCCACTGGTTTCAAAAGCATATCGGCCATTATATGTTTTCCCCCAGGAAGCAGTACCCAGTCATTTTTTCTTGCTCTTAGTAATTCCAGATACCGAACCGTCCCGGCATCTGTTTTCTCCGTATAAATTTCCCCACAATCTCCAATGCCATAGCGCACGATAGGCATTGCGTGATTATGCAGGGAGGTGATATAAATATTTCCTGCCTCACCATCTGGCAAAACCTGTCCATTGTCATCCAGAATTTCGACATAAGTAGAGGATTCCAGCAAACGATATCTGCCATTCCCTGTTTCATAGCCCATGGTGCTTACTTCCATCGCACCATAGTGGCATCTTACAGTACAGGAAAATGTCTCACTGACTCTTTTCTTCAATGATTCCAGAATCATCTCTCCCGTTAGTTCGATATATTCCAAAGAAGATATCGGTTCGACTTTTCTACGTTCAACAAAATCACAGAGCAACAGCGCCATACTGGGATGGAGCAACGCCCATTTGGGAGCGAACTTCTCCATCTGTCCGTATATTTCCAAAAGCCGCTCTTCATCCATGTTACTCTTCGAAATAATCATGGCATTTTTAGAAAAAACAAATTGGCAGTTGTTTTCCAGTACCGTATTAAAAAAGCATACACGGTCTCTTGGATGAATCCTTGCCGTTTTCCATCGTTCCATCCACAAAGGGAGAAGGGAATTCTGATAATCCGCCATGTCCCAGAATACATCCAGACTGGTTCCCGTGCTTCCGGAGGTATGGGTTTTCAACAGCTTATCCATGGCAAATAACGCCAGATAGTTTTCCGATATGGTTTTACTGCCTCCCAAAACAATATTCTTTTTTTCCATAAGAGGAATTCTTTCCCAATTCTCCGGCAGAAGGATATCCTCCAACTCCAAATTGTTTTGCTCCAAAAGCTTTTTGTAAATTGGAACGGTGGAGTAAGCATGAACTGCCATTTCCTCTCTTCTATTTTTCATCTGCTACCTCCTGACACTGCTTCACATATAAAATCAATCATTTCCTCTATGGTATTCATGTGCATTGTCAGTTCAGAAAAATCTTCAAACTCAATTCCAAAGGAATCCTCAATGTGCAGAATAAAATCCATAATAAGTACCGAATCCAGTTCCAGATATTCTGTAGGATTGGCCGAATAATCCAGTTCTGTCACTTCCCTGCCTGCACATTCACACAGTATCTCTGCCACTTTAGCCTTTATCTCCTGCAATTACCTCATCCCTTTCCTTCTGTACCATGCCATTTATCCAGCAGCGTCCGCAGGCACTTTTCTTCCCGATTGCAAATATTATTCAGATATTCACAAAGAACAGTATCCTGCCGTTTGTCTGGACGCATCTGATATTTCAATACTATATTTTTCAAATCAAATACCAGATTTTCAACCTCTTTCATCTGTTCGCATAAGTCCCTGCTGCTTTGTTCGTCCAACACTCCTATATTTTCTAAATATAAGATTCTTTCCCTCATACATACTTTATGCTCCCACAGCAGATGGGTAATGCGCCTGTCTGAGATTAGCACATCCAGTCCTTCCTTTGTGGCAAGTTGTTCATAAATACGCAATCCGTATATCCGCTCTGCCTGTGGTACAATATTTTGAAACGATTCGCTGCTGTTGACTCCCTCCAGATAGTGAAGAATCATTTTTTTTACATACTCTGCATGGAACAAATACAAATAACTGTCCTGCTCATACGTGAATACCTTTGCTGTTTCGCTCCTGTTTTGCTTCAGGCTTTGCCGTAATCCCTCATACGTAATTATTGTTTTTTCCAATTTCCCGCCGTTGGTATATCCCACAAGCAAAAAGCATTTGCTGCCGTCGTCATATCCATAAAGCAGATTTTGATGATAGGCGTGAAACTGTCCGTATTCCGAGCGCCCCGGAATATAGTATTGATCCAGTATTAATTCAATATATTTCCCCTCACAAAGCATCTTTTTGACAAAGCGCACTCCTCCCAGCTGCAGCAGGGTATCATAAGAAAACCGATTGGCATCCAAAAAGTAATGGAACAAATTACAATCCCAGTGTTTTAGTAGCCCATAGTGGTATTCCAGCCGTCTGTCCCGATTCGTCACATCACAGCTCAATTGAATGTAGTTTGAAAGTAACCAGGGAATGGCCGAATTATCCCCATGCTTTACCTGAACCCCAATATACACATCCTGCTTATCCAGATTTGCCAGTTCCCGCACTGCTATAAGTTTTTCTTTTTCTTCCCCTGCATAAACCTCTACCATATTCCCACTTCTTTTCAGCAGCAACTTGTATTTATCTGAGAATTTTTTATTTTCAATCTCCTGTTTTTCTCCTGATAGATACAAATTCAGACCATCATATATAAAATATCCAAAGCGGCACAGATATTGATTATCTCCACATAATATATTTTCCTCACCATCGGTAATAAATAAATTAACTGCTGCCCAGGGCTGCGTGTACTGCTGAAAGTCCACCCGTATCTTTATGTAGTCGTTTTGTTCCAGTTTGCGATAAATACATCCATTACAATTACGCCGGTATTTATCCTCTGAAATCACGGCCCAGTTTCCATTCATTGTATTTTGTATATGCCCCCTGCTCTGCCAGCCAGCCGTTCTGGTATCCAGAATTTCAAACTCTGCCACTCGCTGTCCAATACGTTCCCCGGCAGTAATGATACATTGAGGAAACGCATAATAAGAATACGATGTCATTACCGAATGAATGTTAATGGGTAGTTCTTTCTTCACCTTACACCCCCAGAATTTTGGTTTGAGAACATTTGTCCCTTTTGAGAACACGTGACTAATATTGCAAATATTCAAACATATCTGGTATTCCTGTGGATATTTTCTTTGCTGATTTTGATATAATTATGACCCTATATCAATTTAAGTATAACGAATTTAATAGTAAAAAGCAAGTACTTTGGAAAAATATGGGCATAAAAAAGAACTGCCGCTCCTTAGATGAAATGAATGCTCATCCATGTTGCACCAGTCCCTTTTTCTGCAAAACACAACTTTTAACAAAATGCGAAACTCAAGCGAAATCTTATGCCCCGGCAGAGTATCAGTTCCCCTGCTGGTCTAAAATTTTCTTGATTTCATCCATAAAGGTGCTGACATCCTTAAAATCCCGGTACACAGAAGCAAAACGCACATAGGCAACGGAGTCTAATTTCTGGAGTTTATCCATAAGAATTTCCCCAATCTGGCTGCTTGGCACTTCCTTCTCTCCCAGGTTAAATACCGTACTTTCCACACTGTCCACCAGTTCATTAATCTGGTCTACCGAAATCGGTCTTTTCGTACAGGAACGGAACACTCCCCTCTCAATCTTGGAGCGGTCATAGGGCTCCCTGGCCTCATCCTTTTTTATTACGACAAGGGGAATGGTTTCCAGTTTTTCATACGTGGTGAACCGCTTCCCACACTTCTCGCACTTGCGGCGGCGGCGGATGGAATTGTTGTCGTCCGCTGGACGGGAATCAATTACCTTGGTATTTACTTCTCCACAAAATGGACATTTCATAGCTTTCCTCTTTTCTGCCCGGCTTTTTCTCCTGCACAATGGTGCCACCGTGCCAGCAGGCCTGTGAATGCCGTGCGGACACAAACCTGTAGTACAAAATATAGTATTTTCTAAAATTTAGTATAATAGATTTTGTACGGGAAGTAAAGGGGGATTTTGGGGGAATAGATACGAAAAGTCCGAAAAAACCACGAATCGACTCGGGCCGGGTGATGCTCCGCATCAAATGCCCTCGCTGATTCGTGGTTTTTCCGGACTTTTATACTATCCACCAACAATCCCACCCAAAAAAGCAGTGGAGCAATGGACGATGGCAAACCAAAAACTCCCCACCGCTCCAAATGATATTCGTATATTTACATCCCCGGCATTTTTGTGTGAGGGAGAATAATCCGACAAACAGCATTAAAACAACAGACATCATCCAATCAGTGAGAACCTTAACGCAAGACGCTATTGCGTTGTTGCGGGTTCGAATCAATTGGATGATGTCTGTTGTTTTCACCCCCTGTTTACCACCCTATTCAGCACCCGCCACACTTCCTCCTGACCTTATCCAGATTCACTTCCACCAAAATCAGGTCACAGCCAATTTTACGGATATGGCATATCTCTATTACAAATTCTTCCTCTCTTCCCAGCACGCCAAAAAATTTACAGGGCCCCGGCACCACGATGTGGGTAATCTGTCCCGTGCAAAAATCAAATTCCACATCCTCCACATAACCCAGACGCTCTCCGTCACAGATATTGATAACTTCTTTTTCCCTTAAATCACAAATTCTCATAGGATTTCCCCCTGTCTCACGGCGCCTGTCCGCTCCTGGAATAACGCTGCCACAGGCCCTGCAAAAACCTTTTGTATCATTATATTTTTCAGCGCATAATTCGTTCCTCTTTCGTCAATCCTACTTAGTAGATTACCAAACAGAAATGAAAATGGAGGAATATCATGGCTCAGTACAAGGTCGAAATATGCGGCATCAACACAAGCAAGCTGCCACTTCTTTCCAATGATGAAAAGGATGAACTCTTCCAGAAAATACTAGCAGGGGATAAAGAGGCCCGGGAAAAATACATCAAGGGAAATCTGAGACTGGTGCTGAGTATCATTCAGCGGTTCAACAACAGCAATGAAAATATTGACGATTTGTTTCAGATTGGATGTATCGGCCTGATTAAAGCCATTGACAACTTTGATATCAATCAGGAGGTAAAATTTTCCACGTATGCTGTACCCATGATTATCGGGGAGGTGCGAAGATACCTGCGGGATAACAATGCCATCCGGGTCAGCCGCTCCCTGAGAGACACCGCTTACAAGGCCATTTATGCCAAAGAGGCCATAATGAAAAAACAGGAAAAGGAACCTACTCTGGAGGAAATTTCCGCCGCCATTGACGTACCGGCCGAGGATATCGCTTTTGCCCTGGACGCCATACAAAGTCCGGTATCCCTGTATGAGCCGGTATATTCCGAGGGCGGAGATACGCTGTATATTATGGACCAAATTAGTGACAAGAAAAATAAAGAGACCAGCTGGGTGGAACACCTCTCCCTAAAGGACGCCATGAAAAGCCTGCCAGAACGGGAAAACCATATTATCCGCCTTCGCTATTTCGAGGGAAAGACACAGATGGAGGTGGCAGAGGAAATCCATATCTCCCAGGCACAGGTCTCCCGGCTTGAAAAAAATGCTCTGAATACTATGAAAAATCATCTTACCTAACTAAGCGCAGGGTCTGTGATTCCGATACGAACACCGGTGTCACAGACCCTGTTTATGGATGTTTATAAATATTTCTTCAATGTGGCACGGATGGCTCCGGTTCCCGCCGCCAGTTCCGCAAACATCTCCTCCACCTTTTCACCGAGACCTGCCTCATACAGATTCACTGCAAAAATCGAGGCGTCAGAAAGAAGCGGCTCCAATGCCTTATGCACGTCTCCCGTACTGCCAAGGCTCATACCCTGGACATAGGCTTTACATTCCTCCAACCGTGGGTCCGGGCTCTGTTCAAATGCCCTGCCTTCATCGTCCACACCCATGAGATAGCGGCACCACCCTGCCAGCACCAGCGGAATCAGTGTTAAGTCCGTGGCCTCTAAGCCTTCCCTGGCCTGATATGCCTTGATGGTCTCACCAAAACGAATGGGCAGCTTCTGTGAAGTATCACAGGCAATCCGCTGTGGTGTATCCGGCATAAATGGATTTGGCAGACGGAGTTTTAGTACTGCCTCAGCAAATTCCTTCGGATCAATGACCCCCGGATTTACCACCACCGGCATGCCCTCCTGATAGCACATAGTCTCAATCAGCTTACTGAGCTCTGCATCCTCCATTTCATCATGAATAGAGGTGTGTCCTAACATACAGCCGTAGACTGCCAATGCGGTATGCAACGGATTTAAGCAGGTGCAGACCTTCATCTTCTCCACCTTGTCCACGGTCTCTCTGTCCGTGAACAGAATGCCGGCCTTTTCCAGTGGGGGACGGCCATTGGGGAAATCATCCTCAATTACCAGATAGCCTGTCTCCTCGGAATTGACAAAGGGAGCTGTATAGGTATTGCGGCTGGTAATAATCAGTTCCGTATCCTCAAAGCCATCCTGCTCTAACATAGCCTTTACCTTTTCATCTGGCCGCGGCGTAATTTTATCAATCATGGACCATGGGAAGGTAACTTTTTCCTTCATATATTGTACAAAGTCCTCTCCCACTTTGCCAGCCTTTTCCCAGGCCTCTACAAAGGCCATTACACCGGCTTTTAATTTGTCACCGTTGTGAGAGCAGTTATCCATGCTGGCCAGGGCAAGTGGTGTGCCCCCTTTCTTAAAACGGTCGTAACACAGGGAGGCGATGCGGCCCATCAGGTGGTTCTGGGCCCCAGGCCCGGCAGCCATTCCCTCCTCTACACCCGGCAGTTTTTCCCCTTTGCCGTTTACCAGGGAATATCCCTTTTCCGTAATGGTAAAACTCACCATCTGCAGAGAAGGATTTTCAAAAATCTCGATTAATCTGGCATAGTCTTCCGGATAAGCCGAATCCGCTACCAGAGATTCCACTACGCTTCCCACTGCAATTTTTTCTATGGTGCCATTTGCCTTTAATACCACTGAAAGGCTTAAGCCGTCATAGGGCTGATAGGCTTTGGTTATGATTTCATGGTCGAAACTCTCTGCCACAATCACGCCTTTTCCATAACTTCCCTCATCCAAAATTTCCTGTAATTTAGCCGCCGGAAAGGCACGGAAAATATTGCCGGCGCCAAAATGTACCCAGGCCGGCGCCTCCTTTGTGGCCTTTTTCACCTCTTCCCTGTCATATGCCGGCAGTTTATATCCCTTTTCCTTCCAGTCCGGGGAAACGTTGCTTTGCAAATCTAATAATTTCATGATTTCCTCCATTTTAACATTTACTTGTTTTTATGTATTGCCTCCCACAGGCCATTCAGATACGCTACGCCCAGGGCCCGGTCATATAATCCATATCCCGGTCTTGCCTGCTCGTCCCAGATCATGCGTCCATGGTCCGGACGGATACAGCCGTCAAAGCCCATGTCAATCAGTGCCTTTACAATTTCATACATGTCGAAATTGCCGTCGCTGGAAAGGTGGGACACCTCATGGAACAGGTTGTCATTCTCATATTTGATGTTACGAATATGGGCAAAATGAATCCGCTCTGCAACCTTTGGATTCCGTATAATCTCCGGCAGATTGTTGTTCAGGTTACTGCCCAGGGAACCGGTACAGAAGGTAAATCCATTGTAAATGCTCTCGTTCATTTCCGCAATCTTCAACAAATCCTCTTCACAGGTCACGATGCGCGGCAGACCGAAGACATCCCAGGCCGGGTCATCCGGATGAACCGCCATCTTAATTTTATATTTCTCACAGGTAGGCATAATACCATCCAGGAAATATTTGAAGTTCTCCCGTAATTTGTCCGCATCCACATCCTTATACTTGTCAAAAAGTTCCATGATTTCATCCCGGCGGTTCGGCTCCCAGCCCGGCATTACAAAACCGCCGCTGGCCTTTTCAATGCGCTCGAACATCTCGCTGGCATTAATCCCATCAATCACCGAAGAATCATAGGCAAGTGCCGTGGAGCCATCCACCAGAGGCATGGCAAGATCTGTTCTTGTCCAGTCAAATACCGGCATGAAATTATAGCATACCAGATGAATATCCGCTTTTCCTACTGCCTCTAAGGACTTGCAATAATTTTCAATGAGCTTATCTCTGGTAGGAAGGCCGATTTTTATATCCTCGTGGACGTTAATGCTCTCTATGCCCACCAGTTTCAGCCCCTTCGCCTCTACCTCCTGTTTCCTTTTCATGACATCCTCATAGCTCCAGGCCTCTCCGGCCGGAATGTCATGCAGTGCAGTAATTACACCCGTTACACCCGGTATCTGGCGAATCTGCTCCAGTGTTACACTGTCGTTTCCCTCGCCGTACCATCTCAATGTCATATCCATATTGTTTCCTCCATTCTGCCGTTACCCGGCACTCTTTTATTCATAAATTTTTCTTCCCTTTTCATCCGCCGCACCACTTTTGCGGTAAAAGTAGGTATTGATGCGGTCCCGCCACTCGATGGCATTGGCTAACTGCCGTTCCATCCGCTCCATGACCCGTTCATACACGTCCGCGGAAAGTTTCGGCGCCAGTCCCCGCCATGCCTCTATCATAGCCTCCACTTCCTCGACACCCTCAAAATGAGTGTCGTAGATGTGCTGAATCAGCGTCTTGCCACTCTTTAGCTTCTCATCATATCTCACATAGTGGAAAAAGAGAAGCAGCTCCTCCGGACACTTTTCCCGGTCTGCGTAAATACCTGGCCAGGGCTCATTGTACTGGCTCGTATAGCCGGTGCCCGCCGGTGTCCGGTCCACTCCCAGGCCATTCCTGTCTGCCCGGTGATAGGTACCCCAGCGGTCGTATTCGTACCCGTCCACATCCGGCCCGTAATGATAATGGGGTGTTACCATCCAGCCAATGCCAAGGGGTGAGGTGTATTTTTCATAGGTAGACCAGGATTTCATAAGCATATCGGTCACCGGCTCTTCCACCCTGGCGCCCAGAGTCAATGCTGTCCACTCTCTGGCAATGCTTTCCGGAGACTGGGAAGGATTCATGGCCAGCCGTCCATAGCCATAGGTATTAGCTGCCGCCAAATCATTGCCGGTCCAGTTATAATCGTCTCCGGTATTGATTACCGCCGCCATGCCACAGAGGTTCTGACCGTAGAGTTCTCCTTTTACAATTTTCAATACCGTGGAGCCCTCTCCCTCTGCATAGGTATCAAAGTCCAGAATCTCCCGCCACATCGGAAGCAGATAACATAAGTCAATCTGCTGCCCGGTATACTCCTGGGCGATTTGTACCTCCAGTATCATATTGGTCTTTTTCAGGCCGCCAAATAATGGGGATACCGGTTCTCTCACCTGGAAATCCATGGGGCCGTTTTTAATCTGCAATATTACATTGTCATCAAAACAGCCGTCTAAATCAATGAAATTATCGTAAGCCGCCCTGGCTCTGTCCGTTTTGGTATCCCGCCAGTCCTGTCCACAGTTGTATACAAAGCACCGCCATATGACAATGCCTCCATAGGGAGCCACGGCCCGGGCTAACATATTCGCTCCATCGGCGTGGGTTCTGTCGTAGGTAAAAGGCCCCGGCCGTCCCTCTGAGTCCGCTTTGACAAGAAAACCTCCAAACTCCGGGATACATTCATAGATATGCTTTGCCGCCTCCTTCCACCAATCCGCTACCTGGGGATTTAACGGGTCGCAGTTGTCAAAGTCCGCCAGTTCCATCGGCGCCGCAAAATTCACACTGGTGTAGAGCCGGATGCCATAACGGCAGAATAAATCCGAATATTTCTTTACCCGCTGCAAATAGGTGTCGGTAATCAGATAGGTCTCCTTTTCATGGACATTGACGTTATTTATAACAATGGCATTGATGCCAATAGAAGCCATCATCCTTGCATACTGTTCGGTGCGTTCGTTGTAAAATATTTCATAGTCCTTGTAAAAAAAAGAATTTCCTGAATATCCCCGCTCAATGCTGCCATCCATGTTATCCCAGTGATTCATAATCCGCAGAGGCATTTCCGGTGCGCCAGTAAGCGGCAGGTCAGCAAGCTTCTCTGTCCGTATCAGACGAAGAAGTTCAAAAACACCGTAGAGCACTCCGCTTTCCGACTGCCCGGTAACGGTATATCCCTTTTCTTTTTTCCGGAGCTCATATCCGTCCTTCCCGGAAAGTGAACTGTCCAGATAAAGGGAAACCCCTTCCTCCGACTCTGTTCTCACCACTTCCGGTTCACTGCCTGTCATTGCCTTCATGGCCAGACAATATTCCTGCACGGCACTTTCCACCACCGTCCCACTGCATGACACGGAAAGAGTGGAAAAAGCCTTTTCCACATTTTTTATGGGTTGATAATCCAGCCAGCATTTACTAAAATTCATTGTTCTGTCTTGTCCTCCCTGTTGTTACTCTGGAATTATTTTTTCACTGTCAAAATGAACTGCCAGTTTCTCCGGTGTCTTTCCGGTCAGGGCAATGCTTCGGGCATCCGGTTGTGAAGTCCCTACATATACCTCATAATCCCCGGCAGCCACTACCTTAACCCCCGCCTCATTATAAAGTCCGAAGTCCTCTTCGGTCAGAGAAAGAATCAATTTCTTTTTCTCTCCCGCCTTCAGACAGGTCTTTTTTAATGCCTTTAACTGCCAGTTCGGAGCCTCCTCCCGAC
Organism: Lachnospiraceae bacterium; assembly: GCA_022510605.1. Classification (GTDB taxonomy): domain Bacteria; phylum Bacillota; class Clostridia; order Lachnospirales; family Lachnospiraceae; genus Eubacterium_F. The sequence continues at coordinate 12,867 of JAFLTB010000002.1, forward strand.
AGGCTTTTACATAAACCTGCACGGTCTCGGCCCCCTCCCTGGTTCCGTTGTTTTCCAGAACCGTCTCAATGGTGAAAGTATCTACCCTCCGCTCCATGGTGACACTGCCACAGGAGATATCGGTATAACTGAGACCATATCCAAAAGGATACAATGCTTCCTGCTTCATATAGCGGTAGGTGCGGTTTTTCATGGAGTAATCGGTAAACTCTGGCAATTCCTCTGTGGTACGGTAAAAGGTTACCGGCAGTTTGCCCTCTGGCGAATGTTCACCAAACAGCATTTCAGCAATAGCCTTGCCGCCTCTGGCTCCCGGATACCAGCCCTGCAAAATGGCTGGAATGTTCTCTTCCGCATAGGTTATGGCCAGGGCACTTCCTGACAATACCACCAGAATCACTGGCTTGCCGGATTCCACCAGCACCTTCAGTAGCTCCTCCTGCAATCCTGGCAGATTCAGGTTCGGCTTATCTCCACTGGCAAACTCGTTCCCTTCGTCTCCCTCTTCTCCCTCTAAACTGGCATCCAGCCCCATACAGGCAATCAGCACATCCGAGGCTTCTGCCACAGCACGAACCTCTGCCATCCGGTCATTTCCCTGGGACAGTCCCTGGATTCTGTCCTTGCACAAATGACATCCCTCTGAATACAATACCCGGACATCCTCTCCCACATAGCGCTGTATTCCTTCTAATACCGTTATGTACTCGGAAGCCGTTCCTTCATAATTGCCCACCAGGGCTTTCCGGTTGTTGGCATTCGGCCCGATCACGCCAATGGTACGGAGAGCATTCTTATGTAACGGCAATGTCCGGTTTTCATTTTTTAGAAGAACCACACTCTTACGCGCCGCCTCCTCATTGATCTGCTGATGCTTCTTACAATCCACCACTTCGTAGTGAATGGTGTTATAGGGAACCTTTTCCGGCGCATCAAAGAGTCCCAGTTTCATCCGGGTGGTCAAAAGACGGGTCACGGCCCGTTCAATGGTCTCTTCTTTAACAATGCCCTGTTCCACTGCTTTCAACAGATTACCGTAGATATTCCCGCAGTTTAAGTCACAGCCCCGGTTCATAGCCAGTGCCACACTTTCCACTGCATTGGCCGTCACCATATGAAATTCATGGAAATCTTTAATCGCCCAGCAGTCGGAAGTCACATGTCCCTGGAATTCCCACTCTCCCCTGAGGATGTCTTCCAGCAGACGCTTGCTTCCACAACATGGTTCGCCGTTGGTACGGTTATAGGCACCCATTACCACCTCTACCCCGGCCTCTTTTACGCAGGCCTTAAACGCTGGCAGATACGTTTCCCGCATATCCTGCTCGGTGGCTTCGGCATTGAAACTATGGCGAAGATCCTCCGGCCCGGAGTGTACAGCAAAATGCTTGGCACAGGCCGCCGCTTTCATGTATCTTTTATCCTTACCCTGCAATCCCTCAATAAAACGAACACCCAAACGGGAGGTCAGATAGGGGTCTTCTCCAAAGGTCTCATGTCCACGACCCCAGCGGGGATCTCTAAAAATATTGATATTGGGTGACCAGAAGGTCAGTCCCTTGTAAATATCATAATCACCATATTTTTGCTGTGCATTGAACTTGGCCCGCCCTTCATCGGAAATCACCTCAGCCACCTTCTCCAGAAAATCCTCGTCAAAGGTAGCCGCCAAACCAATTGCCTGGGGAAACACGGTAGCTACACCGGCCCTGGCTACGCCGTGAAGGGCCTCATTCCAATAATTATACGCCTTTACCCCCAGCCGTTCAATAGCCGCAGCCCCATGGAGGGTCTGGTATACTTTTTCTTCCAGAGTCATCCGGGAGACCAAATCTTCCGCCCGCTCTGTGAAGGACAGGTTCTCATCCAAATATGCTTCCATTTCACTCTCCTTATCCTCATGAAAAAGGGCTGTGCAAAACAAACATTTCGCTCATTCTGAACAGCCCTTGTCAAAACTTCTGCTTTCTCTGAACTTTTTACCTTTTACTGATGCTCAGCTGCAAATTTCTCGTAATTTTCATTTACCTTTGCAATCTTGCTATCCCACTGAGTAGAAAGCTCTTCAATCTTCTTAGCCGGTGTAGCTGCCAGAGCGTATACGCCGTAGCAGAAATCACCATAGTCAATATCACTTACCATAGGCAGATAAGATGCCTGTTTGTGCTCTGGATCTTTCATCATTACCAGAGTCTCATCTACTGCACGGTCATCTCTGAACTGTGGATAGTATGGCTCTTTGTAAACATCCTCCAGAGTATATCCCGGAGTCGGCTCGGTATACAGGTCATAAGCAAAAGCAATCTTCTCTGCTGTTGCATCATCAAAGCAGCTTGGCATTACCACGATGTTATCGTTTGGTATCTGCTTGTTGGTTGCTTTATCATTTTTCTGGTTGTATGGGAACATTACGAATCCCCAGTCATCCTGCATGTCAGCAAACGCGGAAATCTCATATACCTCTGCGGTCTGCATAGCGGCTTCACCATCACGGAATGCTGCTTTGTACCAATCCCATGCAACATTCGGATCCGGCTTCGGCATGATGTAACCCTGATCAATCAGGCTGACACCCCAGTTCATAGCATATCTGAATTCGTCTGTGGTAATGGCATTCACATACTTGCCATCCTCATCACGATCAATGAACGTAGCATTGTTGTTTGCTGCGCACATTGGCAGATAATATTTGGAAAAACTTGCCATTGCATACTGGTCTGTTCTTCCGTCACCATCGGTATCCTTTGTGAGTTTCTTGCAGTATTCCTCGAATTTCTCCCAGGTCCACTCACCAGACGCCTGTAAATCGTATGGCTCATCCTCATCAATACCTGCAGCCTTCAACATTCTTTTGTTGAAGAAAATACCACCACGTGGTTCTGCCTCCGGGCTCATGCCCCAGATACCACTTCCGATACTCATCAGATCCACAACTGTCGGATTCCATTTTTCCTCTGAGAAATCCAACTCTGGCAGTTTGGAAAGGTCTTTCATCAGACCATTCATCAACGGTTCAGAAACCATTTCCTGATACAGATAGAACAACTGGCACTGCGGGTTATTAGCCATAACACCGTTTACATAGTTGGTCTGCTGGTCCGTGTAGGAATATACACTTTCACGTTTGATTTTGAAATTGTACGTGTCCATAATTTCCTGACGGTACTTCTCTGTGTCCTTCTGGTATTCGGTTATGGCATCTGTATCAGCAGTATACCAGTCTCCGATAAGGATTTCCATACCACCCAGATCATCAAAGGTCTTTTTTTCTGAACCAGAGTCTGCCGTTGTCGCTGAACCTGATGTGGAGCCGTTGCTTGAACTTCCATTGCTGGAACAGCCGGTCATAGTTCCCACGGCCATAACTGCAACTAACCCCATAGCAATCACTTTTTTCATGCTTGCTTTCATCATTATTCCTCCTTATAAAATTTTTTTATACCATCCGTTGTGGTCTTCACCACAACGGATAATAATCACAATAACATTTGGTTGCTACTATTATATCACTATAATTTGCTGATAATATGACATTTCTGTTATATTTTTGTTACATCTTAATACCTGTCTGACTCAAACTTTCCACAAATCCCTTCTGTGCAAAGAGGTAAACGATAATCAGCGGTATGATGACAAGAAGTGTACCCGTTCCAATCATAGCGGAAGAATACGCCGTTGTCGCCTTCTCAATACCCTTTGTCGCCTGCAGATAGCCATTCAGCACCTCTGACAGACGGGACAGTTTATTGGACAAAATCGCAAAGTCATAGGAAAGGAACATTCCCGAGTAGAAACTATCCGTCCACTGCCACACGAAGGAAAACAGGAAACAGGAAGTAATCATTGGCTTTGCATCCGGAAGCATAATGCGGATAAAGGTCATGACTTTGCCACAGCCATCCACATAGGCTGCCTCCTCCAATTCCTTTGGAATGCCGCGGAAGAACTGTCTCAACATGTAAATATACAGACCGTTCTTCAGACCCATACAGCCCAGACACATCAGTGCATACGGCGCAAAGGAGTTCAACAGGTTTAAGGGTTCTCCCGTTATCAATTCGAAGATACCAAATATATCAAAGTAACGGAAGTTTAAGTACAGGGAGGACTGGATAGTGGTTGGCGGAATTACAATCATCAGGATTACAAATCCAAACCACAGTCCCTTAAGCGGAAACTTATATCTTGCAAATCCATATCCCACCAAAGTACAGGAAATAATCTGGAGCACACTGACTAACAGCGAAATCAACAGGGTATTTCCCAGAGCCTGCCAGTAATCCATCAACTGACAGGCTATTTTGTAGTTTTCCGTCGTAAAATGACGCGGAATTACATTAATGGTGGAGTCATATAAATCCCTCTCCTCCATAAAACTAAGCGAAATCTTGTTTAACAATGGCTGCAAAATCAGGAAACACAGTCCAAACAGCAATACGAAGCGTATAATTTTATAGGCAACGTTGAAGGACGTCTTTCTGAGCAGGTATCCGTTGGATTTCCGGTTGCGTTCCCTGAAGGCTTTAAATTTCTCTATCTTACTCATAATAGTACACCCTCCTAGAAATAATCAACGAAACAATTCCCAACGCCACAATTACACACAGGAAGTAAATCCATGCCATCGCGGAACCTGTTCCATACTGCAGTTTCTCTCCAATCTCGGTCGTAACTTTCTCCATGACCGTATTGTCTGTCTTTAAGAAGAAGTCGATAACGGTGTAAACAATGTTTACCAAAATCATGGAACTTACCATTGGCAGTGTAATCTTCCAGAAGCTCTCCCATGCAGTACAGCCCTCAATTTTAGCTGCTTCAAACATACTTGGCGAGATGGTCTGCAAGGCAGACAGGAAGATAATAATCTGAATACCGGATGCAATGGCAATGTCGTATACGCTGTTGATAATATCAAATACGTATTGGAACATCGTGGACATTGGACTGGAATCCGACGTGACCAGAATGCTCTCTAACACACCGGTGATGCTGGTATCCTGTGAGGAGCTGTTAATGACCTCCTGCATATCCTGCAACAACTGGTTGTTGCTCTCCAGACCGATAATAACACCGGAGGAGAGGATAACTGGCAGAAAGAAGATGGCACGTACTGCTCCTCTTCCCTTGAAAGTCTGATTCAAAAGCAGAGCAATGAAGAAACTGAAAATCAAGGTGGCTGGTACGTTGGTTGCCATTCTTGCCAGCTCTCCAAGCAAATCCGGAACAAATTCCGCATCTACCTGAAACGCATACCGATAATTTTCAATACCCGTCCAGGTCATGGAGAGACCGCCCTCCAATTCTACGGAACTGAAACTCATTTGCAGAGACTGTATCAGAGGAATTACCAGAAACATGATAAAGCCAATGATAAACGGACAAATGAACAGGTAGCCGGCAACCGCATTTTTAAATGCCAGTGTCTTTTTCTTTTTCCTACGGGCCATTTACTCTGCACCTCCCTTCATCGTTACGAAGTCTCTCTGAGGAACCACGGTTCCCTCGTAGTCATAGTTTTCATAGTTGTAATTCACAAGAACACTCTTGCCATTCTCATATGTGGTTTTATAAACACCAGGCGCCAGTTTTTCATGTTCGACAATAAACTGATTGTAAGTGTCTCCCAGTTTTTCCTGGAATTTATTATAAAGTTCTACGGCGTCCTCTTTCCACTGGTCAAAGTTACATGCATAATATCTGGTATACTTACCATCCTGCAAGGCACTTGTTGACTCATAGATGAAGGAATAGTAAAGGCCCGCTCCCGTTTCCGCTGACTTCAGAATTACATCCTCTCTGTCCTCGGAAAGGTTAATGGCTGAACCGGAATAATCCACCAGACCATGAAGTGCCATCTGATAAAATGGAACCAGTTCATCTACTATATTAACTGAGCGGCAGTCGATGTTCAAGTCGGTAACATAGTCTGCATATGGAATCGCATACTGGTTACCTCCGGTAATCATCACCTTGCTTCCACTCTCTTTTAAGGCTTTCAATTTCTCGGCCTGCATGTTCAATGACTTCTCACGGGACACTCTGTCCTTCGGATTGTAATCTCCTGACAACTTGTTTCCAATATCTTCCAAGCCAATATTCTGGGTGCCATAACCACTGATTTTTTCCATGTAACTGGTGATGCTATCCATGGAATACTGTGGTTTTACCAGATAATAAGTATCTTTATTCTGGTAACCGGCAATATCTTCATTGGCCTGATAGGTAACCGGATCCTGGTTGTACAACTCGCACAGTTCACGGCTGCAGAACTTCGCCGCATCCCGGTTTGCACCAAAGCCGTCAAACATCTTGTTCTTATACACAAAGGTAAAGGTACCATTCAGGAACAAATCCAAACCATTCGTCTGTTCTGCATAAGCTGTCAAATCCTTCAAATCGGAACTGCTTCCCAGCCGTCCCACCGTCTTGACCTTTGCCGACGATGTCTGTTTTACACCCGTGTTGAACCATCCGGTATACTTGGCGCTCAGGTCGTTAATCCCCTCTTCCTTCAAGGTACGCAAAATGGTTTTTGCCTGCTCATAAGAGGTCAGGGACTGGGAACGAACCACCGGATATCCCAGAATATGTTCGGTATCATCCACCGCACCAATCATTTCCACGGCCACCGGAACTTCCGCTTCTTCCTTTCTGGTCAATTCCGGATATTTCGCCACCATGTAATTGCGATAAAGCATTGCCAAATCGGAATAGCTGGTTTCGCCGGAAAATACATATCGCTGGGACAGCGTCTCATCCGGAAGACCATCCTCATACACCCGGACGGTGGTATCGGATTTGGTGGATACATCCATGTTCTCTCCATGTACCATCTGGTACGTGAAGGTAGTGTAGTTATAACCGTTGTTCTTGCCGGCAACGTCAGACTCTACGGTAGCATAGGAACTTCCTTCTTCACCGATACAGAGAAGAGAACTCTTTGTTGTCTTATTGACAACACCAAATACCGGGAAGGTAGCTCTGGTCTCATCCACAATCATATCACGGCTCATTCCATAATCCCAGCCATATACATTGCTCTGATAGGTCTGCTGTCCGGTTTTGCCGTTGTTAAAGTTAATCAGTCCACCGGTTCCCTCCGGTACCAGCATATAACCCTTCTCTGCCGTACTGGCTGACGCCATATACGGAAGCACCTGCAATCTTACAATTGGATAATCGGTGTTATAGCTGATTTCATTCATCGGTACTTTAACAACCAGCTGGTCATCCTCCAAAATATAGTGGAGGGATATATCGAAAATCGGTTTTCCTTCATTACGGGACACTTGGTAGTCTCCCATATCAGCAATCCGGTCTTCGTCCGTATAGCCCGCCTCAACAAAATACTTCTCACAACTTTGCAGACGGTTATCGGTAATTCCATCACTGAGGTAGTAAATCGGCTCATCCTTCAAATCCGGGAACAATGCCTCGGCCTTTTCCAGGGTCTCCGTATCCCCCTCCTCTGTGAGTTCGTCATAATTGTAATACTCATAGTAACGCTTTACAGCAGATTGGGCCGAACTGCTCATTTTATCCAGATACTGCTGCATTCTGCTTTCCTTAATGGCAATCGGGCAGACATAGGTTTTTTCAAAATCACCTACAGAATAGCGAACAGCCACCTCTGTCTCACTGACCTTTTCAATCTGATAGTTGCCATTTATAATACAAGAGCCATAATTGTCAATATCGGTCTCTGTATTCGTAGCATTGGAGTAGGTCAGCGCCAGCGTCGCACGCAGAATGTCCTCAAACTTTCCTGTTGCATTACCGTATTTTGCAATATCGTCTGCCGACGGATTGGACGTATAGGTTTTTCCCGTATTCTTATCCGTTATCTGGACCTGGGTGCTGGAGCCACTTACTGTCAGACTCAGGGAATCATTCTCAATGGTAACATCTCCACTGTTGTCATACTCATACGTCTTCATCTCACCGGTTCCAGATTTGTTGTCGCTGCAGGCGGAAAGCACAAAGCAGCAAAGCATCGCAAGCAGGAGTAAATATAATTTGTTTTTCATTCTGATATTTCCTCCTTTCATCAATAGAATCGGAAAACGGTCTCTTTATATATAGAATAGAAATAGGAGACACCGTCACTGATTAAACTGAAGAAGAGTACCAAAAGGAATATGATAATCAGCATGCCGACCGCCGTAAAGACAAGTGACAGAAACGCTTTTCCCAAGAGGAAATCGTGAATCATCATTACGGAAGCTACAATCAGCAGTCCACACCATATCATGGAGAAATATCCAAAGTAGGTGTAAAACGCACCCTCCTCCTCTGTTACAAAGTTACTTAAAATAATCAACGGAATCTGAATTATTACATAAGGCGTCATGGCATATGCCGTAGCCATCCAGATATCCCTTAAGGTACCTTTTCCATCAAACAAAGTTGTCAGGCACCAGTTCGCCACACAATATACGATGAAAGGAACCAGGAAAGTAGCTATTTCCATCAACAGGTTTACATCGTCCCAATTGACCGGGGCAAAGATAAAACTGGTAAAGCCAAGTTTTATCAGATTGGTCAAGAGAACCAGAACGATAATCGTGTTGGCCGCTGCCAGAGAACCACGTTTTTCATGGGTTAAATCCCAAAACCCATCAAAGGGGCGGACACAGCAGTGGGTAGCATAGCGCAGAGTTTTGCGGTAACTCAGCCAGGTTTCCTTGTTCGTCAGTTTCTCTTTTATTTTCATCCCTTTTCAACCTCCTTTCTGGCTTTCTTCACAAAGCCAATGCCGAGGCAAAGAAGAACAATTATTACCAGAAGCGCAATAATAATGCCAATGTTATCCTCAAACCACTCCTTGCGGTAGAGCTGGTATGCTTTGGAGTAATTTGTGGTATCCAGTTTCAATTCAAAATAATCCATCGCCTCTTTGTAGTGGTTCTGACGGAGAAGCGCACGGCCAATACCAATGTATGCCTGGTCGTAATTACCATTTAATTTCAGCACTCTCTCCCATGTCTCTGCGGAACCGTCATAATCACCCTGTTTGTAAAGAGACAGTCCCTCGTTAATCAATTTGCCATATTCCGTCAGAGTAAACTGGGTAATCGTGCCAAGGTTCTGATCCATCACTAACAGGGAATCTCCCAAATCTTCAATGGCTGACGGATTCATAAAATACCCTGCTTTGTAACCATGGCCGCCAAAAGCATACAGCATGTTCCCCTGGAAGTCATAGGCAAAAACACGGCCCTTTGTCTTATCCAGTGCATAGTAGACATCGTTGTCAAGACAGGTGATGTCACAGAATTTAGAAGGCCCTTTCATTTCACCACCATCGGTGTAACGAAGGTCACCATATGGGTCCTCATAACCGTTACGCACCAGAATATCTGTACCCTTTACATTCAGTTTACGAATCGGCTGTGCTGACTCCACCGCTCCATCAAATACACTGATGGTAGCATAAATAAATCCCTCGGAGTCCAGACAGAGATTAGAATACTCCGTCGGAACAAACTGAACCATCTGCTCTCTCTGTTCCTTGGTAGCAACCAGTTTCCACAGGTAGGTAAGGAAATCATAGGTTACCTCACTGGCTCCTACATAACCGGTAAAAGTACCCTGAGAGTCAAACTCCATAAATCCTTTGTTTATGTTTTTTACCTGGGCAAAAATACGATTGGATTTATCTACTACCAGTTTTTCCGGAAGAAAGGATTCCTGGTCGTAGGTCTGGTCATCCGGCCGGCCAATGGTTTTTATCGCTTTCCTATCGCTGTCCAGATGAACAATCTTGTCGTTGCCGGTATCGGCAATATAAACTTCCCCATCCTCTGTTACATAACAGTCCTCCGGGTTCTTTAATTGTACTTTATTGCCCTGCAGGTCTGTATATTCGGAAATTTCATCTACATATTGAAAGGTATCGTCTCTATATGTAAAATGAACAATCCGACTATTACCCGTATCCACCACATAGGTTTCCGTACCCACTACATAAAGTCCCTGAGGGTCTTTGAAGTTGCCGCATGGATAATCGGAGCCTGTAATGGTACGTGTTACAGAATACGCATCCGGTGACTCTCTGTCATAGCCCCAGCAGTCATAGGTATAGGTATAATGATTGCCATCGGTGGTGTTGGCCAGAGACTCCACGCTGCCTGCAAGGAGGGATACAACGAGTAACAACGCCAATACAGAAGTAAATCGATTGAATAATCTCATTTTTTTTCCTCCTTTACTATTCTTTAATACCAGAACTTGCCATGGTTTCCAAAATATTACTCTCAGCCAGGACAAATATGATAATCGGCACCATCATAACAATCATTGTCGCCGCTGAACCGACGCCGGCACGGGATACACCACCCTGCATAATCTGCTGGAGTGCATACGGAAGCATCTTATATTCTTCCGAATAGATGTATACCTGTCCTTTCTGATTCCACAGGTTCTGCACCGAGAAAATAGTTACTGTCAGCCAGGCCGGTTTTACGTTTGGCATTACAATCTGAATAAACGTTCTTCCTTCTTTTGCACCGTCAATCTTAGCTGCTTCAATCAGCGCATCCGGTATCTGCTCCATAAACTGCTTCATCAGGAACAATCCCATCGGCAATGCCAGGCCCGGCGCAATCAACGCCAGATATGTATCCACCCAGCCTAACCCGGTCAATACCAGATATGTCGGTATCATCAATACGTATGCGTTAAACATGATGGCTGCCTGAATAATTTTGAATATGGTACGGCTTCCCGGGAAGTCATACTTCGCCAGCACATAAGCGGCCATGGAACCGATAATCAGGTGTCCCACCGTACCAACCAGCGTAACTAACACCGTGTTGAACACATAACGGGTAAACGGTACATAGGAACTCGACATTACTACCAGCAAATCCTGGAAGTTGTTAAACGTCGGGTTGTTTACAAAGAATCTTGGGGGATAGAGATAAATCTCATCCAATGGTTTAAATGCACTGCTAATCGAATATACAAGCGGCAAAACAAAGAATGCACCAAACAGGATAAGCAGGATGTAGATAAAGATATCGCCACCAAGAGAACGATTTGGTTTTCTCTTTTTTATTTTTATAAATTTCATCGTGCCATACCTCCTATCAAGTTCCTACTTTGTTCAGCGCTGCCTGTATTGCCTTGTTAAGCAGGAGCATCACCACAAACAATACGGTTGCAATAGCTGAGGCATAACCCATCTCAAATCGGGTGGTACCGTAGTCAATCAGATGGGTAACTACCGTCCGGGCCGCATAGTCCGTACTTGGGAAACCACACAGCGCCATGGTAACGTCGGCTACACCAAAGGACTGGGTAATTGCCATAACAGCACCAAACAGAAGCATCGGCTTCATGCCTGGCAGGGTAATGTACCATAACTCCTGCCAGCGGTTTCTGACACCGTCCACGTAACCGGCCTCAAACTGCGAAGCATCGATACTGGTAAGACCGGCAACGAAGGACAAGAATCCTTGACCGAGACTCATCCAGAGGACGATAATCATCACCACATTCATCATATAGTTGGTATCGGTGAGCCACAGAATCGGCTCACTGATAATACCAAATTTAATTAAGAACGAGTTTACATAGCCGTAAGCGTCTCCACTAAACAGAATCGACCATACCAGGTATGCCTGGCCGGCAATGGTCGGCGCATAGAACACCAATACGGCAAAGGCACGTATATACCGTGGCAGTTCGTTGATGAACCAGGCGAACAAAAAGGCCATGATATATCCCAGCGGTCCGGTGATGGCCGCCAGCAGGAAGGTGTTCTTTACGGCAATCAGGAAAATATCATCTGCCAACAGCAGATTGATGTAATTTTCCAGTCCCACAAATCTTGCCGGCTCTAATACATTAAAATAGGTAAAACTGTAAAATACCGACATACATACGGGTAAAATGTAGAATGCAGTAAATACAATCATATAGGGAAGCAGAAACAGGTAGCAGGTCTTAGACATTTTTGCCTTTTTCCATGCAATTTTGGCATTCCGCTTCTTAATCTGCACATATTTTCCCAGAAATCCCATCTTTCCTCTCCTCTCTTTATTCTATTTCTCCGGTTGTCTCTGCTACTCCCTCATCCTTATCCTCATCTTTATTCTCTGGCAGAGTTGGAAGTCCAAACTCCTTCCGTTTATTGGTCAATTCCTCATCAATGGTCCGCTTGTAGTCCAGAATCGTCTCACGCGGGTCCTCGTTGTTGTTCATGACCTTACGGATGGCGTTGGTAATGTGGCGGGAAGTATAATAACCGCCGGCAACCTCCGGTATACCAAAGGCTTCTTCCCACTGCTCTTTCAAGGCGGCAGCCTCTTTGCTGCTCCAGGACAGGGTATCAAAGGTAACACGGTTTGCTGTTGCATAACGGGCAGAAGCACCCATAACTGCCTCTAATTCACTGGCGAATTTGGCCTGTACTTCGGAACTTGCCCACCATTTCAGGAATTCCCAGCTCTTATCCTTCTTGTTACGCTGTTCAGCGCCTCGAAGCATCATCGCACAGGTACCCCAGGACTGGGTTGCCCGGTTAATCGTTCCATCTTCCTTTTCCACTCCAGGAAGCAGTCCAAAATCCCAGAGACCTTTAATCTCTGGCGCAAATACCGCCAGCGTATTAAAGTTGTTGTAGTCTGCCACACCAATTGGCATCTCGCCGCTTCGGAAACGATTTACGAAATCGTACTGTTTTTCCAGTTTGTAGTTGGTAAAGAGCTTGGTGTAAAACTCAAATGCCGCAATTCCTTCCGGCTCACCAATCAGAGTCTCCATACCCTCGTCATCGTACAGTCTTCCACCGCGCTGATACAACTGTGCATAATAGTTTGCCAGGTCAGGGTTGGTGGTATTACCAATTTTACGCTCCACGGAAGGAACGGCAAAAGTCATACTGTTTTTCTGAAGAATCGGGAGAACCTCTAATACATCATCCCAGGTATTTACATCTTTTGTCGCATCGATACCGAGGTCCTCCATAATATCGGTACGATAGAACAATACATTGTAGTTCTGAGTCTCTGGCAGTGCATACAGACCGCCATTGAATTTGTAAGCTTCATACGAGCTCTCATAGTATTCGGAGAGTACATCGTCTAATTCCGTACCAAACTCTCTCAAATCCACAACGGCGTTACGCAGTGCATAGTTTACCGGCTCCGTCTGTGCAATACAGATTCCCACATCCGGCCCGTTTCCGGACATGACCGCCGGAAGCATAACGTTCAGACTGTTGGAAGCTACGGTGTTGGCCGCATCAATCAGTTTTACGTTTACATTGATGCCGCTTTCCGGTGTAAACATCTGGTCTACCATGTTTTTCAAAATAGTACTCTGGTCACGTCCTGCGGTAATCCACACATCAATCACATTCGGATCATCGGAATCGTACACATTACCCAGCGCAGAGGAATCACTCAGGAAGGAATTGACAAAGAGCTTGCACTCATGTACAACCCGGTCAAAACTCGTCTCGTTTACTTCCGGAAGGTCCTCTTTGGTGTCTGCCAGTACAAGATAGTCAATATCCAGAGAGGTTGCACTCAGGTTCTGGATGGAAGTACCCAGAGAGGAAATATTTTCCTTGAAGTTTTTAAGGGTGTTCGGAATCTTATCCGGATCATCCACAAAGGTTTCCATCTGTGCTGCCAGTGTCTGGGCTACGGAAATCTCGCCGCCTTTTTCACCGGTATAGGCAACCACTTCATCTACAAGTTTATACAGTCTCTTGGACTCTATGTCCATGGCCTCAATCACTTCCGGATATACCTTGTCAATCTGGTAATCACGGAATTCATCCGGCTCTGTACCGGTAAGAACCAGAATGGTACGGTACATTTTATTCATATTAAATACACTGTCGGATAACTGCGACAGATATTGTCCCAAATCTCCCAGGGTAACCTTCATACGAATCGTATGACTTCCTGCTGTAAGATGGAACTTGTAGGCCTCGCCTTCCTCATTCTGCAGGCAGTTCAAATCCCATGTATTGCTGTATCTGAACAATATCTGTGAAACTTCCTGGAACGGAATCTCGCCGTCAATATACAGAGAGCGGTTCGCAATATAACCACGGTTATAGCCCTGGCGGCCCTTAATGCCGATTACGTAGTCACCCTCTGTCGGAACTTCCATATCCCACTCAATCCAGTCATTGGTTACCTTCCAGTTGGTACCGCCGGTCATATCCAGCACCTGCTTATCGGTATTATTCTGGGTTATCTCACCATTTTCCTGCATATATTCCGTATCACTGGAAGTTCTGTCATAGGAAGCGTACAGGGACGGGGAAGAACGTCTCTTCGCAGTCTCTCCCTGAATCTTCTGCACATAACCACCCTCTACGTTGTTGGCTTTGCCTTCATTGGCCTGCCGGTACTCCTCATAAGTCGGAGTGGCTTCCTTATTTCCAATGACAAGTTTACGAATTACCAGTTTTTCATTTCCACCAGTAAGGCAGAGAGTATTCTTTCCTTTTTCAAACCAGAACTGATATGGCTCTACCTCATATCCTGTGGCATCTTCGAAATACATAGGCATCCATGTGCGGTTCGGATCTTCAATCTGGGTAGCACGAATCTCATTGCCCTGATTGTCATGCTTTGGCTCTCCCTCATCGGTGTATACACGACTGAAAGAAATGGCATCCGCACCACTGAAAGGAACCTTGCCATTGATTTCAACCTTGGATTCTATCGTAATTCCCCGGTCGTCCTCATCTGTCGTCGGATAATATTCCGCATAGATATTGTAGTAGCCGGCTTCCCTGATATCCACATCAAACTGTGCATATCCCCCTTCTGTAATCTGCAGGGCATCCGTCTTATCTTCTGACGGCCCCACATCACTTCTTTTGGAAGCACCACTGCTTTTTGTGTAACTAAGGACGTCTACATCATAGGTGTTTTCTTTCCCTGCCGGGGTAACATCCTCATGGGATTCTATGTACTTCGCATAGGTGTCACTGCGGCCATAGTCGTCCTGTGAGACCCCGAGATCCACGCCCTCATACTTGTCGGAGTTGTCGCTTGTCGAGGCATTCTTGAGTTGAAAAAACAGCACAATGACTGCCAGTACCACAACTACTATAATAAATGTCCGCAAGCCTTTTTTCTTAATCAACTTAGACATAGCTGTCACAATCTCCTTTCGTCCTTTTTCTTTTTTATGCAGTTCGCCAAAAAGAAACTCCCCTGACGGCCCGCACATTTGACTTTTTTGTATAATTTGCATACAGTTTACCATAAATTATAGCACTGTTTTTGTAACATGTCTATAGTTTTTCCCACAATTTTTATGAAAAACGACGAAAAACTCCCCTGGTTTTTTGCCAGGTATCTTTCCTATTTACTTTTTCCCTTCAATATATTAAAATTGTTTATATGAAAAAGTACAAAAATCTGGATAAGGAGATATGAATATGCGTAATAAGACAGCCAATACCAACCCTATTTTGCCAGGTTTTTATCCCGACCCATCCATATGTCGCGTGGGCGAGGATTATTATCTGGTTACTTCCACTTTTGCTTATTATCCCGGTGTGCCGATTTTTCACAGCAAAGACTTAATCCACTGGAACCAGATTGGAAATATTCTGAACCGGAAAAGTCAGCTTCCCCTGGATGGTGCAGAGACAAGCGAGGGTATTTTTGCCCCGACTCTCCGCTACCATGATGGCACCTTTTATATGATTACTACCAATGTTTCCCCCAACAATCCACTGGGGAACTTCATTGTGACAGCCACCGACCCGGCTGGTCCGTGGTCAGACCCATATCCGCTGGGCTCCGAAGGCATTGACCCTTCTCTGTTTTTTGACGATGATGGAAGATGCTATTACTGCGGAACCAAAGACCGCAGGGAGGGTGCCCGTTATTATGGTGACAATGAGATTTACATACAGGAACTGGACTTATCTTCTATGAAACTTGTGGGTAAAAGTTATGCTGCCTGGCACGGCGCCCTGCGGAATGTGGAGTGGCCGGAGGGGCCGCACATCTACAAGAAGGACGGCTGGTACTATCTGATGATTTCCGAAGCAGGAACTGGCCATAATCATGCGGTATCGGTGGCCCGGAGTAAAAGTCTTACCGAGCCCTTCGAGGGACACCGGGGCAATCCGATTCTGACACACCGCCATCTGGGCCAGAGTTATCCGATTGTCAACGTGGGCCATCCTGATATTGTAGAGACCCAGAATGGTGAATGGTGGATGGTATGCCTGGCTTCCCGTACTGCCGGAGGCTACTACCGCAACCTGGGTAGAGAAACCTATCTGGTTCCTATGACATGGGAAAATGGCTGGCCGGTTGTCAATCCGGGCAAGGGTATTGTGGAGGATACTGTGATGGCACCGGGACTTCCTGTGGGAGGCGTGGACAACGTTCCTGTCAAAGAGGACTTTGACCTGCCAGACCTTCCGATGAATTTTATGCATATCCGTAATCCCAAGGAGCAGAACTACTCTCTTACCGAGCGTCCGGGGTATCTGCGTTTAAAACTGGATAGAGACAAGATTTCCTCCCGGGGCAACCCAAGTTATGTATGCCGCCGCCAGCTGGCTTTTGACTTTACAGCCAAGACCGCCCTTTCTTTTGAGCCCCAGAGCGAAAACGAGCAGGCCGGTCTGGTAATATACCAGAGCCAGTCTTATAATTACCAGTTTCTGGTGGGCAAAAAAAGAGACAAAACGGCTCTCTTCCTGATTCAGACCTATAAGGATGAGGAAGAAATTATTGCTCAGGCACTGATGGATGATTTCTATGCAGAAGTCTTTCTCCGGGTAACCCAGAAGGAGCAGGATTTAGTTTTCAGTTTCAGCTCTGATGATAAAGTATTCAAAACCCTGGCTGACCACGTGGATGCCAGAATGCTCAGCACCGATGTGGCCGGAGGCTTTGTGGGTACCACCATTGGTATTTACGCCACCTCAAACGGCGTAGCCAGTGATACGGTAGCGGATTTTGATTATATGACATATAAGTAGGCAGACAGTGATAAACCAAAAAATATCCATCCATCGACTCGAACGGGTGACGCAAAGCGTCAAATGTTCTCGCTGATGGATGGATGTTTTTTTTACAGCCACTCTCTGCTACTATACGAAGGCCCCTCACAATTTCCTGTCCTGTTACATCACCGCCCCTCCAGCCGCAGAATCTCCTTTTTCAGCCGTTTCATAATCTTCTTTTCCAAACGGGATATGTAGCTCTGGGAAATACCCAGCCGGTCTGCCACCTCCTTCTGGGTCAGTTCCCGTCCCTGGACATCCCCCAGCCCGAAACGGAGCCGGATGATTTTCTGCTCTCTTTCACTGAGAGTTTCCAGTGCCTTGCGCAGAAGTTTCCTGTCCACCTCCCGCTCAATGTCCTTGTAGATAACATCTTCACTGGTACCAAGAATATCGGACAATAAAAGTTCATTTCCGTCCCAGTCCACATTCAGTGGTTCATCTATGGACACCTCCATTTTAGTTTTATTATTCCGGCGCAGATACATCAGAATTTCATTTTCAATACAGCGGGAGGCATAGGTGGCAAGCTTGATATTTTTACCGGGATTAAAGGTGTTGATGGCCTTCATCAAACCAATGGTTCCAATGGAGATTAAATCCTCCACTCCGACTCCGGTATTGTCAAATTTTTTTGCTATGTAAACCACTAACCGCAGATTATGTTCCACCAGCATATTTCTTGCCTTTTCGTCCTCCTCCTCGCCCAGACATTCAATACAGGCAGCTTCTTCTCCCGGTTCCAGCGGGGCGGGCAGGATTTCTGCACCACCGATGTAATGGATGTCGCTTCCCTGATGAAATAACACATTTCTCCAATCCTGAATCATGCGGAACTGAAACCGGTTTGGCATGGATATTCGCAATAGCATGGTATGATCCCTCCTGGTCTTATTCGTATTTTATCAGCATATCCGGATGCAGGATAAGCTCGTATTCCCCATCCGCCGATACATAACTGTCAGAAATCGCAATCCAGGGTTTTTCCTGTCTGCGCCATTTGCCACCCTCTTTGACGTCTAAGGCCTCTGCCTGAAAGGCCGGCAGCATTCCACTCTCCGTTCCGACGGAGTGATAGGGAATATAGCGAAACACCGGCGTGTCCCCTGCATCCAGCAATTTCCTGACAAATTCCTTTCCTCCAATTGCCACCGGGCGATGGCTGAAGGGTTCTGTAAGGTGATTGCCTGTGTCCATCAACCCGTTTCCCTGCATCCGGCGGCCTCCATAACTTAAACAAATCGGAAAATATTGTCTCTCCCTCTCCTGCCACCGCCTGCCAAAGGGCACCAGCCGGTAGACAAGTACCAGTGCGGTTCCAGCGCCCGCCAGCAAAAGAACTGACTCGCCCTGTATGCCCAGCACACTCTGCAGCTGTACCAGAAGTCCCGCCAGCAAAAAAGCCGACAGATAAAACACCACCATGTTCCGGACATAGGCTCCCGGGGTGGTCCGGCCAAAGGCAAGCCGGACAATCCCGGCGCTTCCCAGGGCATAGAACGGCAGACCTAAAAACCAGTACCGATGAAGTCCGGAGATTAGGAATACTGTGGATAACACAGCGCCGGCCGCTGCGGCAGACAAAATGTGCCACAGACGGATTCTTCTGCTCTGGAAAAAGCTTTCTATCATTAAAACCACAAAATTCATTCCCCAATTCACCAGAAAAAACATATCCAGATAAATCTTCATGTGCTTCCTCTTTCCTTTTCTCCGACAGGGAGTTTTTCCTTCGGATTTGTCACGTCTTATGCCATCATTATAGCGGCCTCTGCCTGCGAAGTTTGTCAAAAGCCGTAGGAAGTAACAGAAAAAATATCCTGTCCCTTCGACAAATTTCCACGTAAAGCACATAAAAAACAGAGGATATTATACAGACACAAAATATCCTCTGACACACTTTGTCGAATTGCTTGCATATTTATCTGAAATCTTTTACAATAGAACCGTTATGTTTATCGTCAGACAAATCTGACAGAATGGAGGAACGTATGGCAAATCAAAATCCAATAGTAACGATTGAAATGAAATCGGGGGACATTATAAAGGTAGAACTGTTCCCGGAGACAGCCCCTAACACAGCAAAGAACTTTATTTCGCTGGTAAAAAAGGGCTTCTATGATGGACTCACCTTCCATCGCATTATTGAAGGTTTTATGATTCAGGGCGGCGACCCGGACGGAAACGGAACCGGCGGCCCAGGCTACAGCATCCCGGGAGAATTTTCTTCCAATGGATTTGACAATTCCTTAAAGCACAGCGCCGGGGTTATCTCCATGGCCCGCTCCCAGCATCCGGATTCTGCCGGCTCGCAATTTTTCATTATGCACAAAAATGCCTCTCATTTAGACGGCGCTTACGCTGCCTTTGGGAAAGTCACAGAAGGCATGGATGTGGTAAATAAAATTGCGGAAAGCGATACCGACTGGAGCGATATGCCAGTGACGCCGGTGGTAATGGAAAAGGTCTCCGTAGAGACCTTTGGCGTGGATTATGATGAACCGGAGACAATCTCCCCCATGTAATAAAAACCTTTGCTCTCGGTGAGCTTCACCGGGAGAATCTGACCAATCCGGTCAGACGTACCCGGACAGTGCACAATGGCATTGTTGGAAAGTCTGCCGGTAATCAGGGTAGAATCCTGACTGTTGACTTCCTCAAAGAGAACCTCCACCGTCTGGTTCAGACGGGAGGCTGTTATCTCGGCAGAGATGCCCTGAATGACTTTTAACAGGCGGTCAAAGCGGGCTTTTACCACCTCCTGCGGCACCTGGCCCTCCATAGCGGCGGCTGGCGTGCCGCTTCGTTTGGAATAAATAAAGGTGTAGGCACTGTCATAGCGCACCTTTTTCACCACATCCAATGTCTCTTCAAAATCTTCCTCGGTCTCCCCTGGAAATCCCACAATAATATCCGTAGTCAAAGAGATATCCGGCACTTTTTTCCGTATTTTCTCCACTAATGCCAGGTAATCTTCCTTTGTATAGCGCCGGTTCATTTTTTGCAAAACCACACTGCTGCCGGATTGCAGCGGCAGGTGAAGATGGCGGCATACTTTCTCACAGTCTCCCATGGCTTCAATTAACTCCTGGGATAAATCTTTGGGATGGGAAGTCATAAACCGAATGCGCTGAAGCCCGTCAATCTGGTTTACTTTCCGAAGTAGTTCAGCAAAGGTCAACTTTTCTTTCAGTGTCTTTCCGTAAGAATTCACATTCTGTCCCAGCAGCATGACCTCAGTTACGCCGTCTTCCACAAGTCCCCGGATTTCCTCCAGAATATCCTGGGGCTCTCTGCTTCTCTCCCGCCCCCGTACATAGGGAACAATGCAATAACTGCAAAAGTTGTTACAGCCATACATAATATTGACTCCCGTCTTAAAGGAGTATTTCCGCCTGCCGGGTAAATCCTCCACAATCTCTCCCTCTTTTTCCCACACATCCATCACACGGCCCTCGGATTGAATCTGAAGGTAAAATAACTCTGCCAGCTTATAGATATTATGGGTGCCAAACACAATATCCACGAAAGGATAACTTTTTCGTACCCGTTCTACCTCATCGGCCTCCTGCATCATACAGCCGCAGAGGGCAATCCGCATATCCGGATTCTTTTCTTTCTGGTTTTTCAGATAACCCAACCGTCCATAGATTTTCAAATTGGCATTTTCCCTCACGGTACAGGTATTATACAAAACAAAATCCGCCACTGGTTCCTCTACTGGCTCATAACCAATATACTCCAGTACCGCTTCCATCTTTTCCGAGTCCCTGGCATTCATCTGGCAGCCTAAGGTCTGAATTGACACCGTGAGGGGGCGGCCAATCTGGCGCTTTTTCTCCTCTGCCCACTCACGGCATTTTTTCATGTAATAATACTGGCGCTCCGGCTCTTTTTCCGGAATCTCCCCGTGGATATCCACGGCTTCTAACCTCTGATTGTCAAACATACTTTCCTCCGCCGTCTTCGTTATGCAGGTGCGGAAGTCCGGATGTTACCTGGCACTGTCCTCCTTTTTTCCAAAGGTTATTTCCAGCGTCTTTTCCTCGTAACTGCCTCCTGCGCCTGCTTTTACTGTTATAGTCCCCTTGTCTCCTGCACGACACCGGGATAATTTTTCCTGCAACTGGGACAGGGTTGTCACCTTCTGTCCATTTATTTCCACAATAACGTTTCCTTTTTTCAGTCCCGCTTTCTCCGCCGGGGAGCCTTCTGTTACCTCTGTGATATAGATACCCTGAGGAATGTCATAGGCTTCGCTGACTTCACTATCCACGTCCTGTCCGGTAATTCCCAGATAGGCACGCTCGGATTCCTCTACTGCCTCCTGATTCATCAGACTCTCAAGAATTGGCTCCGCCGCTGCCATCGGAATGGCAAAGCCCATTCCCTCAACTTCCTCCGAGGCAAATTTAGAGGAATTAATCCCGATTACCTCGCCCCGGCTGTTGACAAGGGCACCACCGCTGTTTCCCGGGTTAATGGCGGCATCGGTCTGAATCAGCAGAACATTTTCCCCATCCTCGGAACCAATCTCCCTGTCTTTGGCACTGACATAACCCACGGTTACGCTGGTGCCATATCCCAGAGCATTTCCAATGGCAATGGCCTGTTCTCCTACCTTGGTAGCTTCACTGTCCCCTACCGCAGCCACCTTGATATTTTTCAGTGTATCCGCCGATAATTTGCTCATATCCACCATGACAACCGCCAAATCGGTGGCGGAATCTGTCCCCTTGATTTCTGCCTCCGCAGTGCTGTCATCGTTGAAACGAATGGTGACCTTTGTGGCACCCTCTACCACATGGTTATTGGTGGCAATGTAGAGACGGTTGTCCTTTTCTGCTATAATAATACCGGAAGCACTGCCGGTGCTTTCCTGCGGGCTTATACCAAAAGGAGTATTGTAATATCCCTCCTCGGTAACATCAATGGCTACAATGGAAGGAAGCACCTGCTCCGCAATGGCGGACACATCCGAAGTGCCGCTGGCATTTGCCCCCGACACCACACTGGTGGCAGCCAGCCTGGCTGGCTCATTATTACTCTCTGCTACTGTTTCCGTGGCTCCAAAAAGATAATTTTCTGCATATCTGCCTGTCCATTCCACTCCCTGAAATACTGACCCTGCCACCAATCCAAAAACGGCGCCCCCCGCCACTAACTTTGCAATCTTTTTCATGCTGCAATCACATCCTTTCATTTATTACAATTGTCATAGGCAACTGTTTTTCCCGTTTCCTGTTTTTAGTATATTCTAAAAACTGTTTTTAGCATATGCTAAAAATGTGTGCGGAATTTGTTTTAATTTTGAAGGGTTTGTGATTGAATCATGATGATTCTGTGAACTGCTTAGGTATTATTGGGTTTTTCTGTGTTTTTTGCCCTTTCTCCGTGTAAAAAGCACTCATCACGCTTAGTGATGAGTGAATGTGCACAGGAATCGCACTCGGAAAACCAGTTTTCCAGATGCGATTCTGGTGCATATTGACATTGCCGCTTCAGCGGCAAGTCCTTTTTACACACCAGAACACATCAAAACACACCAAAACACAATAATTGTAACAAAAATCCCAATCCTCAGGAAGCATCAAAATTTCCAAGCACCCGCAGAAAGGCGGCTTCTTCCTGAATCCCACGCAGGGCATTTTTCACAGCAGCGTCTTCCAGATTTCCCTCTACGTCTACAAAGAATCGGTATTCCCAGTTCTTTCCAGGAATCGGGCGGGACTCAATCTGGGTCATATTCAGGTCATTGTAGAGAAAATGGGATAAAATCCGGTACAGGCTTCCACTCTTATGAGGAAGCTCTATACACAGGGCCAGCTTATTGCTCTCCTTCGTATAAATTTCCTCGGGAGCAATAATAATAAAGCGTGTACAGTTATTTTTCTCCTGTTGAATGCTGTCTGCCACCACCGCAAGACCATACTCTTCCGCGGCACGGCGGCTGGCTATGGCTGCCTGGGCAGGGTCTTTCTCCTGGGCTACCTTCTTGGCAGCTGCTGCCGTACTTCCGTACTCCACACCGTGTAAGTGCGGATGCTTCTCCATAAATTCCCGGCACTGAAGCAAGCCCTGGGGATGGGAATACACCGTATGAAGGTTTTCGATTTCTACTCCCGGCAGGGCCAGAAGACACTGGTCAATTTTCATAACATGCTGACCTACAATGGCATTTTTGTAATTGAGAAGCAAGTCGTAGTTAGCCGTGATTCCTCCGGTGGAGGAGTTTTCAATAGGGAGTACGCCAAAATCCGCTTTTCTCTGCTCCACTGCCTCCATGACCCCCTGGAAACTCTGACAGCTGATTCCTTCAATATCCGTACCAAAAATATCCTCCATGGCCTGCTGGGTATGGGTTCCCGGCACACCAAAATAATATACCCTGGATTTTTCTTTGGTCTGAATCGTCTCCACCCGTCGGAAACTTGTCACCTCATGGTTGTCTGACAGCACACCATACTGATACTTCCGGCTGATGGACATAATCTGGCTGAACAGCTCCCGGACGGCACGCTCATTAAAACTGCCATGGGACAGAGCGCACAGGTTATTCAGTTTGGACTCCTCTCTCTCTTTGTCAAGCACTGGCTTTCCTGTCTCCATTTTGTATTTTGCCACTTCATTGGCCACCTGCATTCTCTTTTCAAACAATTTCACAATCTGGTGGTCAATTTCATCAATCTGTTGTCTGGATACGGATAAATCAATCATTGGCTGTGCTCCTCACTTTCCTCTCTAATTCGCTGACGGTATATCCAAGCACCGGATGCTTTGCCCAGGGGGCAAGCTCTGCCAGAGGACTTAAAACAAATTCCCGCAGATGCATCTCCCTGTGGGGAATCGTCAGTTCATCGGTCTGAATCACTTCATCACCGTATAATACAATGTCCAAATCTATAGTGCGGGGCCCCCAGTGGAGAGTTCTCTCCCGGCCTCCCTCTTTTTCAATCTCATGGATTTTATCTAACAGCTCCTCCGGCGTATACAGCGTCTGCAGTCCGATGGCACCGTTCAGAAAGTCTTCCTGCTCCGTATAACCGTAAGGCTTTGTCTCAATCAGGCTGGAAACCACCAGCCGGCGGATTTTTTCATCCTGTTTCAGACCCTCCACCGCCTTCTCAATATGCGCCCGTTTATCTCCCATATTGGAGCCCACGGACAGATATACGGTCTGCCATCCCCGCTCAATACAGACGCAGACGGTATCTAAGGGAAGAAGAATCGGCGCCCAGGGTTTTTTCAATTCCATGCGCAGACGCTCCACCAGAGGAAAGGCCATAAGAATATCCTCTGCCAGACGCTCCGCCGCCGCCTCAATAAGCTTATAGTTTTTCCCCTTCATCCGCTCTTCCACGAAATGGGCCACACTGGCGTAGTCAATGGAATGGGATAAATCGTCGCTTTTTCCCGCCTGCCTCGTATCGGTAAACAAAGTCAGGGACACCAGAAATTTCTGTCCCAGCACGGTTTCCTCCTTCAACACCCCGTGGTGGCAATATACCTCCAGATTTTCAATTCGTATTTCGTCCATCGCTTCCCTCCGGTTCACTCACTGCGTAAAATGGCATCCATCATTTTCAGTGCCCGGGCATTTTTCTCCACGTCATGTACCCGGACATATCCACAGCCCTTCATGGCTCCCAGCACACTGGTGGCTATGGTGCCCTCCTCCCGCTCTGTCACCGGGAGGTCCAAAGTCAGACCTATGACACTTTTTCGCGAGGTGCCAAGGAGTACAGGATATCCAAGAGCCGTCAGTTTCTCTAAATTCTTCATGACAAGCAGGTTCTGCTCATAGGTTTTGCCAAATCCCACTCCGGGGTCTAACAGTATTTTCTCTTCTTTCACGCCATACCGTCTGGCAACCGCCAGGGACTGCTGTAAATCCGCTATGACCTCTGCTATAAAATCGGTGTATTCCGCCTGCTCCCGGTTGTGCATCAGACAGACCGCCACATCATACTCCGCCGCCAGTTCTGCCATTTTTTCATCCCGGCGAAAGCCCCATATGTCGTTGAGCAAATCGGCTCCCGCCTCCAGCGCCTGTCTGGCCACCACACTTTTATATGTATCCACCGACACAGGCACATCAAATTTTTTCTTTATCCCACGAATCACGGGAACGACCCGGCGGATTTCCTCTTCCGCCGATACCGGCACATGCCCCGGCCTGGTAGATTCTCCGCCCACATCAATGATGTCGGCTCCCGCCTCCAGCATCTTTTCCGTCTGGTGAAGCGCCTGTTCTATCCCCTCGTAACTGCCACCATCGGAAAAAGAATCCGGTGTGACATTTAAAATTCCCATAATATATGTCCGCTCCCCGGAAGGGAAACTGCGGTTTCCAATCTGCATGCTGTCCAGCTCCTACCGAATCATATTCATAAACATCTGCCGCAATCCGGCATCCTGCTCAAAGGCCCCTCGTACCGCATAGGTGGCTGTTTTTGTTCCGGGTTTTTTCACCCCCCGCATCGTCATGCACATGTGCTCTGCCTCAATCATCACCATAACTCCTTTGGGATGAAGGCCCTCCATGACTGCCGTGGCAATCTGGCTTGTCAGCTGTTCCTGCAGCTGTGCTCTTCTGGCATACACCTCCACCGTCCGGGCCAGTTTACTCAGGCCCACCACCTTGCCATCGGGAATGTAGCCAATATGAACTTTTCCAAAAAAAGGAAGAAGATGATGTTCACATACGGAGTAAAAGGAAATATCCTTCTCCACCACCATATCCCCGGTGTCGGAATGAAAGGCTTTTGACAGGTGCTCTCCCGCCTCTTCTGTATAGCCACCAAAGAGTTCTGTGCACATCTGGGCAATCCGTCTCGGCGTGTCCTTTAATCCCTCTCTGGTTACATCCTCCCCAATTCCCTCTAATAACAGGGCCACCGCCTGTTCGATTTTCTCGTAATCCATAAATACCTCACTTTTGTTTGTTCCTCTGCTGCATTCTTGAATAGTATAGCATGAACTCTATTTTTTCACAATAATATCTGCAAAACTTCCTTCTGCCGCCTCTGCCAAATCTTTCGGAGCCAGTTGTATCTGCGTGCCCAATTTTCCTCCGCTGACAATGATTTCATCAAAGGACAGCGCCGATTCATGAATCACCGTATTATAGTTTTTCTTCATACCAATGGCGGTACAGCCGCCCCGTATATAGCCGGTGACGGACTGGATATTCTTTACCGGCACCATTTCCAGGGATTTTTCCCCCACCACACGGGCCGCCTTTTTTAAGTCTACCTCCTCTGCTACCGGCAGGACAAAGACATGATAGTTTTTGCTCTTCCCCTGCATTACAAGAGTTTTGAAGGACTGCTCCCTTGGCTGACCCAGCTTGTCTGCGATGTGAATCCCATCGATAAACTCATCGCACTGGTAGGTATTTACCACAAAAGGAATCTTCTTTTTTTCTAATATACGCATAGCATTGGTTTTGCTTTCTTTCTCCTTTTTCGCCATAGCTCCTCCTTATCACTGTTTCCATGCCAGTTCCCGGAAAAAGGACAGACTGCCAAAGAGCAGAATGGCATCCTCCTCTCCGCACCGGTTCATGGCCTCCTTTAATGCCCCCATTACGGTCTCTCCGGTAGTAACAAGGGAACATCCCTGATTCTTCCACACACTGGCCAGGGTCTCCCTGTCCAATCCCCGCCCGCCTGGGGGAGTAATCGTCACCACATCCTCAAACAGAGGAGCCAGTGTCCCCACCATAGTCTCATATTCCTTGTCAGCAAATACTCCCATAACACCATGAAGTTTCCTGCCGGACAACAGGGTACGGATGGACTCTGCCAGCGCCTCCGCTCCCGCCGGATTGTGGGCGCCGTCCAGAATAATCAACGGCCTGGTGCAGACCACCTCAAATCTCCCCCGCCAGGATGCTATGCCAAGTCCTAACATCAGCTGCTCTGTGTTAAAGGTAAAGGGCTCTGGCAGATGACGGCAGGTCTCTAAGGCCAGCACCGCATTTTCCACCTGATACTTCCCAGGCATACCGATGCGGAAGTTCTCTCCCTGATAGGTAAATACCGTTCCTTCCAAATCCGCAGAGAGTACCTGAACAGCCTCTCTGTGAACCACCGTAAGAAGGGCCTTTTTCTTCTCCGCTTCCCCGGCAATGACGGACAAGGCCTCCTCCTTCTCCTGACAGGTAATGACTCTTCCCTGCTCTCTTATAATCCCCGCCTTCTCTGCAGCGATTTCTTCTATGGTATCCCCCAGCATTGCCATATGGTCTCTGCTGACAGGCGTAATCACGGAAGCCAGAACTTCTCCGATTACATTGGTGGCATCCTCTCTGCCGCCTAAGCCCACCTCCAGCACTACCACGGAACACTGCCAGTGAACAAAGGCCAGAAAAGCCATGGCTGTTTCTATTTCAAAGACAGTGGGTTCTTCCCATCCATCGTCCTTCATGGCCTGGACAGCTTCGGCCGTCTCCGTTACCACCCGGGCAAAGAGTTCCCTGTCTATATAATGAATCCCCTTCGGCTCCTGATATTGAATGCACTCCTCATATTGAAATACCACCGGGGAAACATAACGGCCGGTAAGATGTCCGTTCACCGCCAGTATACTGCTGATAAAAGCGGCCGTGGAACCCTTTCCGTTGGTGCCGGCAATATGGATAAAACGCAGTTTTTTCTCCGGGTTGCCTAACAGACGGCACAGCTCCCGCATCCGGGACAATCCCAGGGATATACCGGAGTGGCTGGCATTTTCAATATACTGTCTTGCTTCCTCGTAGTTCATGATTTCCTCCATTCCGAAACATATCCATGAATTTACAAAACGGAGAAGCCGAATACCATGTCCCCATGAAAAATCCGGCTTCTCCGTCCATCTGCCATATGGCCGTGTAACTATCTTCACGTTATAGCATAACGGCGCATCCCATACATACAATTACTTAATGACACGCACACGGATTACGCTGTCTATCTTCTTTAATTCCTCCACAATCTCATCTGTGGAATCAGAAGTGTCCAGAATCGTATAGGCATAATCCCCACGGCTTTTGCTCACCATATTTTCTATGTTGATGCTGTCCTTAGAGACCAGGGAAGTAAACCGGCTCAACATATTCGGCACATTCTTGTGGGTAATGGTAATACGTCTGGCCGCAGAACAAATTCCGGCATCACAGTTCGGATAATTAACGGAATTTTTAATGTTTCCGTTTTCCAAAAAGTCCCGAATCTGGTGAACTGCCATTTTGGCACAGTTATCTTCGGACTCCTGGGTGGAAGCGCCAAGGTGTGGCGTAACAATAGTATTTGGCATATTGACGGTGGTTGGATTTGGGAAATCCACCACATATTTTCCTACTTTGCCGGAATCTAAGGCCGCTTTCATATCCCCTTCATTTACCAGCGTATCCCGGGAGAAATTCAAAATCACCACGCCATCCTTCATTTTGTCAAAGGCTGCCTTGTTAAACATGCCTTTCGTGGAATCCAGAAGCGGTACATGGACGGTGAGATAATCGCACATCTCATACAGTTCCTCATTGGTTTTTACCATGGTAACATCCCGGGACATATTCAGTGCGTGCTCCACCGACAGATACGGGTCGCAGCCATATACATCCATGCCCAGACGGTTGGCTGCATTGGCCACCAGCACACCGATGGCTCCCAGGCCGATAATCCCCAGCTTCTTGCCCTTAATCTCTGTTCCGGCATAGGCCTTCTTTGCTTTCTCTGCGTCCTTGGAAATATCTGCATTGTCCCTATTATCCTTACACCACTGAATACCGCCGGTGATGTCACGGGCCGCTAAGAGCAGGGAGGCCACTACCAGTTCCTTTACTCCATTGGCATTGGCTCCCGGTGTATTAAAGACTACAATACCCTTGTCTGCACATTTTTCCAACGGAATATTATTGACACCGGCTCCGGCTCTGGCTACAGCCAGCAGATTGTCGGACAATTCCATATCGTGCATAACGGCACTGCGAACCAGAATCGCCTCTGCTTCCGGTATATTTTCTGTTATTTCATAATTGTCATCCAGCATATCCAAACCACAGGCTGCAATGGGATTTAAGCAATTTACTTTGATACTCATTTTTTTCCTCCATTTTCCTCTTCAAATTTTTTCATAAAGGCTACCAGTTTCTCCACGCCCTCTTTTGGCATAGCATTGTAAATGCTGGCGCGCATACCGCCTACTGAGCGGTGTCCTTTCAGGTTTTCAAAACCAGCTTTCTTTGCCTCTGCCACAAATTTGGCATCCAGCTCCTTATCACCGGTGACAAACGGCACATTCATTAACGAGCGGTCTTCCTTACGCACGGTACCACGGAACAGGCTGGAGGCATCCAGAAAATCATAAAGAATTTTCGCCTTCTCCTCATTTCTTTTCTTCATCTCTGCCAGACCGCCCATTTTCTTCAGCCACTTAAACACCTTGCCGCAGATATAAATACCGTAAGCTGGCGGTGTGTTATAAAGGGACTGGGCGTCTGCATGTGTCTTATATTGCAGCATGGTAGGAACCTTTTCGTCCACTTCCTCCGGAATCAAATCCTCACGAATAATAACGATAACCACACCAGCCGGGCCGATGTTTTTCTGCACGCCGCCATAAATTACACCGTATTTTGATACATCTACCGGCTCCGACAAAAAACAGGAAGACAAATCGGCTACCAGAGTCTTGCCCTTCGTATTCGGCAGTTCCTTGAACTTAGTTCCATAGATGGTGTTGTTTTCACAAATGTAAACATAATCAGCATCTTCGTCAATGGGCAAATCCGAACAGTCCGGAATGTAGGAAAAGGTCTCGTCCTCGGAGGAGGCGATTTTCACTGCCTTTCCATATTTACATGCCTCACTGTAAGCCTTTTTGGCCCACTGCCCGGTTACAATATAGTCTGCCACGCCGTTTTTCATTAAATTCATAGGAATCATGGCAAACTGCTGGGAAGCGCCCCCCTGTAAAAACAGCACTTTGTAATTGTCCGGGATGTCCATCAAATCCCTTAAATCCTGCTCTGCTTCCTTGATAATGGTATCATATGCCGCAGAACGATGGCTCATCTCCATAACGGACATGCCGGTTCCTTTATAATCCAGCATCTCATCTGCTGCCTCTCTTAATACTTCCTCCGGCAATACCGCCGGACCTGCTGAAAAGTTATACACTCTAGCCACTTCTAAATCCTCCTTACAACCTCATTGAAAATGTTATTCCATACCGGTTCTCCGGATACTTCCAGACAACCGGCTATTTATCAAAATTAATTGCTGACCCGGTTGGCCTGATCCTTTTCATCAAAGGATTCCTCAATCGGCGCCCCTGGCGCTACCATCGGCCATACCTTGTCGTCATGGTCAATTACCACTTCAATTACCACGGGTTCCCCTGCTTTCATGGCTGTCTGAATGGCATCATCCACTTCTTCCTTTTTGGTGACACGAATCGCCTTCGCCCCCATGGCTTCAGACACCTTACAGTAATCTACCTTATCCTCCAATATGGTACTGGAATACCGCTTGCCATAGAACAATGTCTGCCACTGGCGCACCATACCCAGCGCATGATTATTGAAAATAATCTGAATAATCGGAATGTCATATCGGGTGGCTGTGGCAATCTCATTCATATTCATGCGGAAGCAGCCATCCCCGGCAATGTTGATAACCGTGGCATCCGGCCGCCCTACCTTTGCGCCGATACAGGCTCCCAATCCATAGCCCATGGTTCCCATTCCACCCGAGGTAATGAAATGTCTTGGACTACGGTATTTATAATACTGCGCTGCCCACATCTGATGCTGTCCCACATCGGTGGTGATAACAGCCTCATTGCCAGTCAGTTCACTGATGCGCTCAATTACATATGGCCCCGTAAGCACCTCTGAATTATAAGTCATCGGCAGGGCTTCTTTTCTCGCCATTACCTTGTCAATCCATGGTTTATGATACTGCTGTTCCAGTTTTTTGTTCATAATTTCCAGTATGGATTTCAAATCGCCAATCAGGGAGTAATCCACCAGAATATTTTTATTAATTTCTGCCGGATCAATGTCTATATGAACAATCTTGGCATTGTAGGCAAATTTTTTGGCATTGCCAATGACCCGGTCAGAGAAACGGGCGCCTAACACCAGCAGAAGGTCACACTCGGTAACGCTTAAATTCGCTGTCTTGGTGCCGTGCATTCCCAGCATCCCCACATAATATGGCTCAGTGCCGTCAAAGGCCCCCTTGCCCATCAGCGTATCGGTAACCGGGGCGTCTACCTTTTTCACAAATTCCTTTAATTCTGCCTCTGCACCGGAAATAACCGCACCGCCGCCCACAAAAATCATTGGCTTTTTGGAGGCCCGGATTACTTTCAGTACTTCCTCCAAATCCTGCTGGTCAATGGTGTCTACCTGACGCTGAATAAGATCCGGCGTCTGAGGAGTAAACTCTGTCACCGCCGCCGTTACATCCTTTGTCACATCCACCAGTACCGGTCCTGGCCGGCCTGTCTGGGCAATTTTAAAGGCACGGCGCATAACAGCCGCCAAATCCTGAATATCCTTTACAATAAAACTATGCTTGGTAATCGGCATTGTCACTCCGGCGATGTCTACCTCCTGAAAGGAGTCCTTGCCTAAAAGCGACAGATTAACATTACAGGTAATGGCCACCATTGGCACTGAATCCATATAGGCGGTGGCAATACCAGTAACCAGATTGGTGGCTCCTGGCCCGCTGGTAGCCATACAGACACCCACCCGGCCGGTGGCTCTGGCGTATCCGTCGGCCGCATGGGAGGCCCCCTGTTCATGGGAGGTCAACACATGGCGAAGCCGGTCCTGATAGCGGTATAACTCATCATATACGTTCAAAATGGCACCACCCGGATAGCCAAAAATTGTATCTACTCCCTGCTCCAACAGGCATTCTATTATAATCTGCGAACCATTTAACTGCATATCCTGCACCTCTTTCCTGTTATCGGTTAATCACCGTAGGTGCTTTTGACACCCATATCATATTCCATCATTTTTTCAGAACCGCACCGGTGCTTCCCGATGTGACCATGTTGGCGTAACGTGCCAGATAGCCGGTATTGATTTTCGGCTCCCTTGGCTGCCATTTTTTACGCCTTTCTTCCATTTCCTCCGGTGACACATCCACATTCAGGGTATTCTCCGGAATGTTTATCTGGATGATATCCCCCTCCTCAATCAGGGCAATCGGTCCGCCGACTGCCGCCTCCGGTGAGACGTGGCCGATGGAAGCGCCACGGGAGGCTCCGGAAAAACGTCCGTCCGTAATCAGTGCCACCGAAGAACCCAGTCCCATGCCGGCAATGGCAGAGGTAGGATTTAACATCTCTCTCATGCCAGGGCCGCCCTTTGGTCCCTCATAGCGGATGACTACCACATCTCCTGCCACGATTTTTCCACTCTTGATGGCGTCAATGGCATCCTCCTCGCAGTCAAAAACCCGGGCCGGGCCTTCATGTACCATCATCTCCGGCACCACGGCGGAACGCTTGACGACGCCGGAATCCGGAGCAATATTGCCTTTCAGCACGGCAATGCCGCCGGTCTCGCTGTATGGGTTTTCAATCGGCCGGATTACCTCCGGGTCCCGGTTTACTGCTCCTTCTATATTTTCACCGACAGTTTTGCCGGTAGCTGTAATCAAATCGGTATACAGCAGTCCTTTTTTATTTAATTCATTCATGACAGCATAGACGCCTCCCGCCTCATTGAGCTGTTCCATATAAGTCGGGCCCGCCGGCGCCAGATGGCACAGGTTCGGCGTCTTTGCACTGATTTCATTGGCAATGTCAAGATTCAAATCCACTCCTGCCTCATGGGCAATGGCCGGCAGATGAAGCATGGTATTGGTGGAGCAGCCCAGGGCCATATCCACTGTCATGGCATTTAGAAATGCCTTTTCTGACATAATATCCCGTGGGCAGATGCCACGACGGTACAGCTCCATTACCTGCATACCGGCATGCTTCGCCAGTTTGATGCGGTCGGAATAAACCGCCGGAATCGTACCATTTCCCTGAAGTCCCATACCGATGGCCTCGGTAAGGCAGTTCATGGAGTTGGCAGTATACATACCAGAGCAGGAGCCACAGGTCGGACAGGCATGGCTGACATAATCGTCCACCTGTTCCTCCGTCATTTTCCCTGCCGCATGGGCACCTACGGCCTCAAACATGCTGGACAGCGAAGTTCTCTTGCCCTGCACATGGCCGGCTAACATCGGACCGCCACTGACAAATACTGTCGGCACATTGACCCGGGCTGCCGCCATCAGAAGCCCTGGTACATTCTTATCACAGTTTGGCACCATAACCAGCGCATCAAAGGCGTGGGCTAATGCCATACATTCCGTGGAATCGGCAATCAAATCACGGGTCACTAAGGAATATTTCATTCCCACATGGCCCATGGCAATACCGTCACAGACGGCAATGGCCGGGAATACAATCGGCGTACCGCCAGCCATGGCTACCCCCAGTTTGACAGCTTCTACTATTTTATCCAGGTTCATATGACCCGGTACAATTTCATTATAGGAACTGACAATACCTACTAAAGGTTTCCCCAGTTCTTCCTTTGTCATGCCCAGCGCATTAAATAAGGAACGCTGTGGCGCAGTCTGTATACCTTTTTTTACTGAATCACTTTTCATATTAACCTCCCTAACTCTGAAGCAATGGCGTCTCCCATTTCCTTTGTTCCTAAGAGCGTCTTGCCCTCGTCCATAATATCAATAGTCCGCAAACCTTTTTTCAAAACTTCTTTTACTGCCTGCTCCACCGCATCCGCTTCCTCTAATAAATTGAAGGAATAGCGAAGCATCATGGCGGCGGATAAAATGGTGGCAATCGGATTTGCCTTATTCTGTCCTGCAATGTCCGGTGCGGAACCGTGGCTTGGCTCATACAGGCCGAGGGTTCCCTCTCCCAGGCTCGCCGAGGACAGCATACCGATGGAACCGGTAACCATGCTGGCTTCATCGGATAAAATGTCACCAAACATATTTTCCGTCAAAATGACATCAAACTGCTTCGGGTCATGGACAATCTGCATGGCACAGTTATCCACCAGCATATCACTTACTTCCACCTCGGGATATTCGGCACTGACCTCCTTGACGACCTTGCGCCAAAGTCTGGAAGAATCCAGCACATTTGCCTTATCTACGCTGCAGACCCGCTTATTCCGCTTCATGGCAATATCAAAGGCCCAGCGGGCAATCCGGCGAATCTCTGTCTCATTATAGGTCAGGGTGTCCGTGGCCTCCCATACGCCATTTACCTCTTTGGTATGGCGCTCCCCAAAATACAGGCCTCCTGTCAGTTCCCTGGTAATGACAAAATCAAATCCGCCCTCTGTCAACTCTTCCTTCAACGGACAGGCACCGCTTAATTCGTCAAACAAAACGGCCGGGCGAAGGTTACAAAACAGCCCCAGTCCCTTGCGGATTTTTAACAATCCGGCCTCCGGTCTCTTATCCGGCGGAAGCTCATACCAGCTGCTCTGTCCTACATTGCCCCCGACGGCTCCCAAAAGCACGGAATCGCTCTTTTTGGCCCGTTCCAGTGTTTCCTCTGTCAGAGGCTCCCCATATTTATCAATGGAACATCCCCCCATCAGAAGTTCTTCATAATGAAAGGTATGTCCGTACACTTCTCCAACCTTATCCAGTATTTTTTTTGCCTCAGCCACTATCTCCGGGCCGATGCCATCTCCTGGAATTACTGCAATATGAAAATCCATAAGCATCCTCCATCCTGATTTTTTTCGTAATCCATCTATTCAGGATTCTTTTATCTTTCTAGTATAAAGAAAAGGGCGCATTATGTCAAGTGCCGACCCCAAAACATGCGGAGCATGCCATGGAAAACCCAAAGAAATTCGTCTATTTTTTTACTGGTAATTTATTGAAACATATGTTACAATAAAACTGTCATAATAAAACATTTTAGTATGGCAACGCAAAAACTTACACAAACAAGCAGAAATGCAAAAGGAGAAACACTATGATTTTAACAAACACAGAGACAATCGAAGGCTACCGCATCCAGACCCTGGGACTGGTTCAGGGAAGTACGATTCAATCAAAAAACATGTTTAAGGACATGGGTTCTGGCTTCAAGAGCATGGTAGGGGGAGAATTAAAAGCCTATACCAAAATGATGGAACAGGCCAGAGAGGTTGCTACCGGCCGGATGATTGAAAAAGCAGAGGCCATGGGGGCCGATGCCATTATATGTGTCCGCTTTAACTCCGCTTCCGTTATGCAGGGAGCAGCGGAGATTATGGCTTATGGTACTGCAGTGAAGCTATCCAAAGCCGAATAACCCTTATACCTATATGGGCCTTTGCATTTTGAATGCAAGGTCAGCGGAAAAGCAGATTTTCACTTGACTCCCCTCTGTGTGGCTACAGACACAGAGAGGAAAAAAGAAAAATCTGCTTTTTTGCTTTCTGTAATTACCAATCTACCCTGTCCGGGTCTCCGTGCATATCGCCACGGTCCAGTCCCTCCAGGCGGGACAACTCCTCTCCTTCCAATGCAAAGTCAAAGACCTCTGCATTCTGGCGAATCCGCTCCTCCCGGACCGATTTCGGAATCGGCACAACACCGTTTTGCACATGGTACCGCAAAATAATCTGAGCCGGCGTTTTTCCATACTTTTCTGCCAGTTCTTTGAGCAGCGGCTCCTCCAAAGCGGCTCCCCGTCCCAGCGGGCTCCATGCCTCCGGCACAATGTTCTGGGACAGACAGTAATTCCGCAGTTCCTTCCGATTTAGATAGGGATGGCTTTCAAACTGGTTTACTGCCGGGGCCACATTCCCTTTCACGCTCAGTTCTTCCAGATGATGCTCCAAAAAGTTGCTGACACCAATGGCCCGTACCAGTTTTTCCTCATACAGAGTTTCCAGTACCTTCCAGGTCTCATGAATTTTCCCCGGTATCGGCCAGTGCACCAGATACAAATCTACATATTCCATATCCAGTTCCCGGAGACTCTTTTCAAAGGCCTCCCTCTGCCGGCTTTCCCTCTGCATATCGTTCCAGACCTTCGTGGTGACAAAAATTTCCTCCCGGGGCACGCCACAGGTGCGGACAGCTTCCCCCACCTCTTTTTCATTCAAATAAAATGCCGCCGTGTCAATCAGGCGATAGCCGTTTTGGATAGCACACTGAACTGCCGGGACGGTGGATTCTCCCGATTCAAACACACCAAGACCAAAAACCGGCATTTTTACGCCATTGTTCAATGTCACTGTTGAGGATATTGTCTGCATTTTTTTCTCCTTTCTGCCCTGTCTTTTCTGACAGGAACTTTCCTTTCTATCTTATTAAAATGCAATTCCCAAGTTAAAACGCAATTCCTAAAAAATCGATTAAAATCCCCCAGGATACACTTGCCAGATACAAAAAGATTATAAGTAATACATTTTGCTTAATATGCCGCTTGTTCATCCGGCACAAAATCAGCACACCTACACCGGCACTGGCTAAAAGGCCCGTCATCATCGGCCCGGCTCCCATTACCCCCTGCAGATACATCTGGGTAATTACCACTGAAGCAGCACAATTGGGAATCAGCCCCACCAGGCCTGCTAACAATTCCCCAAGCACTGGCATCTGAAATACAAGGCTGGATAACCGCTCTGCTCCAATCCCGGTAAGCAGGCCATTTAAAACCAGTGTAATCAAAAAAATGAACAAAATAATCTGAAGGGTATGACGCAGTGCGGAACGGAAAATCCCCTCCTCACAGTGGCAGTGCTCACTCTCACACATAATGTGAATATTTTTGTATCGAATTTCCTTTCGAATCAGTTTGTGATAGAGAAAATCCAGTACCAAACCGCTGATAATGGCAAAAATCATTTTCAGCGCAAGCACTCCCAGTATAGTATGTATCGGCACTGAATAGGAAAGGAAAATGGGAAGCATCTCATCCGAGGTGGAGAGAAATACCGCAATCAGTGTTCCGGCCGTAATCACGCCCCCGGCGTACAGGTTGGCCGCCGCCACGGAAAATCCACACTGGGGAACGATGCCTAACACACCTCCGATGAAGGGCCCTGCCTTGCCCGCACGGCGGATGGCTGCCTGGGTCCGGCTTCCCGTCCTGTGCTCCAGCCATTCCATCACCAGATAGGTGATAAATAAAAAAGGCAGAAGTCTGACCGTATCTACAAAGGCCTCCCCTACTATAGTTAAGAGTATATCTCTCATTGTATCCTCCATTCCGAAATGTCAACGGAGCAGTACGCCATTTCCGCCAAATCCAATCGGTAAAATTTCTTTGCGATGGTATCAGTGTATCATTTTCTGAAAAACATAGCAACCACTTATTCCCGGACAGGCAGTGAAAATTTTCCTGGCATTGTACTGGTATGATGGCGCCATGGTGCTGACATAACGATACCATAGCAAAACACAGCCAGGCTTTTTGTCCGCCTGGCTGTGTTCTCCCGGCATAACGATGCCGTTATGCTTCAACAATGGGTAAAAATCCAATCCTTTTATTCTCCCTCAATCGGGATATATTTTTTCTGCTCCACTTCCGGCTGCTTCTCCTTCTTAGGAACCATCAGTGTCAGCACACCGTCCTTGAATTTTGCCTGAATATCTTCCTCGGTAATCTGCTCACCCACATAGAAGCTCCGGCGGCACACGCCCCGGTAACGCTCCCGGCGGATTACCTTGTCTTTTTGGTCCCTGTCCTCTTTCTCCTGATTATGCACCGCCTCGATGGTCAGGCACCCATCCTTTAACTCGGCCTTTACATCCTCTTTGGCAAAGCCCGGCAAATCCATCTCAATCTGATAGCCATCGGCGGATTCCGTAATATCCGTATTCATGGCCCCCGCTGCGCTCATCCGGTTATCGCTCCAGAAGGGATTCTGGAAAAAGTC
Organism: Lachnospiraceae bacterium; assembly: GCA_022510605.1. Taxonomy (GTDB): domain Bacteria; phylum Bacillota; class Clostridia; order Lachnospirales; family Lachnospiraceae; genus Eubacterium_F. Next base: position 50,801 of record JAFLTB010000002.1, read on the forward strand.
ATCAAACACATTATCCATAAAGTTACTTCTGAAAATACTTGGTCTCAACATAATTCATTCCTTCTTTCTTTTACTCACAGTGCCTTTCGGCCTCTGCGGTGGCTTCCCGGAACAGACCGGGAGGAAGGCTTGCGCCCTCTTTGCTTTACTTGTTATATATGTTATAACACAGTTTGTTAGCACTGTCAAGAGGTGAGTGCTAATTTTTTTATTTTTCCTCTCCTGCCTGCCAATTCTCTGCTCTTACTATTTCCATTTTGGCTGGTTTTATTCAGCGGCAGACTGTATTCTGACACCGGATGTGCCATATATTTTCATTAAAATTCCCGGATTAACAGAACCAGGGAAACTCCCTGGCTCTGCCATCCGGGTAATAAACGAAAATGTTATACGGCCCTACTCCACTGACACAAAATAATAGTAAATTGGCTGGCCGCCATATTGAATTTCCACCTCTACCTCACTGTCCATCTGCTGAACTGCTTCGGCAATTTTTTCTGCATCCTCCTGATTGCCCTCCTCACCATAGTAAATGCTGACCAGTTCGGATTCTTCATCCATCATTTTCTTCAGCAAATCAATGGTGGTCTCTACCACATCCGTTCCCACCGTCTCAATAGTCTTGTCACTGAGACCCATAATGTCTCCGGCTTTGATTTCTTTACCATCCACTGCCGTATCCCGGACAGCATAGGTTACCTGACCGGAGCGAACTGTGGAAAGCGCTTCTGCCATAGCTTCTATATTTTCATCCAGCTCGAGTCCCTCCGTATAATTTACCATAGCCGCAATTCCCTGCGGTATATTCTTAGACGGGATTACTACAATATTTTTATCCTGTATCAATTCCTTCGCCTGCTCCGCCGCCAGAATAATATTGGAATTATTCGGCAGAATAAAAACATTGTCGGCATTGATGTGGCGGGTTGCTTCCAGAATATCCTCTGTGCTGGGATTCATGGTTTGGCCCCCCTCGATCACATAATCTACACCTAAATCCCTGAAAATATCATTTAATCCATCACCCACAGACACACTGATAAAGCCGTTTTCCCGATGCTCCATCGGCATTTCCTGCTCTGGCTGGCCCTCTGCCTCCTTTTGCTCGGCGGCCTTCTTCTCGGCATCACGGATGACACGCTCGTTATGTTCCTCCCGCATATTATCAATCTTCATCCGGGTCAGGGAGCCATATGTTAAAGCCTTTTGGATTGCAAGGCCAGGGTCGTTGGTGTGCACATGGACTTTTACCAAATCCTCGTCTGCCACACAGACAATGGAATCTCCAATGGATTCCAGATAGCTTTTAAATTCTTTTTCCTCCTTACTGTGAAATTCCTTCTCCAGCATAATGATAAATTCCGTACAATACCCAAATTTTATATCTGCCTCAGATACCACTCCGGCATCTGCTCCACTCATGGTACTCTCTAAAGGCGTCGAAGGTTCTTTTTCCACCTCATAATTGACATCTTTGCCAAGCAGGGCATCATAGGCCCCCTCCAATATGGTCAAAAGGCCCTCGCCGCCAGAGTCTACCACTCCGGCTTCCTTCAATACCGGCAGCATATCCGGCGTCTGCTCCAGAACATCTCTCATATGCATCAGGACCGAGTTGACCAGTTCCAGCAGATTATCCGTTCGTTCTGACACTTCCAATGCCTTTTCCGCACCACCTCTGGCCACGGTAAGAATCGTGCCCTCCTTTGGTTTCATAACTGCGCGGTAGGCAGATTCCACTGCCCGCTCAAAGGCCTTTGTCAGCACATACACATCCACCGCCTCTACCTTGGAAATTTCTTTGGTAAAGCCACGAAGCAGCTGGGAGAGAATCACTCCGGAATTTCCTCTGGCTCCTCTCAGAGAACCACTGGAAATCGCCTTGCAGAGTTTTTCCATGTCTGTGTCCTCCAGTGCCGCCACCTCTCTTGCCGCAGACATAATAGTCATTGTCATATTGGTTCCGGTGTCCCCGTCGGGAACAGGAAATACATTTAAATCATTGATGAGTTCTTTTTTGGCGTCAAGGGCATTCGCTCCGGCCAAAAAGCATTTCTGTATTGCAGCTGCATCTATCGTTTTAATTATCAATGTTTTTTCCTCCAAAAATTTAATATGGTACGGGAAATCAGTTAATTACTTTTACACCTTCTACACATACGACAATCTTGCCAACTTCCATTCCGGTATACTCTTCTACCTTGTATTTTACATTGTCCACAAGATTTTCGGCCACCGCAAGAATACTGACCTCGTAGGCGACAATAATATGAAGCTCAATCAATAGCTTATTATTTTCTATTTCTACATTGACACCATGTCGGATATTGTCACGTTTCAGGAGTTTTACAATCCCGTCTTTCACATTGACAGATGCCATTCCCACTACCCCAAAGCACTCTACGGCAGCGGAGCCTGCATACTTCGCAAGTACATCCTCATCCACAATGATTTTTCCCATCTCTGTATCCATCTGTCCTTTCATAGTAAGCCTCCAATCTATCATCTTTTTATTTTGTAATATATTTATTATATTTTACACTATGACTGTAAAAAAAGCAAATCAAATCCGTCTTTTCCGCATATAATAAAGTAACAATCCACCAGCCTTTTCCTGGCGGAGACAGGTGATGCTGCATGAAAAGATTACTTGGCTTTATTTTGTTCTGGATAGGGATTGGCATGTGCATTATGCTCTTTATCCGGAACGGCCTTCTTGCTCTATGTATTATGATTGCCTGTCTGGCGCTGGGGTATAACCTGTTTACATCTTGTAAGTGATGGGAGGACAAAGTTGTAGCCGGAGAGAATTTCCTATTTTATGGCTGTGACCTTTGTATTGCTAAACCAGAAAAAATCCATGAATCAGCGAGAGCATTTGATGCGAAGCATCACCCGCTCGAGTCGATTCATGGATTTTTTCTGATTCTTTGGAACATTCTAATGTCACAACTCATATATTAGAAATTATGCTCTCTCAACTTTGCCGGAACGAAGGCATGAAGTACATACATACATCTTCTTTGTACCACCGTTTACCTTAACTCTTACAGATTTTACGTTAGATTTCCAAATCTTATTACTTCTTCTATGAGAGTGGCTGACAGCGTTACCAAAATGTACGCCTTTTCCACAAACTGCACATTTCGCCACGAAAAGCACCTCCTTCTGCTCAGACTTCGCATGTCTCTCTATCGATAACTGTAGTTTTCTCACACACGACAACACGAATATTCTAGCAGAATCTCCAGGATTTTGCAAGTATAAATTTCACAATTTTTACTTCTTTTTTAATTTTCCGCCTCGATGTCGCCAGCCGAATCCTCTTTTTCCTTCTTTTTGGAGAACTTATCCACAAAATCCGGAACCATATCCAATATCTTGGTAATGCCATCCTGATTCTTTACATTTACCAGCTTGGATGTACCATCTTTAATAACGAGAACTGCGCTTGGCTGGATTTTTCCGCCCATTCCGCCTCCTCCGTTGTTCTTCTTTTCGTTCTCGTTGGCAAAAGCGCCTGCCGCCACACCAAAACTTACATCCACCAGGGGAAGAACAATGGTTCCATCGTCAAAGCGCACTGCATCTCCCACCACAGTCTTTGTGGTGATAAATGCGTCCATTCCTTTAAATAACGATTCCACCGTATTGTTAAATGTATTCTCTGCCATTTATGCTGCCTCCTTTTTCTTCACATTTTCATTATTTAACTCTCTCCATATCCGCCGCAGGTCCCTGTCCCGGTAGATTCGAAGTGCCAGGCGAACCAGATACAGTATACGGATGCGTCCTTTCATATATCCTTCTGCCTCAAATACCTTTTCCTCAAAATCCGGGCAGATATGCACGCCCTTCTGATAGGCGAAGGGCAGCAGACTCATGCCGCCTATGAGAAGCCCTGTGGAGGACGGGTCGCCCGTACCGATGACAAACTGCCCGCGAAACTTCTTCGGGGACAGATAACGGATAAAAAGCCACAGTTCCCGCCACAGTCTGCGAAACAACAGACGGTTTTCCACTTCTCTGATAAATCCAATTATACTAGATACCCCGCCAAAAGAAAAGGATTTTTTTCCCTTCTTCTTTTTGTCGGCATGATTGACGGAAGAAGGAGCCTCTGCCTTCTTTTTTTCCCTGGAAGGCTTTTTCGCATTTTCCCCCCCACCGTCCCCATTCAATGCCTCCTGTGGATTCTCTGGCGGTGTTTTGTCCTTTTCCTTTTTTTCTTTCTTCTTATGAGATTTTTTATCAGAATCACCGCCAGCCAGACGGCGCACCGGAATGCCGAAAAGATACAGACCGATTATCTGGGAGTCCGGTTTCTTTTTTATCATCACCAGATAAGCCAGCCAGCTGAGCCGGAAGCCAAACTGAACAGGCTCTCCGGTCTTTCCTGCCACCCGGTAACGCACCGGCACCAGCAAAACAAGAAGGGCCAGCAGCAGGAGCAGCCCAAGGACTCCTCCCACCAGAATACCAATCCATTTTAGTATTGCCAAAACAATCGACATTATCTCACTTCCCGTCTCCGCCTGTAAAATCCTTCTTATCAAAATGTTCTCTCGGAGAAAATCCCTGGCCGGCCCGGCAGACCTCCTCTGCCATGTCCTGTAACAGCTTCACTGCATTCTCGTAATTGGCGGCAAGCCCCAATACATACATATCCAGATAGGCAAAACGCCGAAAAAACAGCTGTCTGGTTCCGATGATTTCAAAAAGATTTTCTTCATTGGATGCTAACATCACTGCATAGTAATTCTTCTTCCAGGGACGGCGGCGCATCACCCGCCTCTTACAGCGCCTTGGATGTTTTTTCACCGTCTCATCCATATACAACTCCCGGTACCAGTAAATCATACTCTACTCCATTCCGCTGTCAATCCAGCAGCTCTCTCCACTCTCTTTCCTCCTGCATGATGTCCCACAATATCATCAGGACAATACACTTCTCTGCCTTATCCTGGCATCCAAAGAGATTGATTCGGATATACTCCTCCATCTCCCCGGTGTTAGCGGGAAACATAGGAAGTTTCTCTAACAGTTTTCCCATGATGGCACGTTTTACCGGCCGGGAAACCCCACTGAATTTCCGGGATAATTCATCAAAGAGTTCCTCCTGCTTTTTACGCAGATACGCCTCCTCCACCGGCTCCTCCTCTGCCGCCAGCTCCAGGTCAATAAACAGACTGTCCGACAAAAGATTGGCCGTGACGGCTGCATCTGAGAAAAATCCGGTAAGACCAAACTTTTTCAATTCTTCCTTATAAGAAGCCTTAATCTCAAAAAGCACCGATTCCAGATAACTGGACTGCCCCACATATTCTTCAATCCGCCCCTCTAAGGGAATTAACATCTCCTCCCGGTATTCCCTCCTGGCAAGACAACACCAGATGGCTTTTCCCGCCTTTACCAGCCGGCTCTCCTCACTGCTGTAAGGAAGCATCAGGCACATGGCGTAAATACAGTTTACCACCTTCTGCAGACTGTAGTAAAAATCCGTGAGCTCATGAATAGCCTTACCCGCCTGCCCCAAAAGGGTTACCAGTTCCTTGTACTGCTCCTCTGTCAGGGCTGTATAATCGGCCTGCTCCAAACGACGAACCGGTTCTTCAAAGGCTGGATAGCCCCCCGTCTCATAAGCCGGCTCATAAATCATGGCCGAGGTTTTCATCATATAGAGAAAGGTCTCCAGTTCCTGTCGGCTGCCGCCTTTATGAAGGCTAATAGCCTCTCCTATTTTTTCAAACAATTTGTTCTTTGTCATGTGGACGGGAATCTGTCCCACCACGGTATGGATTTTATCCCGAATCACGCTCTGGTCTTCGGATTGAAAGAGATACAGCATCAGGGCTTTGAAATATTCCTCCTCATCAAAGGCAGACAGTTCCTTATTCAGTTCCTTTTCCGGCAGGTATTTCAACTCCATGCGATTCAGCACATATTCGTAGCAAATCAGCCGGTCTGTATAAGCGGTAAAAAAGTCCATCCTCTCCGCAATATCCCGGCGCAGGCGCTCCATATCCTGCTGTATGTCCCCACAGGAGCGGGCTCCCTCTCCCAGCTCCCTTAATGCCTGCAGCACCGGCTCCACCATAGAGGCCTCCTGTACCGCCAGATTCTGCTGTTCCTCCTGTAATCCCTCCACCAGTACATAGGCAGAAAAGGTCAGTTCCAGCATTGTATAATTGCTGTAAATACGGACAGCCTGTTCCTTATAAGCCGCCAGATTCTTTTCCAGATTTTTTCCCTTATGAATATCCTGAATCAGTTGTTTCAATTTCTTATCCTTTCTTCGCTCATGCCATCGTTTCCCGTCAGACCAGTACCCAGTCCGGAAGCCATTTCAGACCGTCCCTTGCAAAGTTGTACGCAATCGGCTGGCCGGACAATACCGGATAAAACAAAATAAACAGTACGAAGGCGGCCGCCAGATAAACAAACACCCACTTCATCCATTTTTTATCCCGCTTCACCAGACGCACCATAATATAGACCACCATCATGGCCAAAAACGGCACACATGGGAAGTAGTGATAGGTAAAGGTACAACGCGGAACCAGCATCCACGGCACATACTGAACCAGATAGGAAAATACCAGAAACAGTGCCGTCCGGTCCTTTTCCTTGAAAATAAGATACAGCATGTAGATAAATGCCGGTATGCCAGCCCACCATACCAGTGGGTTTCCAAAGGCACTGATTCCCTCTCTTAATCCGTCTGCCACCGTCTGGCTATAGTAGTACATCGGACGGGCCATTATCGGCCATTCATACCAGGCCGCCTGATACGGATGGGTGGCCTCTAACTTGGAATGGTAACTAAACATGGTTTCCTGGTTCATCAGCATCCGGTCAAACAAACCGCTATTCTGTCCGTCCACGAAAGGAATATAGGACAGCAGGTAAATCAGCCCAGCAATCACAACAAAGAACAGGACGCAGAAAGCTAATGTCCATACAAGCCGGCTCGGAAATACCTTCACAATATGCTCATGACGGATTCCTGCTGTCTCCCCTTTTGGGTCTTTCTTCGCCAGCACATACTCCCGATACCGTACAAAAAGGATGGCAAATAAGAATATTGCCAGTCCCGCCGAGGCATACACTGCCGTCCATTTCGACGCACAGCCAAGGCCCATCATAATGGCACTCAGTCCCAGCGGGATAAAGGTTTTCCAAAGAGGCGTATCATAAAAACTGGTCTGACTGTATTTCAGCATGAAATAGAACATAGCCAGGATGAAAAAGGTACCGTATACATCAATGGTGGAGATACGGGTCTGGGTAAAGTGCATGAAGTCAAAGGCAAACAAAAACGTCAGCGCCCCGGCCGCCCAGGTCTGCCCCCCAAAAAGCCGTCTGCCAAAGAGATACATAAACGGCAGCATGCCAATACCAAAAAGCACACCCGCAATACGCCAGCCAAAAGGATTCATGCCAAAGACACGGATTCCCAGACTGATAAAGAATTTTCCAAGAGGCGGATGAGTATTTTCGTAATTGTAAATTCCCTGTATCATCTCATAGGCCGTCCGTGCATGATAGATTTCATCAAAATAGGTACCGCTGCGGAAGGTTTCCTCTGGATCATACAACTCCTGCTCATCAAAAAGTTCCGGATAATCTCCCGTATTAACCGGCGTCAGAACCTTTCCTTCTTTATCCGTAATAACAAGCTCATTCACCACCGCTTCATTATCCTGGGAAGTCAGCCGGATATAGCGGTACTCTTTTGCCAGATTATAGGTGTCCGGCGTTTCACTGTCCTCCACCTGAACCTTATTCCAGGAAAATACGTCGTAAATGATAACCTGGCCTACACTCTCGTAATTCTGGCCATCCTGGGATACATCCAGAGCAAATCTCCGATTCTCGTAATTTCCCAGAAAGGCATACAGCATATCCACCGGCTGTTCCTGTCCCAAATCCAGTGTAATGGCACTTCCGTTCCCCTGGGATTCCCAGGAGGTTTCCGGCGCCGCCATGTCACCTAAATCATACAGGGCAATGGCCGAGTACACCACCATAATGGCTCCCAGCACAATCCAGTCCAGGCGGGTGAATTTTTTCATAGTCCTGCTTGGCTGTATGGAAAACTTCTTTTTCTCCACCACTGCCTTTGCCTTTTCCGGCACCCGGCGGACAATGTAGGGAAGAGGGTTCCTCTTTCTTCTTTTCCCTGAATTTTCCTCCCTCATTTCCTCTATCTTTGACTTTGAAAAGGCCGCAAAGAACAGATATCCAAATACCGCCAGCGTAAGCAGCGCTGTTATTCCAATGCCGCCGCCCACCGGCCCGGTGGAATCATATTTCTCAAAATAATACAGGACATGCCGGATATTGATGTACTGCACCACATAAAAACCGGCATAGGTAAAAAACAACTCTTTTGTCGGCTTCAAAAGGAAGGCACACAGAGTCAGCGCCACTACCGGGAACATATACCTTTCGTGCATCCGCACCGAGAACAGAAACATCGTACTCACCACGACACTCATGCTGATAAAATACTTTGACTTGTCCTCCTTCAACCGGAAAAAAATCAGTCCGCTCAAAGCCACCGCTGCCACAATGGCTAACATGCCCCATTGGCGGCACTCTAAAAACAGAAATTTATCCGACTGCTCTGCCCAGTTCTTTCCAATCAAAGCCCAGAAATTATAAGCATTGATAGTACAGTATTCATAGGAGCCCAGTGTGTCCACATACTGGCTGGCCACCTTTTCAATCCCAAAAGGCAGTGCCAGGAGTACCATAACAGCAATGGCTCCCAGACCCCCGGCTAAATCCCGCAGCATTTTTTTAACATCAAAATCCTTTAGAAAAACCTGTTCAATAATCGTCCATATCAGAATCGGAGCAAAGATTAATGTCTGTGGTTTAATCAGCACTCCAATAACAAAGGTAAAATATGCCGGAATCCGTTTCTCCTCCATGCAAAAATAGCAGGTGAGGAGGACAAATATGGTAAACACGCTGTCCGTCTGTCCCCAAATAACGGAATCTGCCACCACAACCGGATTCAATACATAAATGAATGACAGCAAAAGGGAAGAGCCCTCCGAAAACTTTCTCTTTGCCAGCACATAGATTAAAAATCCAGTTCCCACATCCGCCAGCATCGGTACCAGTTTAATCAAGATTCGTCCAATGGTGCCCATGGTACTAATGGAAAAAATACGGCGGATGGCGGCAATCACCCAAAGAATCGCCATATATCCTGGCGGATAGTCCGTAAAGGCATCCAGATAGTAGAACTCGCCAATTCCATTGTCAAAAATCATATCCGACCAGGCATAAAAGCAGTTCATATCTGTCTCATGCCCCTCATAAAAAGAGGACATAATCAGTTTAATCAGAAAGGCAGTGCCCAGAAGCAGAATAATATTAATCCACTCCCGCTTTTTTTCCTTCGTGTAGACACGGATTCCCTCTACTTCATACCGCAGCCGATAATAATATACAAACCAAAGAGCTGCCAGCGTCACCGCCCCCAGCCAAAAAAAGTTCAAAAAGTCTTTTATCTCCATTGTTATGACTCCTTTCCCCGGATTTATTTATCAAAATCAAACTTGTTCGTATGTGAACAATTTATCACGAGCGGTGAACGTGCTCGTGAGTAAATAGGTGCTCTGAACAATATTCATAGTTTCCTTCACATTTCGTGCAGTACCGAAACTCCAGAGACGGCGCATCCTCTTCTGTCTTCCCGCAGATGGCACAGCGATGTCTTGGCCCGCCAGGCTCCCTGGCCCGCTGTTTAAACTTCGCCTTCCTCTGCTTTTGTCGATAGGCTGCATGAACTCCCGGCTTTCCTTTCCCGAAGAAATAAAACAAAAAGAAATTTACCAGGGCCCCCACAATCAACGCTGCCGTGTAATATCCTCCTATGCCTCCTGCCATGAGGCACTGAACCAATTCCCAGCCATTTAACACCAGATAGACAATGAGCATCCACTTTGCCTTTATCGGGACAATGAAATAGAGCAAAAACTGTGCATCGGGGAACATGGCAGCAAAGGCCAGAAACAGCGTTTGATTCAGATACGCCAGCGTGACCCCGGTCTCCAGATAAGCGCCCAATCCTGCCTGTCCCTCCGCCGACAGGGAAGGTACCATGACCAAATACGTTATCAGTGTCACTAACACCACAAAAATCACACCGCCAATATAAAAAAGAGTAAACCGGAAGGCCCCCCACATCCGTTCCAGCGTAGTACCGATACTGTAATACACATAGGCCCAGATGGCAAACCATATCAGGTTCACAACAAAACCGGCATCTCTGCCGACACTGGGGTACAGCACAAAGGTTATCAGACGCCATACCTGACCATGGAGAACCTTATACATATCCAGACTTAAATACAAATCGTAAACATTCGGATTGATTAACTCCAGGACAATCCCCAGAATATTTATCCCAATCACATATTTCATCAAATCCGGAACACCAAACCGCCCAAACCGGCGTTCCAGCCTGTCTATAAAATTCATATAATCTCCCTTCCATGAAAGTTACATCCCCACCCGCATCAGAACAAATCTTTCTTGCGGAAATACAGCGCCACAATACCAGACACCACCAGCGTCAGTATAATCGTAACGACGAATCCATAGGGGGCATGTCCCAGTGGAATATTGTCAAAATTCATACCAAAGAAACTGGCTATCATCGTCGGTATGGACAGCACAATTGTCACCGTCGCCAGAAATTTCATCACAATATTCAGGTTATTGGAAATAACCGAAGCAAAGGCATCCATGGTGCCGCTCAGAATACCGCTGTAAATATTCGCCATCTCAATGGCCTGCTTATTCTCGGTAATAACATCCTCCAGTAAATCTTCATCCTCCGGATACTTCCGGATTCTCTCTGTCCGGAGAAGCTTCTCCAACACCATTTCATTGGAGCGCAGTGAGGTGGTAAAGTACACCAGACTTTTTTCCAGCTGCAGCAGTTCTATTAACTCACTGTTTTTCTGGGAAATATGCAGTTTCTCTTCGATCTGCTCACTCTTTCTGTCAATAATACGCAGATACCGAAGATACGACGTGGCATTGCGATACAGAATCTGAAAGACAAACCGGGTTTTCTTAAAAGTATAAAATTCTCTTACCCGCTTGTTCTCAAAGGCCTTCAATATCGGAGATTCCTCCAGACACACCGTTACAATCAACTCTTTCGTCATGAAAATACCCAAGGGGATTGTCACATAGCGGTCCTTTTCATCCAGTGAAGGAATGTCCACCAGAATCATATTATAATTATCCTCCAGTTCAATACGGGAGCGTTCTTCATCATCCAAAGGGGCCCGCAAATCGTCAATGTCAATTCCCGTCTCCTCCTGCAGCCGTTCCAGTTCCTCACCGGTGGGACGGGTCGCAGAAACCCAGCATCCTTCCTCAATACTGTCCATCGAAATCATCGTGTCTTCCATGGTCTTGTAAATCGAAATCATGTCTTCCCTCCATTCGGCATTTCATCTTTCCCTCTTTCCCATCCTGTAACGAACAGCGGCGACGCCCGCAAAGAGGCATCGCCACGCCGCCTAATCCCTTTTATTATAATGGTTTCGAAAAGCTTTGTCAAACCTTCTTTGGCAGATGTATAACCACATCCGCCGCAATAATAATATGCCCCAAATCATTCTGTTCCAAAAACTCCGATAGTTCGCACTGTGATTCCTCTAAAATCTGCCCCAGACTCTTTGTTCCATCGCAGCAGTAGTCTTCCCCCCTGTCAGCAGATTCCTCCTGTTCATCCTGACTGTTTGCTCTGGCCTCCTCGATGGCGTCTTCAATCTGCTCCTGTCTGGCTCTCTCCGCCATATCGTTATTATCAGAGTCCATAGAATTATTATTCAGTGAATTATTCACGGAATTATTCATGGAACCATCCATGGAGTCTCCCCGAACCGCCGTCTGGTCCTCCTCTCTGCCGCCGTCTGCCGGGCGCTGCCCCGGAGATGAACCCCTCCCCCGGAAAGACCGGCTCATGGGAATACAGATTTCCTGTCCCGGCTGTAAATTGTATACATCTACATAGGGATTTGCTCGGAGAATCAGAGCAAGGGGAATCCGGTACATCCGGCTCAACTGATAGAGGTTGTCACCTTTTTTTATCACATGTATCATTCCGTTGCAAAATCTTTGATTCATTGCCAAAGAATAAACTCCTTTTTTTATTATTCTATTCCCATGAAATGAAAAATGTACCAGCCGGATTTTGTTGCAATTCCTCTGTTTTTGTCGTATAATATAGTTTCGGAAACAAAGTATTTTTGCATTTTATGTCATATATATAAATTATGAAACATCTTTTGCCTTTACACATCACGAATGGAGGAAAAAATCATGAACAGAGTCGGTATTGATATCGGTTCTACCACCGTAAAAATTGCTATTCTGGATGAAAAAAACCAGATTTTATTTTCTGCTTATGAAAGGCATTTTGCCAACATCCAGGAGACGTTGAGAGATATTGTGGAGCAGGCACTGGCACAGCTGGGCGACCGGGAGATTGCCCCGATGATTACCGGCTCCGGCGGTCTGGCTATTTCCAAATATCTGGATATACCTTTTGTGCAGGAGGTTGTCAGTGTAGCCTCCTCTCTGAAGGACTATGCACCGAATACGGACGTAGCCATTGAACTGGGGGGCGAGGACGCCAAAATCATTTATTTTACCGATGGCATTGAACAGCGTATGAACGGAATCTGTGCCGGAGGTACCGGCTCCTTCATTGACCAGATGGCTACTCTGTTAAAAACAGATGCCGCCGGCCTCAATGAGTATGCCAAAGAGTATCAGGCCATTTATCCTATTGCCGCCCGCTGCGGTGTCTTTGCCAAATCCGACATCCAGCCTCTGATTAACGAAGGGGCCGCCAAGTCCGATTTGGCTGCTTCCATTTTCCAGGCGGTAGTAAACCAGACCATCAGTGGTCTGGCCTGTGGTAAACCCATTCGCGGAAACGTGGCTTTTCTGGGTGGCCCGCTGCACTTTTTAACCGAGCTAAAGGCAGCCTTTATCCGCACGTTACATTTAACAGGAGACGCTATTATTGCACCGGAAAACTCCCATCTTTTTGCCGCCAGCGGAGCGGCCATGAACTCCCAGGGGGAGGGACAAACCACATTATCTGCCCTCTTTAATAAATTATCCGGTGAAATCCATATAGAATTTGAAGTAACACGTATGGAGCCGCTGTTTCGGGATGAGACAGAATATGAGAAATTCCTTGAGCGGCACAGCGCACACAGCGTGGCAAAAAAAGATTTGTCCACCTATGAAGGAAATGTATTCCTTGGCATTGATGCCGGCTCCACCACTACGAAAGCGGCACTGGTTGGTGAGGACGGCTCCCTTCTATACTCCTTTTACGACAATAACAATGGAAGTCCGCTAAAGACCACCATTAAGGCCATCAAGGAAATTTATGAACTGCTTCCAGACAGCGCTACCATTGTCCGCTCCTGTTCGACTGGTTATGGCGAGGCACTGATTCAGTCTGCCCTGATGTTAGACGAGGGCGAGGTGGAAACGGTGTCACACTACTATGCCGCTTCCTTCTTTGACCCGGAGGTAGACTGCATTCTGGACATCGGCGGTCAGGATATGAAGTGCATTAAAATCAAGAATCAGTCCGTAGACAGCGTACAGCTGAATGAGGCCTGCTCCTCCGGATGCGGTTCCTTTATTGAAACCTTTGCCCGTTCCTTAAATTATGAAGTAAAGGATTTTGCCAAACTGGCTCTTTTTGCGGAAAATCCCATTGACCTTGGTTCCCGCTGTACTGTATTTATGAATTCCAAGGTAAAACAGGCACAAAAGGAGGGGGCAACGGTGGCAGACATATCCGCCGGCCTGGCCATCTCCGTCATTAAAAATGCACTGTTAAAGGTTATTAAACTGACCGATCCGAAGGATTTGGGTACCCACGTGGTAGTACAGGGAGGAACCTTCTATAATGATGCAGTGCTGCGCAGCTTTGAACGAGTTTCCGGCTGTCAGGCCGTCCGTCCGGATATTGCTGGAATTATGGGAGCTTTTGGTGCCGCCCTCATTGCCAGGGAGCACTATGAGGAGGGCATGGAAAGCACCATGCTCTCTCTGGAAGATATCATCCAGTTAAAATTTGAAAGTTCCATGGCCCGCTGTAAGGGCTGTACCAACCACTGCCTGCTTACCATTAACCGTTTTACCGGCGGCCGTCATTTTATCTCCGGCAACCGCTGTGAGCGGGGACTGGGAAAAGAAAAAACCAATACCGATATTCCAAACCTTTATGAATATAAGAACAAACGAATCTTTGAACACTATCAGCCGCTGCCACCGGACAGGGCCTACCGGGGCAAGGTAGGACTGCCACGGGTATTAAATATGTATGAAAACTACCCGTACTGGTTTACCTTCTTCACGGAACTGGGCTACCAGGTAGTACTCTCTCCGGCCTCCAACCGGAATATTTACTCACTGGGTATCGAGTCCATTCCCAGCGAGTCGGAATGCTATCCAGCCAAGCTGGCCCACGGGCATATTATGTGGCTGTTAAAACAAGGCGTAGATTATATTTTCTATCCTTGTGTTCCCTATGAGAGAAAGGAATTTGACGGCGCTGGCAATCACTATAACTGCCCCATTGTCACCTCTTACGGGGAAAATATTAAAAACAATGTAGAAGAATTAAAAGATAAGGCCATCACCTTCCAGAATCCTTTTGTCTCCTTCGAGAGCGATAAGATTCTGGCAGAGGAACTGGTTCGGTATATAGGAAAGGAAAATGACATTCCTGCCACAGAAATCCGAAATGCCGCCCACAAGGCCTACGATGAACTGACAAAAACCCGTCAGGACATCTGCCGCAAGGGAGAAGAAGTCCTCCAGTGGATGAAGGATAATAACAAGCGGGGGATTGTGCTGTCCGGGCGGCCCTATCACATTGACCCGGAAATCCATCATGGTATACCGGAGTTAATTACCTCCTATGATATTGCCGTACTTTCCGAGGACAGTGTTTCCCATCTGGCCAAAATTGAGCGGCCTACCATTGCCATGGACCAGTGGATGTACCACTCCCGTCTGTATGCGGCGGCAACCTTTGTACGCACCCAGGAAAACCTGGAGATGATACAACTCAATTCCTTTGGATGCGGTCTGGACGCCGTTACCACAGACCAGGTCAACGACATCCTCACCGGCTCCGGCAAAATCTGTACGGTATTAAAAATTGATGAGGTCAACAATCTGGGGGCGGCGCGTATCCGCATCCGCTCTCTGATTTCCGCTGTAAAAGACCGTGCCCGCAAGGGAATTAAGCCCCATGTGGAGGACGCCTCCTATAAACGGGTAGTCTTTACCAAAGAAATGCGGAAAAACTACACCATTCTGGCACCACAGATGTCACCCATTCATTTTGACTTTGTGATGCCGGCACTGGCTGCCTGCGGTTACAATCTGGTACAGCTGCCAACCGGGGTAGGAGAACTGGAATATGGCTTAAAGTATGTCAATAATGACGCCTGCTATCCTTCCCTGCTGGTGGTAGGACAGTTTATGAAGGCGCTGCTGTCCGGCGAGTACGATTTGGACCGGACAGCCCTGATTATTACCCAGACCGGCGGTGGCTGCCGTGCCACCAATTATATAGGATTTATCCGGCGAGCCTTGCGCAAAGCCGGCATGGAACAGATTCCGGTGATTTCCCTGAGCGCCGGAGTAGAATCCAACCCAGGCTTTAAAATCAATTACCGGCTGTTAAAAGGCGCTATCCAGGCATTAATCTACGGTGATTTGTTTATGCGGGTTGTCTATCGTACCAGGCCGTATGAAAAGGTGCCCGGCTCGGTAAATGCTCTTCATGAAAAGTGGAAACAGCGCTGTATAGAGGCGGTAAAACATCCAAACATGTCAGAATTTAAGAAAAATATTGCCGCCATTGTAAAGGAATTTGATGAAATCGAATGCAATGAAATTATAAAGAAGCCCCGGGTGGGCATTGTAGGTGAGATACTGGTAAAATATCTGCCTGCCGCCAACAATTACGTGGTAGAGCTGTTGGAGAAAGAGGGCGCTGAAGCGGTCTGCCCGGATATGCTGGACTTCTTCATGTATAGTGCCTATGACAGCTTCTTCAAGGCAGATCATTTGGGCTTCAAAAAATCCGGAAAGCAGCTTGCCAAAGCCGCCATCTGGCTGTTGGACTCTTTCCGGAAACCACTGCGAAAGGCTTTAGAAGCCAGCAAACGTTTCGAGGCACCGCCTTCCATTTACACGCTGGCGGAATATGCGGAACCTTTTGTCTCCACCGGCAATCAGACCGGTGAAGGATGGTTTTTAACTGGTGAAATGATTGAACTGCTCCACAGCAATGTGCCAAATATCGTGTGCACCCAGCCCTTTGGCTGTCTGCCAAACCATGTTGTGGGAAAAGGCGTGATTAAGCAATTGCGAAAAGCTTATCCTGACGCCAACATTGTAGCCGTTGACTATGACCCTGGAGCCAGCGAAGTCAATCAGTTGAACCGAATCAAGCTGATGTTAGCAACGGCCAATGAGAATCTTCTGAAGCAGGATTGAGGGGTAGTTTCTACCCCTTTTTCTTAATGTGGTTTCCGATAATCTCAGAAACCTCATTGATGGCAATAAAAGCACTGGCATCCACTTCGTTAATCAGTTTTTTCAGTTCATACACCTCCAGACGGTTCAATACGCAATATATCACTTCCTTGCGTCCGCTGATTAGCCCCTCTCCCTCCAATACAGTTACAGTACGCCCCATCCGTTTATATATCATGTCCGCAATCTCTCTGCCTTCATCGGTAATAATCATAGCGGCCTTCGCCTGGTCCATTCCATTTTCCACAACATCCAGAACCTTAGATGCAATATAGTAGGTAAGCAGACTATACATCGCCCGGTCAAATCCAAACAGAAATCCTGCCACAGAAAATATGATTATATTAAAAACCAGGACAGATCTTCCAACCGGGAAATTGAACTTCCGATTCAGAAGAATTGCCACCGTCTCTGTTCCATCCAGACAGCCTCCAAAGGAAATCACCAGTCCTACACCGACTCCCAGGACAATACCGCCAAAGCAGACTG
Source organism: Lachnospiraceae bacterium (assembly GCA_022510605.1). Classification (GTDB taxonomy): domain Bacteria; phylum Bacillota; class Clostridia; order Lachnospirales; family Lachnospiraceae; genus Eubacterium_F. Next base: position 67,913 of record JAFLTB010000002.1, read on the forward strand.
CCAAAAGATATTCCTGTGTCACATCTTGCATAGGCGAGAAGATTTCCAGAAAAAAGGAGAATACTATCATGGCAAAAGCAGCCTTCACCAGAAATTTCTTCCCCAGCACCTTATAACCAACAAGCAAAAAGGGAATATTCAATACCAGTGTCAGCACACTCAGATGAATCCCTGACAGATTATTTACCATAATACTGATTCCCACCACACCGCCATCCAGAATGGTACAGGGTACCAAAAATTCCTCGATGGCAAAAGCAGCAATGGCAGCTCCCAGTGCCAGCATCACATATTCCCATAGAAATTTGATTATCGCCAAGGCACGACTGCCCTTTTTTGATTCACTTTCATTGTTTGCATCTTTAACTTTCAAAATACACATTCCTTTCTGTCTATTACTTCCATGTCCCAGGAGTTTCCTATTATCATGTGGGCGCTGTTTTGTGCCAGTACGCCATTATGTTAGCACGATGGCACAAGACTAAACAGGGTTCAAATTGGCGCCGTCGTGCTAAGTAAAAAACAGTCACACCAGGGGGAATAATATCCAGTGTGACTGTCCTTATTAACAATAATTTTGTTTGCTACTTCCCATAACACATATCTTATATGTGTCTGTCGCTATGCGTTTGACGCTTAGCTGCGTTTTCTGCGAAGAAACAGTACTGCTATAATAGCCAGTAGAGATATTCCCATTCCTAATACAGGGAAGAGCAGGTTTGTAGTATCACCAGTCTCCGGTGCGGAATCTGATAACGGTACATCTTCATCCAAAATCGTAGTTGTACTTGACTTCGGTGCCACTGCTTTTGCTTTCGGTGTCTTTTCTTTAATAGTCGTCAGCGGAGTATCATTATCATCAATGGATGTTGTAGTAATTGTCGTTGTCGGAGTTGGTGTTGGTTCCTCACCCGATGTTACCTCAGGGGTTGGGGCTGGTTCCTCACTCGACGTTACCTCAGGGGTTGGGGTCGGCTCCTCATCCGTTGTTATCACAGGGGTCGGGGTCGGCTCTTCACCCGGCGTTACCTCAGGGGTTGGGGCTGGCTCCTCAGTCGGCGTTATCGTCGGTGTAGGAGTTGGCTCCTCGGTCGGTGCTACTGTCGGTGTCGCCGTTGGTTTTGGCGTTGGCTTCTCAGTCGGAGTTACCGTTGGCTCTGGCGTTGGCTTCTCAGTCGGAGTTGCCGTTGGCTCCGGCGTTGGCTTCTCAGTCGGAGTTGCCGTTGGCTCTGGCGTTGGCTTCTCGGTCGGCGTTACCGTTGGCTCTGGTGTTGGCTTCTCGGTCGGAGTTGCCGTTGGCTCTGGTGTCGCCGTCTTCTTTGGAGTTGCCGTTGGTTTCGGTGTTGCTGTGGTCTTCGGTGTCGGTGTTATCTCTGGCACCTTTCTGGAAATGTTATGCCACTCTCCACCTGTGCTGACAAGCTGATCACATACCAACCATCCCTCACCAGTCACATTAAGATTAACTCCTGCCTGTGGAGCAATTACCGTTGAATGCATGCTGTCAGATTCAATCTTCAAATCTGCAATATTCGGCATGTTCCAGATGACTGTCTGGGCAATCTCTTCATTGGTCTTTTTGCCTGTAGTAACTTCTACTTTGTAACGCGGAATAGTCGCTGCTCCACCTTTGGTCACATTCAGAACTACTGTCTGCTCGTCACGAAGATGAATCTGAAGAGCACCATTGGCAATCTTATAAGAATTGTACTGCTCTACCAGTTTGTCAGCTGCTACATACACCGTATCTTTTTTACTCGTAGATACATCAATGACATACTTATTCATATCAGCAGCCTCTGGTGCCTCTATGTCCGCTCTATCTACAACACTGTCTGCATAGTCTTTTACCGTGGCAATCATGTCTTTTACTTCTGCCTTCACGCTCTCGTCGATATAGACAAGCGGATTATTACGGGTCTGAATCTTACCTACCAGTTCACCAATTCGGATTTGACCGGCCGCATTGGCCATGTTCCCTGAAACAGTATTACCTGTGGTATGACCATTACCAGTATACTTGCCAGTTGCAAAGTTTGTCTCGACATCACCTGTCTGATTAAAATCATTACAAACAACGCCAAATTCCATACATTTTCCCAGAAACGGCTCGTTTCCAGTGCCAGAAGCCCGCGATATACCGCCAATAATTGCAAATGCTACAGCTAATGTCAGCACTGCGGCGCCCGTTTTGGCAAAAAATTTCTTTTTGTTCTTCATGATCCCCTCCTTGTTAATTAAATGACTACTCCTACCTAATTATCTAATTCTAGTTACATTCAGTATACCATACGAAAAAATACTTTGCAAGGTAAAAATAGCATTTTTTTCACTTTCTTTTTGCCTGTTTCTGCCTCTTCTTTTCCATCTTTTTCCGCAGGTATCTTAGACAGTATGTGTTGTGAAAAATAACTCATATCCTGTCATATATTATATCGGAATTTTCAGTGCTTTACAACAGTGGTCTTTCTCGGATTTTCCGCATTTTTTAATCCAATTTTTTAATCCTGTGTGTAAAAAGAAAGCCAGCTTTCAGCACCGGCTTTCTTCTTATTATATTATACAGTATTAATATATTCACAATTTATAATTCTGTTCTTTTTCCTTCCACTGCTCTGCCTTCCCGCTTATTTCCCTGCTGCCTCAAGAACGGCATAGAAGGAAGGTTTCGGATCGTTAATGCCGCTTCCAAAGAGCAGCGGTGCATAAGAAGCCCTCCAGGAAACAGTGTCATAGAGTCCCCATATGGTGACACCTGTAATTCCCTTCGAATTTTTCGATGTGTCGAGGTTTTTCTGCTTCTCAACCAGCATTTTCATAAGATCACCAAAGTAGGCCGCCTGGTCATCGTTGTCCTGACCGCTTTCCACAAAGTTAATAGTCACATCCAACTCGGTAATCTGCACCTCCAGGCCGGTAGCCAGGAACGCATCCACGGCCGCTCCGTACTGTTCTAATGTCGGACGGCTTACATCCACATGGCTCTGCATACCGATACCGCCACAGATTTTGGCTTCCTCCCCCTTATTGATATAGTTGACAAGACTGATAACCTTCTCCTTATTATAATAGGTATTGTAATCGTTGTAGAACAGAGTCACATCCTTCTCCACACCGTACTCCTTCAGCATGGCATAGGCACATTCATAGGCCTTTTTCACATAGGTAGGCTCAAGTCCCATTTCTCCGTAGACATCCACCCAGGATGGGCTCTGGGGATCGTTGGTGTGGTTGACATATTCATTGGTTACATCCCAGCAGTATACCAGGCTTCCAACCTTTCCAGTCAACTCCTTTTCCTTTTCCATCACATGCTTCATGACAGATTTTACATAAAATTCCAGTCGGGCATCCATGACTTCCTTGCTTACCACAGCCCCGTCTGAAGAATAGCCTTCCTTAAAGAACCAGGTAGCGGTCTGCTGATGCCACAACAAAGTGTGGGCCCGCATCTTAATGCCATACTCTTTGGCCTTTTGCAGAGATAAATCAATCGTATTCAGATTTAATTGCGGTATATCACTCTCTGTATAATTGGAAGGAATCACATAGCCCTTGGCCTCTGCCTGAGCCTTTGTCAGTTTGGTGACGGAACTTCCCATTATTGCATCCGGTTTCATTTCGTTTTCCAGTGTAAAGCTGTTAAACTGCTTCTGCACAAAGCTCATAATGGTTGGGTCCTGCAGAAACTTGCCATCTGCACGCCAGGTTGCATTGCAGTTGAGACAGGTTCCAAAGTAAGGGAAAACATCGCTGTAAGCATCCTTCAGACTGCCCAACTCCATTGGGTCAATGGCCTCTTGTCCCTCGGTTATCTGGGTGATAACCACCTCATCCACCATGAAATCGTAGGTGCCGCCTGCCCCCTCAAAATAAAAGGCCAGACTGTTAAAGGAAAGCGGTACCTCATAGGTTCCCTCCAGATAAATCCACTCACCACTTTTGCAGGAAACCTCTGCTATCCCTGGATAACTTTCACTTCCAGTGTTCAACTGAGCGGTAAGCTTAATAGTCTGGGCGGAACCGGTATTCTGCTTCACCCAGGCAGTGAATTTATAGGTGGCCCCTCTTACAATATCCGCTGTTACATCCAGACTGGCGCCATGCCAGTTATCTCCCCGTCCTGTCACAGAAAGAGCATTGCCACTGTAACCGCCAGATACGGAGCGCAGGGTTGCGCTGCCTCTTCCTGCAAATCCATCGGTACCGGTCTCAAAGCTTGCAGTCTTATATACCACCGGTGTAAAAGTACCCGGTGTCGGAGTAGGGGTACCACCTCCTGTACCCGGTGTCGGGGTAGGGGTATTGCCTCCTGTACCCGGTGTCGGGGTAGGGGTATCGCCTCCTGTACCCGGTGTCGGGGTAGGGGTATTACCTCCTGTACCCGGTGTCGGGGTATCCGTACCATTTCCTGTATTCGGAGTCGGGGTAGTACCTCCCGGAGCCGGGGTATTACTCTGATTTTTTTCATCTTCGCTGCCAGAACTATTCTTGCCCGCCTTTTTTACCTTTACTTTACACTTTAAAGTTTTGGCTTTGCGGCCTTTATATTGGATTTTGCAGGTAAGGACAGTGTTTCCCTTTTTCTTTCCCTTTACCTTAACTGCATATTTGCCACTTTTTTTAACAGAAGCAATTTTTTTGTTCTTAATTTTCCATTTTACCTTGGATGGCGTTTTTGCAATCCGTTTTATCTTGACCTTTTTGCTTTTGCCCTTTTGTACAGTAATCTTTTTGGCGGAAAGTTTCTCCGTCTTTGCCGCCGCCTGCGCTGTCTCCATTCCCACATTGCCTGACAGAATTCCAGACATCAGGGATACAATAAGCATGTAGACGCACATCTTTCTGCTTTTCCGTTTCTTCATAATGTGTACCTTCTTTCCTTTCTTGGCACGATGGCGCCAGTTTGAACCCTGTTTAGTCTTGCCCTATCGTGCAAAATATAATGTACTACCTAATTTTAAGTTCATTATATAATATTCTACTTTGTGTCTAAATGAATTATTGCATTGTTTCACTGTATTATTGCAACATTCTATTTTCCATAACACTTTTTCCAACTTTTGCCGATATACTATATGACGGTATTCTGCTTGTACCGTCACATTGAACCAAGGTAGGTCATTGTTTATTCGCAGGGACGCGCATTTTATTACCCATGAAATTGCGGATGGCGGTGTCCCGGAGGCAATTGCATGGAACAGAAAGGATGCGATTGCAATGAAAATCGAAAGCAGCAATGTCCAAATGGACTCGGTCTATTCTGCTTCCCAGACTGTGACAACCGAAATTACGATTGAAACAGGCTATGGACAGATAACCGAACACAATCCCGGAGGCCGTTCTGCCTCCCAAACCGGCTCCCTGTCTTTACGGGACCAGGCCGGACTTCTTGGAGCAAAAAGCTCTGCCAGTCTTTTTTCCATTTCCACCAGTGATACCCTTTCGGTCAGGGAGGGCCGGTGTCTTTTTCAGCAAAGACTTCTGAAACATGTCATTGAAACTCTGTGGGATATGCTTCAGAACCGGAATTTTATAACCCGGCCGGATAAGGCCGACGCTCTGACTTCTGACAACTTCACAGGCCAGACACAGCAACAGGGTTTCTGGTACCGGAAAGAGTCCTGGAGCACACTCTATTACGAGGAAGAATACACCACCTTTGACACCACCGGTGTAGTAAAAACCTCGGATGGACGTGAACTGTCCTTTTCTCTGGACATGTCACTGTCCCGCTCATTTCTGGAGGCCACCAGTATGGAATTTGCCTCTGCCGGAATGATTGTTACACAGGACCCTCTTGTCATTAATCTGGATGTGCCTTCTGCCAGCATCACCGATCAGAAATTTTTCTTTGATATTGACGGTGACGGCAAAAAGGAGGAAATTTCTTCCCTTGGCAGGGGAAGTGGATTTCTGGCCCTGGACAAAAACGGAGATGGTGTAATCAATGATGGCAGCGAACTGTTTGGCCCTGGGAGCGGTAATGGCTTTGTGGATCTGGCAGTGTACGACTCCGACGGCAACGGATGGATTGACGAAAATGATTCCATCTTCTCCCAGTTAAAGGTGTGGACAAAAAATGAAGATGGCAGCGACCGTCTGCTGTCCCTGAAGGAAGCCGATGTGGGTGCCATTTTTTTGGGAAATGTCTATACCGGTTTTGATGTGAAAGAGGAGGATGGCGTTACCACAAAGGCCCGGATTCAAAACACGGGTATCTATCTGCGGGAATCTACCGGCCAGGCCGGCACCGTACAGCAGGTGGATTTTGCCTGGAAAGCGTAAAAAGGCATGTAAAACAGGCTTAACAAACAAGAGAAAGCATTCAATCGACTCGAACCGGCAACGCTCACGCGTTAATGTTCTCGCTGATTGAATGCTTTCTCTTGTGTTAACTCTGTTTGTAAGGCTTTTTAAGCAGAAATGAAACACAAAATCTGTCGAAAGGATGTGGAAGTATATTGAGTGATATGATATACTGTTTGTATTGTTAAGAACGACAAATCGCAGCTTGTAGAGTTGAACAAATCGGTATTGGATGCTCTGTGGTGAACTCTACCGCTGGTTGATATCTCCCCATTCAACCAGCGGTGTGTAGATTCTTTCTCCTAAATCGTCTAATCTGATTGCGAAAGGAGGTAATCCATCCAATGGATCAAATGAAAATTGGAAAATTTATTGCCGAACGCAGAAAAAGAGCACAGCTGACACAAATGCAGTTGGCAGAAAAATTGAATATCACAGACAGAGCGGTATCGAAGTGGGAAACAGGCAAGGCAATGCCCGATACTTCTATCATGCTTGAATTATGTGATATTCTCGAAATCAGTGTAAATGATTTATTAAGTGGGGAGGTTGTTTCAGTGGAAAATTACAACAAGAAATTAGAGCAGAACCTGCTTGAAATGGTACAACAAAAAGAAGCCGCCGATAAAAGGCTGCTGTCTTTGGAGATTGTTATCGGCATACTGGTAACTGTGGTATTTTTGTCCCTGGTGTTTGTTGCCAGCTATATTCCGATGGAGAACTGGTTAAAGGTCGTGCTGATCCTGATTGGTCTCCTCACGTTTATCGTCGGGGTTTCCTATGCCCTGAAGATCGAGCAGGTGGCGGGATACTATGAATGCGCCAAGTGTGGCCATCGATATATTCCTAAATACAACAGTGTCTTTTTTGCCATGCATATGGGCAGGACCAGATATATGAAATGCCCGAAGTGCGGCGAAAAGTCCTGGCAAAAAAAGGTACTCAACAAAGAATAAGACGAATTTTCGTGAAAGGAGGATATTTATGAATAATGGTGCTTTCAATAAAAAAGGAATAATAAAATATCTGATCTGGACATTCCTGATTGCGTGGATCATGCAGGCTGTCGTTGCCGTGCTATACCATAATGGGCTTTCAATCGTTGGAAAGCCGCTGATAGCGGTTATAATGTTCACGCCGTTGTTGGGCGTACTTCTCTCCGGACAGTCGCTTTCGGGCATGGGCTGGAAACCACGCCTCAAGGGAAAGTTCAAGCTGCTTCTGGCCGCATGGTTTCTCCCCGCGCTGCTGACCGCAATCGGCACCTTGCTGTATTTCGCTGTCTTCCCGGGACACTTTGATCTGAGCGGAGATTATCTTGTAGCCACCGCCGGGCCTGAGATGCTTGAACAGCTGGAGGCGCAGGGGCTGACTTATCCCATGTTTGTCCTGATTTCTGTAGTTGCCTGTATGACATACTCTCCCCTGATCAACATGCTGCTGGCCGCCGGCGAAGAAGCAGGATGGCGGGGCTTGTTGTATCCGCAGCTAAAGGCCAGATTCGGCAAAGGCAAGGGCTGGCTGATCGGCGGCGTCATCTGGGGTGTGTGGCACTGGCCGCTGATATGGCTGATTGGGTATGAGTACGGTACGGATTACGTAGGGTTTCCCATTGTGGGCATGCTGATCTTCTGCATCTTTACCACAACGTCGGGTATTTTGTGCGACTGGTTGTATGAGAAAAGCGGAAGTATCTGGATCCCGTCGATTTTTCACGGAGCGATCAACGCCGCGGCGACGATTCCAATGACTATCTGCATCGTCAAGACGGGCTCGGCTGTCCTGCTAGGTCCTGCGCCGATGGGTATCCTTTCTGGATTTCCGTTGACGGTATGCGCGGTGGTGCTGCTTTTCAAAAGCGGCAAAACCCGGTTTATTAAGCAGTGAAATCGGGACTTATCTGTTTGGATTTCATGCTATTTCTAAAACGGAAACAGCAAATAAAATCTCTCTAAGATTGTATAACAGCGTACAAGGCACTTTTAATATATACAATGGGCAGGACGATTTTACAGAGTATTAAAAAAACCACGAATCAGCGAGAGCATTTGATGCGAAGCATCACCCGCTCGAGTCGATTCGT
>JAFLTB010000020.1 GCA_022510605.1 Lachnospiraceae bacterium
CGACTCGAGCAGAGGTGATGCTTCGCATCAAATGCTCTCGCTGATTCGTGGATTCCCTTTATTTTGCGCTGTAAAAGCCCCACCCCTTCTTCGTCACAACATCATAATTATCCTGCCCACCAATACCCCCCAATCCCTTAATTTCCATTCCCTAAATTCTTTCCCCAAATTCCCCGTCCTCCTTTATTGCATATGAAACAGAGTTAAAACAGGAACTTCCCATCCAATCAGTGAGAGCCTTAACGCTTTGCGTTGTCGGCTCGAATCGATTGGATGGGAAGTTCCTGTCCCTTACCCCTGTTTCATATCAATAAGCTTCGAAAGGGACTTGAACCCTCGACCCCTTCATTACGAGTGAAGTGCTCTACCGACTGAGCTATCGAAGCAAAAGTGACGCAATGCTAAAACCAGAAAAGATATTGTTTTATTTTTGCGACAGCGTTATAATACTACATAGATGCCTGCGTTGTCAACAGAAATCTGAAATTTTCTATGGGAGAAAGGAGTACCGATGAAGGAGAAAAAAAGTTTTGCTGAGACCATGAAGCATGTCTGGGGTGAGATTTCCATGCGGGATAAGGTTCTGCTCTGTGCCCAGGGTGCTCTGGCGGTGGGAATACTGGCGGTTATCCTACTGGATACAGTTGGGGGTTTGCCAACGAGTATAGTAAATGTGGTGGCCTTGTCTCTGTTAGTGGTGCTTTTAGCTGTAAGTGCTGTCCGAAACTATCCAAACCGGAAAATGTCGGTGGTGATTTATATTATTTTTGCCATATTGGTGGTGGTGATGCTGGTGACGGGAATGGTCGTGTAAGGAGATTTTTTCTTTTTTCCAAGAACATGCCAGCCAATTCTTGACAAATAATATAGAATACGGTAAAATACTTTTGATTCAAAGTGTTTTGAATGTTCTTGCTGCCCTGCAAGTATGAAAATCAGGACGGCGGAACCAAAAAAGTAAAAGAATAAAGGAGAAATAGTATTATGTTAGAAAAAATGCAGGAACTTATTGCCGATCAGTTAAGTGTGGATGCAGATTCTATTACAGAGGCTTCTTCCTTCAAAGATGATTTAGGGGCAGATTCTCTGGACCTCTATGAATTAATCATGGCTTTAGAGGAAGAATACGATGTTGAGATTCCTACTGATGATTTGGAGAGTATCAATACCGTAGGTGACGTAATCAATTTCTTGAAGGAAAAAGGTGTAGAGTAATTTAAAATTGCACATATACCTGGAGACAGGTTCTGGATTGACACCAAGAGGGGTGTGGGTATACCGCCCTGTCTTGGTGTTAATTATATCATATGAAAGGCAAGGATAGCAGAATGGGTAAAATTGCATTTGTGTTTCCCGGACAGGGAGCGCAGGCGGTGGGAATGGGAAAAGATGTGTATGAAAATTCTGAAATTGCCAGAGAAATTTTTGACAAGGCCAGCGAGGCGGTGGGTCTGGATTTGAAGGCGCTCTGCTTTGAGGAAAATGAAGACATCAACATTACCGAGTACACGCAGGTGTGTCTGCTGACCACCAGCGTGGCGATTATGGAGGTGCTTCGGGCCAGAGGAATTGAACCGGATGTAGCGGCAGGTCTCAGTCTGGGTGAATACTGTGCCCTGGTGGCAGCCGGCGCCATGAATTATGTGGATGCGGCAAAGGCAGTCCGCCAGCGTGGAATTTTCATGCAGGAGGAGGTGCCGGCAGGCATTGGCGGTATGGCAGCGATTATGGGACTGGACGCAGAAGAAATTGAAAAGATTATTGCCGATATAGACGAAGTTCAGATTGCCAACTATAACTGTCCGGGCCAGATTGTAATTTCCGGCAAAAAGGATAAGGTGGAGGAAGCGGCGGATAAATTGAAAGAGGCCGGAGCCAGAAGAGCGGTTTTACTCAATGTCAGCGGGCCATTCCATTCAAGTTTGCTGGTGGGAGCCGGGACAAAACTGGAAAAGGTTCTGGATGAACTGGAGATTGCGAAACCTCAGATTCCTTATGTGGCCAATGTCAATGCAGGTTATGTGACGGAGCAGGCAGAGATTGAGCCGTTACTGGTACAGCAGGTATCCAATTCCGTGCGCTGGCAGCAGTGTGTGGAAACCATGGTGGCAGATGGCGTGGACACCTTTATTGAATTGGGACCGGGCCGGACGCTGGCTGGATTTAATAAAAAGATTTCCAAGGCTATCGGTAAAGAACTGACCACCTATACCGTAGGGACGATGGAGGATATTGAAAAGGTGGTAGAGGCACTTAAGTAGTTTGCATAAAACGTGAGATGCGCAGAAAGCCATGTGAAATAGGAGGAAAGACATGTTATTAGAAGAAAAGGTTGCCGTAGTAACCGGCGCCAGCCGCGGCATCGGACGGGGCATTGCCCTTGCCCTGGCAAGAGAAGGAGCCATGGTAGTAGTAAATTACAATGGCTCAAAGGAGCGGGCCGATGAGGTAGTGGCAGAAATTGAAAAAAATGGCGGCAAGGCGGCGGCCATTCAGTGTAATGTCAGCGATTTTGCCCAGGCCAGTGAATTTTTTGCCGGCGTGGTAAAGGAATATGGCAGAATTGACATTCTTGTAAATAACGCCGGTATTACCAGAGACAATCTGATTATGAAGATGTCCGAGGAGGAATTTCAGGAGGTCATCCAGACGAATCTGGCGGGCACCTTTAATGGAATAAAGTTTGTAACCCGCCCAATGATGAAACAGAGATGTGGACGCATCATCAATATTTCTTCGGTGTCGGGTGTTACCGGCAATATGGGCCAGGCGAATTATTCTGCATCCAAAGCCGGAGTGATTGGGCTTACCAAGGCTACGGCCAAGGAACTGGCTTCCCGTAACATTACGGTAAATGCCATTGCACCGGGCTTTATTGCGACAGAAATGACAGAAAAGCTTTCTGAGGCAGTACGGGAAGAGGCGTGTAAAACCATTCCTTTGAAGGAGTTTGGCAAGGTGGAGGACGTGGCAGAGACAGTTGTGTTCCTGGCATCGGACAAGGCAAGATACATTACCGGCCAGGTGATTTGTGTAGATGGCGGACTTGCCATGTGAATTTCATGTGTAAAGTATTGCATAGACAGAATGGAGGAAAAAATGAGCAGACGAGTAGTCGTTACCGGAATGGGGGCTGTTACCCCGATAGGTAACAATGTAAAAGAATTTTGGGAAAATGCAAAAAAAGGTACGGTGGGAATTGGACCGAACACAAAGTTTGACACCAGCGAGTATAAGGCGCATCTGGCCGCAGAGATAAAAAACTTTGACGCTTCGGAAGTCATTGATAAAAAATCTGCCCGCCGGATGGAGGATTTTGCCAAATATGCCGTAGTAGCGGCGAAGGAGGCTCTGGAGGACAGTGGTCTGGACATGGAGAAGGAAGACCCGTTTATGGTGGGCTGTAGTGTGGGCTGTGGTATTGGAAGCCTGCAGTGCGTGCAGACCAACTATGAGAAAATTCTCACCAAAGGACCGAACCGGGTAGCGCCACTGATGATACCCATGCTGATTTCCAATATGGCGGCAGGAAACATTTCCATTCAGTTTGGTTTTAAGGGAAAAAATATCAACGTGGTGACAGCCTGTGCCACAGGAACCCATTGTATCGGTGAGGGCTTCCGTTCTATTCAGTACGGTGAGGCCGATGTGATGTTTGCCGGCGGTTCGGAAGGGGCCATTACGGAACTTGGTGTAGCTGGATTTACCAGTCTGAATGCCCTGACCACCTCCGAGGACCCGAAGCGGGCTTCCATTCCTTTTGATACGGAGCGCAGCGGTTTTGTTATGGGCGAGGGCGCCGGTATTCTTGTTCTGGAGGAGCTGGAGCATGCGAAAAAGCGTGGCGCTCATATTTATGGCGAGGTGATAGGTTACGGTGCTACCAGTGACGCCTATCATGTAACTTCTCCGGCTGAGGATGGCAGTGGCGCAGCAAAGGCCATGGAATTTGCCATGAAGGACGCCGGGGTAAAGCCGGAGGACATTGATTATATCAACGCCCACGGAACCAGTACCCATATGAATGATTTGTTCGAGACAAGAGCCATCAAGCTGGCCATGGGTGAGGCGGCCTATAAATGCAAGGTAAGCTCTACAAAGTCTATGGTAGGCCATCTTTTAGGTGCTGCCGGTGGTGTCGAGGCCATTGCCTGCCTCAAGTCCATCAATGATAATTTTGTTCATGCCAATGCAGGTCTGGTAAATCAGGATCCGGACTGCGATTTGGACTGTGTGAAGGAGGGCGTAAGCACGGAAGTCAACGTGGCTCTCAGCAATTCTCTTGGCTTTGGTGGACACAATGCAACATTGATTTTCAAAGGTTATGAAGAATAAGAGGTAACATATGCTGTTAGATATTAATGATATTCAAAAAATTATTCCACACCGTTATCCATTTCTGTTAGTGGACTGCATTGAGGAGATGGAACCGGGAGTAAAGGCCGTGGGATATAAAAATGTGACGATGAATGAGCCGTATTTCCAGGGACATTTCCCACAGCAGCCGGTGATGCCGGGAGTGCTTATCATCGAAGCCCTGGCCCAGGTAGGTGCCGTAGCGGTATTAAGTCTGGAAGAAAATAAGGGAAAGCTTGCCTTCTTTGGCGGCATCAAAAACGCCAAGTTCCGCAAACAGGTGATTCCGGGAGACCGGCTGAAACTGGAGACGGAGATTATTAAGTGCAAGGGCCCTATGGGAGTGGGTAAGGCTGTTGCCAGCGTGGACGGCAAGGTGGCTGCCGAGGCAGAGATTACCTTTATGTGCGCACCAGCGCCAGAGGAAAATGACGGGTGAATTTCCGCATGAAAACAGGAAAAGTAAAGGCCAGAATATTGTTGCAGGGCAGCAGTATTCTGGTTTTTTAAGTAAATTCACTTTTTGGGCGAGAAAATAATCCATTTGGGTGAAGGACATTTTTCTGTGACATGGTATAATATCGAAAAAAGATATGTCAGTCATCATGCTATAGGAGAGGGAAAAGGAGGCAGAGAAATGCAGGGAAATATTCAGCTGCAGCTGGCCAAACTGCGCCGAACCAAAAAAATAACCCAGCAGGAACTGGCGGAATATGTCGGAACCACATATCAGACTATCAGTAAATGGGAAAATGGTGTGACTATGCCGGATATTACGGTATTGCCGGTGTTAGCCTCTTATTTCCAGGTATCGGTGGATGAACTTCTCGGTCTGGTACCGTTGAGGGGCGAGGAATTTTTACCGGAGGAAACAGATTCGGAGGAATTTTGGAACCGTCGGCTGGAGTATCTGCAAAGCAGCAGAAGGGAGAGCTGGAACAGAGATTATCTTCAATTTCTGATAGAGAAAGTGTGGAAACTCCATGAGCCGGTGAGTGTACTGGATTGTGGCTGTGGGTATGGATATATGGGATGTTTGCTGATGCCGCTTTTGCCGGAGGGAAGCGATTATACAGGAATTGATTTTGCGGAGACTCTGGTAGAGCAGGGGAAGAAGATGCTCCAGAGAAATCAAGTAGCCGGCGAAATATGGCAGGGTGACTTCCTTTCCATGGAGGAGACAAAACATTATGATGTGGTACTCTGCCAGTCGGTACTTCGCCACTTGGGAGATTCCAAACCCTTTATAAAAAAGATGCTGAGGATGGCGAAAAAGGGAGGACTGCTGGTGTGCATTGACTCGAACCGGGAATTGGAGTGCAGCGGCCTGTATGTAGAAGGAATGGATTATGGGTTTCTCTGCGAACACAAAGGCCTTATTAAGCACTGGCAGACGGAATATGAAAATGGCTCCCGTGATTATGCGGCAGCCATGCGCAATGCCTATGTAATGCAGGATTTGGGTGTGAAGAATGTCCAGGTTCGGATGAATGACCGGGTGTCTTTTGTGACTCCCCAGGAGGAAGACTATTCTAATAGAAAGGAAAATTTTCTCCAGTCAAATAGTACATGGTATCATGAGGAGAATGAGGCAGTGGTGGAACGCCTGGTAAACCATGGCATGACAAGGGAGGAGGCAGAAGCCCATTGTCAAAGGGAAAAAGTGATTGAGCAGTATGTGGAGACACATGAAAAGGTAAGGTATACCCAGTGCAAGGGGAAAATGATTACCTTTGGATATAAGGAGTGAGGGAAAATGAGTAAAATTCTATGTTCCACCGGAGCCTTAATCGGGAAACCCAACGGAAGGGATTTCCGGCTCTTGGCGCCATTGTCAGAAAAACTGCATTGCGATGGTTTTGAATTTATGATGTATAACTCATGGTATGACAGTGCAGAGGAAATTGCCGGCTATCTGCGGGAGATGAAATTTGACATACCGGTTATGCACTGCGAAAAACATATTGGAGAGAAAATAAGCCAGAATGGGCCGGGAGACTGGGCAGAGGCCCTGCGCCTTTTTGACATCAACTGCCAGATGGCAGAGAACATTCATGCCGGGAAGCTGGTGCTCCATCTCTGGGACGGCATGACTTCCGATGCCAATTTTGCCAATAATCAGAAGGCCTACGGGGAATTTGTAGGTATTGCGGATAATTATGGGATTGATTTGCTGGTGGAAAATGTAGTGTGCAATCAGGAAAATCCTATGAAGCACTGGTGTGAACTGGCGGAGCGCTACCCGGACATTCACTTTGTGTTTGATACAAAAATGGCGGCCTTCCACCAGGAACTGGAGCTGTTGTATGATAAGGAATACCGCTGGCTCTGGGAGAAAAATCACATCCGCCACTATCATGTGAATGACTACGGCGGAGGGTATAAAGAGTGGGGAAAACTGCGAACCCTGCCAATCGGTGAGGGGCATATTGATTTTAAGAAATTTTTCGACTTTGTCCGTAGGACCGGATATAATGGAACCTTTACTGTAGAGGCCACGGCCTTTGATAAAGAGGGCAAAGTGGATTTGGATATGCTGAACCGGTGTTTTGATTATATTCGGAGGGAAGTGGCGCCATCGTGCCAGGAGTAAGGGGGAGATGTGTGCCTTCTGTTTTTGTCAACACGCCACATTTGACAGAAATACGTCGTTTATGCTATAGTAGTAAACAGTGAAACAATCTTCAGGGCGGGGTGCAAGTCCCCACCGGCGGTACAGCCCGCGAGCGGTGTAACAGCCGTTGATTCGGTGAAATTCCGAAGCCGACAGTATAGTCTGGATGAAAGAAGATAGGATATTTTTCGTATACTAAGCCCTGAGTATTTTATATGCTCAGGGCTTTTGCATTGTATAGAAAAATACACAGAAATGAGGACAACATGACAAAATATGATTACATGCGGCGGGCGCTGGAGCTGGCCGAACAGGGGATGGGACACACCTCACCCAATCCCATGGTGGGCTGTGTCGTAGTAAAGGACGGGCAGATTGTGGCAGAGGGGTTTCATGAGCGGTACGGTCAGTATCATGCGGAGCGGAATGCCCTGTCCCGGTGCAAAGAGGATGTGACGGGAGCCGATTTGTATGTGACCTTAGAGCCCTGCTGTCATCAGGGCAAGACGCCGCCCTGTACGGAGATTATCATGGAGCGGGGGATTGGCCGGGTGTTTGTAGGAGCCATGGACCCGAATCCCAAGGTGGCAGGGAAAGGGGTGGCGATACTGAAAAACCACGGCATTCAAGTGGAGACGGGGATTTTAGAAAAGGAGTGTCTGGAACTGAATGAGATTTTTTTCCACTATATCCAGACGGGGCTTCCCTTTATCGCCATGAAATATGCCATGACCCTGGATGGTAAGATTGCTGCCTTCACCGGAGATTCCAAGTGGGTGACCGGGGAGGAGGCGAGAGAGCATGTGCATATGCTGCGGAAAAAATACAGCGCCATTATGGTGGGAATAGGGACAGTCCTGGCAGATAACCCCATGCTGAACTGCCGAATCGAGGAAGGGGTAAATCCCCTCCGCATAGTCTGCGATTCCCATTTGAGGATTCCTCTGGATTGTCAGCTGGTGCAGACGGCGGGGGACATTCCCACGGTAGTCGCCTATGCCTCCGGAGACGAGGAAAAACAGGAGAAGCTGCGGGAGGCAGGCATAGAGCTGATACACGCCGATGAAGACGGCCGGGTAGATTTTAAGGAAGTGATGAAGCAGCTGGGAGAAAAGGGCATTGACAGTGTTTTGATTGAGGGGGGAGGCACCCTCCACGGAACGGTGTTAAAAAGCGGTATGGTAAAACGGGTATACTGTTATGTGGCACCCAAACTCATTGGCGGCAAAGAGGCAAAAGCGCCAGTGGAGGGGGAAGGATTTCCCCGGATGAGAGAGGCGCTGGAAATAGAGGCTCTGGACATTTTGAAACTGGGCAGGGATATTTGTATCAGTGGCCGGGTAAAAGAAAAATAGACGGAGAGAGCAAGGAGGGCAGGAAGTGTTTACAGGAATTATAGAAGAAATAGGAGAGATTGCCTCCGTGAACCGGGGAAGCCAGTCGGCGGTACTGCATATCCACTGTCAGGAGGTTTTGAAGGGGACCAAGATTGGAGACAGCATTGCCGTGAACGGCGTCTGTCTGACCGTCACTACCATGGGAGAATCCGGGTATACGGCGGATGTCATGGCGGAGACACTGGAGCGGAGTTCCCTGGGGCATCTGAAGCCGGGGAGCCGGGTGAATCTGGAGCGGGCCATGCCGGTGGACGGCAGATTCGGCGGGCACATCGTAGCGGGGCACATTGACGGCACCGGTACCGTGCAGGAGATTACCAGAGACGAGACGGCGGTCTGGTATCGGATTTCGGCAGAATCGGAGCTGCTCCGCTACATTGTGGAAAAAGGCTCCATAACCATAGATGGCATCAGCCTTACCGTGGCAAAGGTGGGGCCGGCGGATTTTCAGGTTTCCATCATTCCCCATACCCAGGCGGGTACGGTGCTGGCGGATCGAAGGAAAGGGGATATTGTCAACCTGGAGACCGACATTATAGGAAAATATGTGGAAAAACTGTGTAAGCCCCGGAAAACAGAGGGGAAGGAAAGCCGGATTACCATGGAATTTCTGGCAGAAAACGGTTTTTAGATAAAGGATAGGGAAAGCGAGGAATCGCTTCGGAATGGAGGAAAGCATGACAGAATTTGCAACAATCGACCAGGCATTAGAGGATTTGCGGCAGGGAAAGATAATCCTGTGCATTGACGACCCGGACCGGGAAAACGAGGGGGACTTAATCTGTGCCGCTGAGTTTGCCACCACGGAGAATGTCAATATGATGGCTACCCATGCCAAGGGGCTGATTTGTATGCCCATGAGCAGGGCTTTGACGGCGAAGCTGGGACTGGACCAGATGGTAGCGGTGAATACCGACAACCATACCACCGCCTTTACCGTGTCCATTGACCATGTGGATACCACCACGGGAATTTCTGCCGTAGAGCGTTCCCTGACAGCCATGAAATGTGTGGAGGAGGGAGTAAAGCCGGAGGATTTCAGACGCCCAGGGCATATGTTTCCTTTAGAGGCCAGAGAGGGCGGCGTGTTAAAGCGGGCCGGCCACACCGAGGCCACCGTAGATTTGGTGAAAATGGCAGGATTAAAGGAATGCGGACTGTGCTGTGAAATCATGCGGGAGGATGGCACCATGATGCGCACCACGGAGCTGTTAGAGTTTGCAAAGAAGCATGGGCTTCATGTCATCACCATCAGCCAGCTGATACAGAAGCGGCTGGAGAAGGAAAGCCTGGTGAAAAAGGAAGCGGAGGCAAAGCTTCCCACAAAATATGGGGAGTTTACCATTCATGGCTATGAAAACATCACCAATGGAGAACATCATGTAGCGCTGACCATGGGGGATGTGGCGGACGGTGAGCCGGTGCTCTGCCGGGTGCACTCGGAATGCCTGACAGGAGATGTGTTTGGCTCGAAGCGCTGTGACTGCGGAGAGCAGTTGGAAAATGCCTTGAGGCAGATTGCCAGAGAAGGCCGGGGGATTCTTCTCTATATGAGGCAGGAAGGCCGGGGTATCGGTCTTTTGAATAAGTTAAAGGCCTATGAACTGCAGGAACAGGGCTATGACACCGTGGAGGCCAATGTCAAGCTGGGCTTTGCCCCGGACTTGCGGGAGTATGGGATTGGCGCTCAGATTTTATATGATCTGGGAGCGAAAAAACTCCGGCTTCTGACCAACAATCCTACCAAGATTGCCGGGCTTGCGGGATATGGCATTACCATTGAGGAGCGTGTGCCCATCGAGATAGAGCCTAAGCCAGAGGATTATAAATATCTGGTAACGAAGCAGGAAAAGATGCAGCATATGACCCATTATAAAATAAGAAAATAAAACATAGAGGCAGCATAACGCGCCGTTATGCTGGTAAGAAAGGAGATTTATCATGAGAACACTGGAAGGAAATGTAATTGGAGAGGGATTGAAAATCGGTATTGTGGCAGCGAGGTTTAATGAGTTCATTGTCAGCAAACTGATTGGCGGAGCCCAGGATGCCCTGGCAAGACATGGCGTAAGCGATGGGGATGTGGAGCTGGCCTGGGTGCCGGGCGCCTTTGAAATCCCGGTGGTGGCACAGAAGATGGCACAGGCTGGCAAATATGACGCCATCCTCTGCCTGGGAGCCGTCATTAAGGGCTCTACCTCCCACTATGACTATGTATGTGCGGAGGTCAGCAAGGGGATTGCCGCTGTAAGCCTGAATACCGGAATGCCGGTTCTCTTTGGAGTGCTTACCACGGACAATATTGAACAGGCCATTGAGCGGGCGGGAACCAAGGCCGGCAACAAGGGCTATGATGTAGCCTGCTCTGCCATTGAGATGGTAAACCTGATGAAGCAGATTTGAAAACCAGCGAGCCAGGAGGTTATATGGAAATAAAGGAAGTAAAAGCGGCGGCGGACGCCATCCGCACCAATGTGGAGAAGGTCATCGTTGGCAAAAGTGATGTCATTGATTTGGTGTTTACGGCGGTGTTAGCCGGGGGCCATGTACTGTTAGAGGACGTGCCGGGCACGGGCAAGACGATGTTGGCGAAGTCTCTGGCGGCCTCGCTGGATATGGAGTTTAAGCGTATTCAGTTTACACCGGATTTGCTGCCGGGAGATGTGACGGGAATCCACTATTTCAACCAGAAGGAAGGAGAATTTGAATTTCGTCCCGGCGGGATTTTTACCAATATTCTTCTGGCGGATGAAATTAACCGGGCCACTCCCAGAACCCAATCCAGTCTGTTAGAGTGCATGGAGGAGAGACAGGCCACCATTGATGGGGTCACCATGAAAATACCGGAGCCTTTCTTTGTCATTGCCACCCAGAACCCAGTGGAGACGGCGGGGACCTTTTCCCTGCCGGAGGCACAGTTGGACCGGTTCATTATGCAGATTCCTATGGGCTACCCGGAGAGACAGGACGAAAGAGAGATTCTTCATCTCTTTGCCGCAGGAAATCCATTGGAAAATATTGGGCCGGTGTGCCGGGGAGAAACTCTTGCCGAGTTACAGCAGGCCTGTGCAGAGGTCTTTGTCCATGAGTGTGTAGAGGAATACCTGCTGGATTTGGTGGATAAGACAAGAGAGCATAAGAACATTGCGCTGGGGGTCAGTCCAAGAGGGGCCATTGCCTTTTTGAAGGTGGTGAAATGTTACAGCGCCATTTGCGGACAGTCCTATGTAACGCCGGAGACAGTGAAGAAGCTGGCTCCTTTTGTACTGGGACACCGCATTTTACTGGAGGATGTATACAGCAGTAAGAAAAAAGCGGCAGACTATATTCAGGAAATCGCGAATCTGGTGACTGCGCCTACGGAGGATTTTTCCAGGTGATATTGATACTTTTGGCCGGGCTGCTCTTTTTTCTGCTGTACTGCGGACACACCTATTATTACCGCAGGCGGTGGAAGGAAAATTTCCAGGTGGATATCGGTTTTTCCGAGAATCAGGCCGGTGAGGGAGACCAGCTGTTTCTCTATGAGACAGCGGTGAACAATAAAAAAATGAAGCTTCCGGTACTCTGTGTCAAGTTTCAGGCTTCCAAGTATCTCCGCTTTGAAGACACGGACAGCGGAAGCGTATCGGATTATTATTACCGTAACGATGTCATGAGCGTTGACGGTTTTCAAAAGGTGCGCCGAAAACTGCGTTTTACCTGTAAAAAACGGGGACTGTATCAGATTCAGGAGGCGGAACTGGTAAGCTATGACTTGTTTTGCACCCATACCTTTGCCCACAAAAAAACGGTGCAGGCCTCATTGTGTGTATATCCCTCCCGGATTGATATTCAGCGGCTTCTGCCGGTATTCCGGCATATGACCGGCGGTCTTGTGACACCGGTGCCATTATATGAAGACCCGTATGCCTATGCCGGAGTGCGGGCCTATACGCCCCAGGATTCCATGCGCCGGATTCACTGGAAGGCCTCTGCCAGAACGGGCCAGTGGCAGGTGAAAACCACGGAATATCAGGCGGGCGCCCCGGTGGTGATACTGTTGAACCTGGAATCCCCCGGGGTATTTACCGATATGGATTTAATGGAGGACAGCATCCGTCTTGCCTATTCCTTCATTTATTATCTGAGCAAAAATGGCATACCCACCAGACTGGTTGCCGGCGGGGAGGAAATGGTGCGCTTAGAGGGGAATGGTCAGGAGCAGCTGGCGGCGGTTCGCCACGCTCTGGCAGTCATTTCCTATAAAAACGTGTGCTGCAATGGTCTGGAGCTGTTAGCGGGGGAGGCGGAAAAACTGCGTCCGGATACCCACGTCATTTTCATTTCGCCTGCCGGGAAAATGCCGTTACAGCAGGCGGTAACCGGGATTTTGAGAAAGGGAGTGCCCGTGACCTGGGTAGCGCCAATGATTACCGAAAACGGAGCGGACAGTGAATTTCGGGAAGTGTCGCCGGGATTGGAAAAATGTCTGATAAAATGGGGAGGTGCGGGATGAAGGAATATCGTGTGCTTAGAATGCTCTCCTTTTATTGTGAATATCTTCTGGTGCTTGTCCTGTTTACCTCCTGGTTCTTCTGGTTTGACGGCGGGCTTTCGGCCAGTCTTATGGCTGTTATTCTGTTGGCAGTACCGGGCCTTATATTGAATTTCTATTTCAAGGTACGGAAGGAGGAAAAGCAGAGGCAGGAGGGGAAGATTCCGTCCTGTCGTCTGGGAATGGTGATTGTTGCCGGGGTGGTGGCTGCTCCGGGAGGTATAGCCGGCCTGTGGGGAGAGGATGCCGGAATGATGTATTCCGGTGCATTTGCCGGTGCCAGAACGAATATTCTGTTTGCTGAACTTTTATATGTGGCGGCGCTGGGATTGTATTTTTTCTGGCGGTACTACAGCGGAAAATATATTTTACTGCACCGTAATCCCAGTGTTTCCAAGGATACCAGGGAGAGGGCAGGAAAAAAGATGGTGCATTCCCTGCTCCGTCTGGCTGCTTTGGCAGTGACGGTGCTGTTTGTTCTGATTGTGGCAGTGAGCCTGCTTCCTGAGTGGAAGCCCACACTGTATCAGCCGGGAACCGGTCAGGAGGAGGAACAGGAATACAGTGAAAGTAAGATTCCAAATTCCGGCGCCGGAGACCAGATAGCGGAGCAGATTCGTCAGAAACAGGCGGAGCCAGGCCTTTTTCTGGTGATTATACGCTATATAGCCTATGGGGCACTGGTGCTTTTTGGTCTGGTGGCAGTGGTGCTGATTTTGTACTGGATTATCACCCGTTTTGTGCGAAAACGAGGGGATGGAGAGGAATATTATGAAGAAATAGTCGAAAAAAATGACAATGAGGAGTATTCCAGTCTGGTTCCGGTGCGAAGAAAAGCCGGCATAGTCTTTCCCGAGGGAAACGATGGACGAATCCGCCGTGTATTTTACCGCAGGATAAAAAAGCAGGCGGCGGGCAGAAGGGTAGATTCCAGCCAGACGCCCCAGGAGCTGCAGCAGGAGTATTTACAGGAGGAAAGGAATGCCGGGTATCTGACCTGGCTGTATGAGAAGGCCAGATACAGTCCGGATTCTGTGACGGATGAGGAGATAGCACGATGGCACTAACGCAATGGGAGGAAGGAAATTGAGAATTGTAGTCTTGGAAGCGGATTCTGTGGGAAAGGATGTCAGCTGGAAGGGGCTGGAAAAATATGGAGAGCTGACAACCTATGATAACACACCGGATACAAAAATTGCAGAGAGAATCCGGGAAGCAGATATTGTAGTGCCCAATAAGTGTCTGCTGCGGAAGGAAAATATGGAGGGCGCCCATGGGCTGAAGCTGATTTGCGAGGCGGCCACCGGTTATAACAACATTGATACGGATTACTGCCGGGAGAGGGGCATTGTGGTAACCAACGCCCGGGCCTATTCCACCGAGTCCGTTGTCCAGCACACCTTTGCCATGCTTTTGCAGGTGTTGGAAAGTCTGGACTATTATGCGGACTATGTGGCGTCGGGAGAGTATTCGGCAGGGGAATCCTTTACTAAAATTGGGATTCCCTTTCATGAGCTGCATGGCATGCGCATGGGGATTATTGGTCTTGGCACTATTGGCCGCCGGGTGGCGGAGGCCGCCAGTGCCTTCGGCATGGAGGTGGTGTATTTTTCTGCCAGCGGCAGGCGGTATGAGGTTCCTTACGCAGCAGTGGACTTTGATACCCTGTTAGCTACCAGCGATGTGGTATCCTGCCATGCCCCCCTGACGGAGCAGAGCCGGGGGCTGATGAATCAGGAGGCTTTCCGCAAAATGAAATCCTCGGCCATATTTCTCAATCTGGGCCGGGGAGCCATTGTGGAGGAAAAGGATTTAGTGGAGGCCCTGGAACAGGGAGAGATTCAGGCGGCGGCTCTGGATGTGTTTTTCAGGGAACCCATGTCCTCTGACAGTCCGCTTTTGCGAATCAAAAACCGTAACCGGCTTTTTTTAACACCCCACATTGCCTGGAGCAGTGTGGAGGCGAGAAAGCGGCTGGTGGCAGATGTGGAGAAGAGTATAGGGGCTTTTCTGGCAGGAAAGCCACGGAGTGTGGTTTCCGGATAGCAGTGTGATACGCCATCGTGCCAGCACGATGAACCATCAGGCTAAGACAGCAAAGGAGAATGCAAAAATGAATTACATAACCAGAGAAATCAACCATTATCTCACTTATTGCCAATATCAGAAGGAGCTTACCACCAAAACCATCAAGGCCTACCGAACGGATTTGCATCAGTTTGAACGGTTTCTGGAGCAGACAGGCCAAAGAGCCGACAAAACCGGCATAACGGCATATCTCTATCATCTCCACAGTGCCTATAAACAGAAGACCACCAAGCGGAAAATTGCCAGTCTCAAGGCATTTTTCAACTATTTAGAATACGAGGAGCGGATTGAAATCAATCCCTTTAACAAAATCCGGGTAAAGTTTAAAGAAGAAATGCTTCTGCCAAGAAGTATTCCCTGTGAGACCATTGAGCAGCTGTTATCCTATATGTACCAGTGCAGAAACCGAATGAAGAATACCTCGTCCTCCCTTCTTCTTTTACGGGATTTGGCAGTAATTGAACTTCTCTTTATGACAGGCATCCGGATTTCCGAATTGTGCAGCCTGTGCCAGGAGGATGTGGATTTGGCTCAGGGAGTCATCCGTGTCTACGGGAAGGGAGCGAAGGAGCGGCGGATACCCATTGGAAACAGCGGTGTCCGAAACCTTCTCTGGGAATATCAGAGAGCTGTTTCTGCCAGGGAGAAGGGAGAAGGGGAGGAGAAGCAGCAGCAGGCTTTTTTCCGCAACCGCTATAATCAAAGAATTTCCGATCAGACCGTCCGTCTGATGATTGAGAAATATGCAAGGGCGGCGGGGATTACCATGCACATTACCCCGCATATGTTCCGGCATTCCTTTGCCACACTTCTTTTAGAGCAGGACGTGGATATCCGCATTATTCAGAATCTGCTGGGACACTCCTCCATTGTCACCACCCAGATTTACACCCATGTGGCGGCGGAGAAAAAGAAGCATGTACTGGAAAGCAAGCATCCCCGCAATGCAATGCGGCTTGGCAATTGAGGTATAGCCAGACATTTGAAAAAGAAGGGAGCAGCGTCATGATAAAAATGATTGCCTTTGACCTGGATGGAACAGTTTTGGATGATAAAAAAAGAATCCCACCGCTTACGAAAAAAATTCTGGAGAAGGCGGCCAGACAGGGAATCGAGATTGTCCCGGCCACCGGCCGGCCCTTTTGCGGCATATTCGAAGAGGTGAAAAGCCTGGAAGGGGTCCGCTACATACTTACTACCAATGGCGCTGGGGTATATGAAAAGGACACCGGGCGCTGTATCTATGAAAACAGTATGCCCCTCCGGCGTTTCCTTCCCATGATGAAGAAATTGGAGCCCCTGACAGTGATGGCAGATGCCTTTGTCAAAGGGGAGTGCTATATGAGCATCAAAAACCGGAGGCTGATTGAGGAAATGAATGCCTCGGAGGAGGTAAAGGCCTATATCCGGGAATCCCGGACCTGTGTGGAGAAACTGACGGAGTATCTGGCAGAGCGGGGAGACGACGTGCAGAAAATCACAATCAATTTTGTGGAAAATCCCGATGGCACCAGGCGGGACTATGAGAAGGTAATTGCCATAATAGAAGAGTTCCCGGAATTTATTATGGTGTCCGGGGGCATGGGAAATGTAGAGGTCACGGCCCGCTCCGCCTCCAAGGGGGATGGCATTGTAAAATTGGGGGAGAAGCTTGGCATTGTCCCGGAGGAGATACTGGCCTTCGGAGACAGCGGCAATGACGTGGCAATGCTGCAGGCCGCCGGTACCGGCGTGGCCATGGAAAATGCAGAGCCGGAGGCAAAGGAAGCCGCAGATTTTGTGACCCGGAAAAATACAGAGGAGGGCATCGTGTATGCCCTGGAACAACTGATGCCGGAACTGACAGACGGCATAGAGGAAATGAGGGACAAACTATGAATCCAAATCCATTGATAAAAGCAGATTTTCCTGACCCGGATGTTATCCGGGTGGATGACACCTATTATATGGTGAGTACCACCATGCACTTTATGCCGGGGTGTGTGATTCTGCGCTCTTATAATCTGACAGACTGGGAAATTCTTACCCATGTCTATGAGGCCTTGGAGGAGACGGATAAGGAGTGTCTGAGGGAGGGACAGTGTGCCTACGGCCAGGGCATGTGGGCGGCCTCTCTCCGCTATCATCAGGGAATCTTTTACATCTGCTTTGTGGCAAACGATACAGGAAAGACCTACCTGTACCGTTCCCCCGAGATTACCGGCCCCTGGAAAAAGAGTGAAATAGAGGGCTTTTACCATGACAGCTCCCTGCTCTTTGACGATGATGGCAGAATTTATCTGGCTTACGGAAATCGGCAGATATACATCATAGAATTAAATGAAGATTTAACAAAACCAAAGACAGGAGGCTTTCACCAGATGGTGGTGGAGGACACAGAGGACGTCCGGCTTGGCTATGAGGGCACCCATTTTTATAAAATAAAGGGAAAATATTATCTGTTTTTTATCCATTGGGGCAGGGCAGACGAGGCCCGCCGCACCCAGGCCTGCTATGTGGCAGACCGGATTGAGGGGCCGTACCGGGGCGGTGATGTACTGGATGATGACCGGGGATATCACAATCAGGGGGTGGCCCAGGGCGGTATTGTTGACACGCCGGAGGGAGACTGGTATGGTATTTTATTTCAGGACAGCGGAGCGGTGGGACGGATTCCTGTGCTGGTGCCGGTGGAATGGCGGGGGGATTTTCCTGTCTTTGGCGTGGAAGGCCGGGTGCCCCGGGACATTGCCTGTCTGGATAACCGTCCGGGATATTCCTATGAGCCGGTGTATGGCGGGGACGATTTTTCCTATGAACCGGATGCGCAGGGAAACATCCACTTGAAGCCCTGGTGGGAATGGAATCATATTCCTGAGCCTGCCCTGTGGCGGATTTCCAGGGAAAAAAGAGCTTTGGAGCTCACCACAGGGGGGCTCTGTAACAATGTGAGCCAGGCGGTAAATACCCTGACCCAGCGGCTGATGTATCCCGGCAGCGAAGTGACCGTGACTGTGGAGGGAGGCCGGTTAAAGGATGGCGATATTGCCGGTCTCTGTCTGCTTCAGGGGGATTATGCACTGGCCGGACTCCGGCGGGAACATGGAAGGTATGCGGCGGTGCTTTTGGCCAGACCGGGGGAAAAGGAAAATGCCATGGCACAGCCGGCGGACGAGACGGTGGGAGAGGAACTGGCAAGAGTTTCCCTGACGGGACCGGAGGTGACGCTTCGTGTCCGGGCAGACTTTGGGGAAATGCGGGACATGGCCCAGTTTTTTCTTCAGACAGAGGAGGGCTGGCGTCCTCTGGGAGACAAAATAAAACTGCACTTTAAGCTGGACCACTTCTGTGGCTGCCGGGCCGGACTGTGCTGCTATGCCACGGAGGAGGCCGGGGGAACGGCGGCGTTTACCCGGTTTACCCATACCATCTGGCAGGCCGGCGAGGGGCCGGAAACTTTGGCGGATGGGACTTGACTTTTGGGGACTAATTTGTTAGTCTAAAGAAAAAAGTATATGTGCTAAATGCAGGAATGTATAGAATAATAAGGAGGCAGCAATGAGTGAGAAAGGCATGAAATTATTTGATTCCGAGCGTAAGGTAATGGAGGTTTTGTGGGAATATGGTGATATGCGGGCCAGCGGAATTGTCAAGGTGCTGAAGGAGCGGATTGGCTGGAACCGCAATACCACCTATACGGTAGTGAAAAAATGTGTGGAGAAGGGCGCCATTAAGAGAATCGAGCCTCACTTTGTCTGCCAGGCCCTGGTGTCGAAGGAGGACATTCAGGAGTACGAGACAAAGGAACTGGTAAACCGTATGTTTGACGGCTCCAAGGAAAAGTTTTTTGCCGCTTTTCTGGATAAAGAGGAGTTTTCAGACAGCGAGATTACCCATCTGAAGGAACTGGTACAGAAGTTAAAATAATCTTACACTGCCAGAGACTTTTATTGGAACATGAGATTTTTTTTGTTGCAATAAAAGTCTTGTTTTTGTATAAAAATAAAATCAAAGGAGGAAATCCATGCAAATCTTTTGGAATTGTATCATATTAGCAGTAGGTTTTGTGGCCCTGATTAAAGGGGCGGATTTTTTTGTGGAGGGAAGTGCCTCCATTGCCAGATATTTCAAGGTGCCCGGTGTCGTCATTGGACTCACTGTGGTAGCCATGGGCACCAGTGCCCCGGAACTGGCAGTAAGCGTGTCGGCGGGGCTGTCCGGCTCCAATGCCATCGCTGTCAGCAATGTGGTGGGCTCCAATATATTTAATCTTCTGGCGGTGCTTGGCGTCTGTGCCATTATGAAACCCCTGCCGGTGGATGATGGGATAAAAAAGAGAGATTTTCCGATTTGCCTGATTGCCACGCTGTTAGTCTTTCTGCTGGCAGGAAATCTGGTGCTGGCAGGAAAGGGCGGAAATTTCCATGATGCCGAGGCTGCGGCGGGAGAATTGTTCCGGTGGAACGGTCTGGTGTTAGTGGGCGCTTTTATACTGTATATGCTGTATACCGTCCGTGTTGCCCTGAAAAACCGGACGCAGGAACAGGAGGAGGAAAAAGTCTCTCTGGGAAAGAGCATTTTGTTTATTCTGGGGGGACTGGCGGCTATTGTCATCGGCGGCCAGCTGGTGGTAAACAGCGCCAGAGCCCTGGCCCTGGCCTGGGGCATGAGTGAGACGCTGGTGGGGCTTACCATAGTAGCCATTGGAACAAGTCTGCCAGAGCTGGTGACCTCGGTGGTGGCCTCTTCCAAGGGGGAGAACGGCATGGCCCTGGGCAATGTAGTGGGCTCGAATCTCTTTAATCTTTTGCTGATTCTGGGTGTTTCCAGTTCCCTGCATCCCATTCAGATTAGCATGGCATCCTTTGTGGATTTGGGAATGCTTTTGGGCGTCAGTCTCATATGCTATGGCTTTGTCTGCTCCGGCCGCCGGATAAACCGTATGGAGGGAGCGGTACTGCTTGTCCTGTATGCCTCCTATATGGTCTACGCCATTGTGAGATAGTGTGACTTGACAAGGGAGCTCATATCTGCTATATTAGTTCAAAAAGAAACAGTTTTTTGCAAAACTGTTTCAAAATAAACAGTCTGGTTGGAGGCCATCATGGACGAAATAGAACTCTTTTTGAAGGGAAGACATCTGAAAAAGCTGTATGAGATGGAGTATCAGGAAATTTTGGAAAAGTATGAATTGAAGCCAGTGGAAGTGGATTTGTTGTATCTGCTGTCTATGGCGGGAGAGCGCAATACCTCAAGAGATTTGAAAAACGTCAGCGGTGTTTCCAAGGCTCATATCTCCAAGGCGATTGACCATCTGAGAAAGCGGCAGCTGATTCGTATAGAGGAGGATGCCAGAGACAGACGGTGCAGCCACCTCTATATGACAGAGGCGGGAAATGAATGTCTGGTTGAGATAAGACGGATTCAGGAATATATCCGGGGCATCCTGTATCAGGGCATTACAGATTCAGAGCGGCAGGTGTTGACCCAGGTGGCAAAAAAGGTGACAGACAATATAAAAGAAGAGATTAAGCGAAAATCATAGCAGATATGGAAGGTGATAGATTATGGTAAAACAGAAAATGAAACCCTTTGAAGAGTATGTAAAGGACTGTGCAGCGATGTGCCGGGAGACGGACCAGATTAGCCCGGAGCTGTTTGCGGAGTACGGAGTAAAGAAGGGGCTCAGGGACAAAAATGGAAATGGTGTTCTGTCCGGGCTGACCCATATCTCCAAAATCGAGGCATTTCGTGAAGAGAATGGAGAAAAAATCCCCTGTGATGGCCAGCTGTGGTACCGGGGATATCATGTCATTGACCTGGTAAACGGTTTCCGTAACCATCACTTTGGTTTTGAGGAGGTCGCCTATCTGTTACTGATGGGCAAGCTCCCGACAGAGGAGGAATTGCAGGGGTTCCGCTATATGCTGGCGGAGAGCCGTACTCTTCCCACCAATTTCACCAGAGATGTAATTATGAAGGCGCCCAGCAGCGATTTGATGAATTCCCTGACCCGGAGTGTGCTGACGCTGGCCTCCTATGATGAAAAGGTCAGTGAGCAGTCCCTGGAAAATATCCTGAAGCAGTGTCTCCGGCTGATTAGTGTCATGCCGATGTTAGGAGTATATGGCTATCATGCCTATAACCACTATGAGAGGAACGACAGCCTTTATATCCACCGGCCGGACGAATCTCTGTCCACAGCGGAGAATATTCTTCTGATGCTCCGGCCGGACAAGTCCTATACGCCATTGGAGGCACGGGTGTTAGATGCAGCGCTGGTTCTCCATATGGAGCATGGCGGCGGCAATAACTCCACCTTCACCACCCGGGTGGTGACTTCAGCGGGCTCCGATACCTACTCGGTCATGGCGGCGGCGCTGTCTTCCTTAAAGGGACCAAAGCATGGCGGCGCCAATATCAAGGTCATGGAAATGATGAATGACCTTCGGGAGAAGGTAAAGGATTGCAAGGACGAAGACAAAGTCCGCTGGTATCTGGAGCGGATTGTGGACAAGAAGGAATTTGACCGGAAGGGCCTGGTTTATGGAATTGGCCATGCAGTGTATTCCCTTTCAGACCCCCGGGCCCGGGTATTCAAAAAATTCGTGGAGAGCCTGGCCATTGAGAAGGGGCTGACAGAGGATTATGATTTGTATTCAATGATTGAGCGGCTGGCACCGGAAATCATCTCCAAAAAGCGGAAGATGTATAAGGGCGTCAGTGCCAATGTGGACTTTTACAGCGGGTTTGTCTACAGTATGCTGGGGATTCCGGTGGAACTGTATACGCCGATTTTTGCCATGGCCCGTATTGTGGGCTGGAGTGCCCACCGTATCGAGGAGCTGGTAAACGTGGATAAAATCATACGTCCGGCCTATAAGAGCGTGATGGAGGAAAGGGAATACGTAAAGATTGAGAAGAGGTAATGGGATATGCACATAAATTAATATTGGGTTTTTCATACAAAATATAAGTGAAAGTAACAAAGGACTCTTTTTTTATAACATTGGCAGGAATGTATAAAAAAAGAGTCTTTTTCGTAAAATGTCACAAAGAAAGGTCTGGAAATTTGTGGAATATTTTGGAAGATTTTGATTGATTATGAATGAAAATGATTGTATAATAAAAATACCATAAGAAGTGGAGGCAAAAATGCTTACAGAGGAACGGTTACAGAGAATATTGGAACTGGTGGAACGGTATCAGAGCATTTCCACCCGACAGTTGACAGAGAAACTGGGGATATCGGAGTCCACCGTGCGCCGGGATTTGGCCCTGTTAGATGGGCAGGGCACGGTGAAAAAGGTGCGGGGCGGCGTCATGGTCATAGGGAGCCGGTACAAGGCAAAGGATGATGCCGTGTCTCTGCGCAAGGAAAGGAATCCTGAAGAAAAGGAACGGATTGCCCGGTATGCGGCCTCTCTTATAAAACCGGATGATTTTGTCTATTTGGATGCGGGCACCACCACGGAGCGGATGATTGAGTACCTGACAGAAAAGCAGGCAGTCTTTGTCACCAATGCCGTATCCCATGCCAAACGGCTGTCCGAAGCCGGCTATACGGTCTATCTGCCCGGTGGGGAATTTAAGGCAGCCACGGAGGCACTGGTAGGGGAAGAAGCAGTGGAGAGTCTGCAAAAATACAATTTTACAAAGGGTTTCTGGGGAACCAACAGCGTCAGCAAAGAGGAGGGATTTTGCACACCGGATGTACGGGAGGCTATGATAAAAAAAACTTCCATGAGCCGCTGTGCCAAATGCTATGTTTTATGTGATTCCAGTAAATTTTCACAGATATCCTGTGTAAAATTCGGCGATTTTGTAAATGCTGACATTATCACCACCAAAGTAACCGGTAAGGAATTTGTACATTGCAGTAATATTGTAGAAGTGGATGCCATTAAGGCTTCGCATATCATGTAATTTTTAAGAAAGAAAGGAGAGAATATTATGCGAATTACCGATTTGCTGGATGTGAAAAGCATTCAACTGAAGGGTCAGGCCTCAGGCAAAAAAGAGGCTCTGGACAAAATGGTAGACCTGATGGAAGCAGGAGGAAAATTGACGGATGTGGAGCGCTACCGTCAGGGCGTTTATGCCAGAGAGGAGGAAAGTACCACAGGAATTGGTGACGGTATTGCCATTCCCCACTGCAAATCCGACGCAGTGAGCCAGCCCGGGCTGGCAGCCATGGTGGTGCCGGAGGGCGTTGAGTTTGATTCTCTGGACGGACAGCCGGTTCATCTGATTTTTCTGATTGCGGCTCCCAATACAGAGAATAATGTGCATCTGGATGTACTCAGCCGTCTTTCCATGCTTCTGATGGATGAGGACTTTACCAAAGGCCTGAAAAATGCCGGAACGGCAGAGGAATTTCTGCAGGTTATCAATAAGGCGGAGAATGCCAGAATGGAGCAGGAAAAAGCGAAGGAAAGCGAAGATGTTGTAAAAGTTATAAAAACCGAAACACCCGGAAGTGCAGGAGCCCCAAAACGGATTTTGGCAGTGACAGGATGTCCTACCGGTATTGCCCATACCTATATGGCGGCCGAGGCACTGGAGAAAAAGGCAAAAGAACTTGGCCACAGCATCAAGGTAGAGACCAGAGGCTCCGGCGGAACCAAGAATCTTCTGACAGATGAGGAAATTGCAGAGGCAGACGGCATTATTGTGGCGGCGGATACCAAGGTGCCGATGGAGCGTTTTGTGGGACACCGGGTAGTGGTTACGAAGGTAGCCGACGGGATTAATAAGGCGGAAAAACTCATTGAGGAGGCTTTAAGCGGCAAGGCGGCTGTCTATGAGGGCGGCTCCGGGGAGACAGAGGAAAGTGACTCCGGGGAAAAGGAATCCATCGGCCATGCAGTGTATAAGCATTTGATGAGCGGAGTGTCCCATATGCTTCCCTTTGTCATTGGCGGCGGTATCATGGTGGCGATTGCCTTTTTAATTGATACAATCTGCGGCTATGGCTCTACTGGTGGTGGAAACTTCGGTACCTGTACGCCATTGTCGGCGCTGTTTAAGTACATTGGTGATTTGTCCATGGGCATGATGGTGCCAGTGTTAGCCGGATACATCGCCTATTCCATTGCCGACCGTCCGGGACTGGCAGTGGGTTTTGCCGGCGGTCTTCTGGCGGCCAATGGAAATGCCGTTTTGGCAAACTATATTTTTGGTGGAAATGTAGAGGGAATGGGTGGTTTCTCCCGGTTTATCGCCAACTTTGCCTTTGTGGGTGAAAACAGCGGCAACACCGTGTCCGGGTTCCTGGGAGGTATTGTGGCTGGTTTCCTGGCTGGTTTTGTGGTGCTGGGACTGAAGAAACTGTGCAGCAAGCTGCCGGATTCCCTGGACGGTATTAAGCCGACGCTGATTTATCCACTGGTAGGTATTTTCGTAGTAGGAATACTAATGTGCATGATCTTTAACCCGCTGATTGGTTTGATCAATACCGGATTAAGCGTTATGCTGACAGGAATTTCTGATGCGGGCATGATTACGGTACTGGGACTGATACTTGGCGCCATGATGGCCATTGACATGGGAGGCCCTATTAACAAGGCGGCCTATGTATTTGGCACCGGTATGCTGGCTACGGCCACGGATATGATGAATCAGGGTGCCCAGGCTTCAGACCCGGCAGTTCAGGCCTGCTATATTGCCATGGCGGCCATTATGGTAGGAGGTATGGTTCCACCAGTGGGAATTGCGGTGGCCTGCCGGATTTTTGCAAAGAAATTTACCAAGGCCGAGAGAGGCTCTGCCGTATCCAATATCGTCATGGGCTGTTCCTTCATTACCGAGGGTGCCATTCCCTTTGCCGCCTCTGACCCGCTGCATGTCATTCCGTGTACCATGGTAGGAGCCGGTGTGGCAGGATTTTTATCCGCCCTGTTTGGCTGTACCCTGATGGCTCCTCACGGCGGCGTCTTCGTATTCGCTACAGTAGGCCAGCCGATTCTGTATATCGTGGCCTGGCTGGTGGGCTCAGCAGTAACGGCTGTGATGCTGGGATTCTTAAAGAAGGACGTGGCAGAGAGATAATTGTAAAAGAAAAAATAAATATAAATTAAATCAACATTTAATAAAGGAGAGAGATAACCATGAAAGAATTTCGTTATGTAATTACAGATGAGCAGGGAATCCATGCAAGACCGGCAGGACTGTTTGTAAAAGAAGCGGCAGCCTGTGAGTGCCAGGTTACCATCAGTAAGGATGGAAAGGAAGTGGACGCCAAAAGAATCCTGGGAGTTATGGGACTTGGCGTCAAGAAGGGTCAGGAAATTGTCCTGAAGACAGAAGGGGCGGATGAGGATGCCGCCATAGAGAAATTAAGCGCCTTTTTACAGGAAAATCTGTAGGAGGAGGTATGGTAAATGACGGTATTGGAAGGAAAAAGTGTATATGGCGGTATCGCCATCGGGAAAATTGAAATACTGGTTAAGGAAGACCGAACCGTAAAGCGGAGCACTGTAGAGGATCCGGAGGCAGAAAAAGAGCGGTTTACCCTGGCGAAGGAAGCGGCCAAAAAGCAGCTCCAGGAATTGTACGATAAAGCCCTGAAGGAAGTGGGCGAAGCCAACGCCATGATTTTTGATGTGCATCAGATGATGTTAGATGATTTGGATTATATCGAATCCATCACCAATATGATAGAGAGTCAGAATGTCAATGCAGAATTTGCTGTGGCGACGACGGGAGATAATTTTTCCCAGATGTTTGCATCCATGGAGGATGCCTATATGAAAGAACGGGCGGCGGATGTCAAAGATATTTCCAACCGGGTCATTGCCATACTCCAGGGCCGGGAAGATGATGCGCTCCACAGTCAGGAGCCGGTGATTTTAGTGGCAGAGGATTTAGCCCCAAGCGAGACCGTTCAATTAGATAAGAGCAGAGTGCTTTCCTTTGTCACAAGGCTTGGCTCCACCAACTCCCACACGGCAATTTTGGCCAGAACCATGAATATTCCGGCTTTGATTGGAATTGCCTTTACAGAAGAAATCAATGGAAAAATGGCAGTGGTGGACGGCTTTGCCGGCAAACTCATCATCGAGCCGGAGGAGGACGTCCTTAAGGAATATCAGGCCAGAAAGGAAGAGGAAGAGAAGAAAAAGAAGCTTCTCCTGGAATTGAAGGGCAAGGAAAATGTGACACTGGACGGAAAGCGGATTCAACTCTATGCCAACATTGGCGGAGTGTCGGATGTGGCGAATGTACTGACTAATGATGCCGGAGGCATTGGTCTGTTCCGCAGCGAGTTTCTCTATCTGGAGTCGGATACATATCCGACAGAGGAGGAACAGTTTAAGGCCTATAAAACCGTTGCCGAGACCATGGCAGGGAAAAAGGTTATCATCCGGACGCTGGATATTGGAGCGGATAAGCAGGCAGACTATTTTGAACTGGGTCAGGAGGAGAATCCGGCCATGGGCTATCGTGCCATCCGTATCTGTCTGGAGCGGCCGGAGATATTCAAGACACAGCTGCGGGCCATTTACCGGGCCAGCCATTACGGAACCATTGGCATTATGTTTCCCATGATTATCTCAGTCAGTGAGGTCAAAAGAATCAAGGAAATCGTTCAGGAGGTTAAGGAAAGTCTGGATGAGCAGGGAATCCCCTATGGCGAAGTGGAGCTGGGGGTGATGATTGAGACCCCGGCGGCCGTGATGATCAGTGATTTATTGGCCAGTGAAGTGGATTTTTTCAGCATTGGAACCAACGATTTGACACAGTATACGCTGGCCATTGACCGTCAGAATGCCAAACTGGAAGCCTTTTACGATTCTCACCATGAGGCTTTGATGCGAATGATAAAAATGGTAGTGGACAACGGACACAGGGAAGGATGCTGGGTTGGTATCTGTGGGGAGCTGGGTGCTGATACAGAACTGACAGAGACGTTTTTGCGCATGGGAGTGGATGAACTGTCGGTGACGCCTTCCATGGTATTAAAGGTGCGGGATGCCATCCGCCGGGTGGATTTGTCCAAAGCATAAGAATACGAAGTATGGTGTAAGTCTAAATGGGGTTCAAACGGGCGTCACCGTGCTATGAGCGAGAGGTTCTCTTTAACCTTGAAAAAGCCTTCTTTAACGCTTTGTCTGCGGCCCTTAACCTGTCAGCAGAAATTTTAGTACGGCGGATGCGGGTCTTATCCAACAAAGTGGAAAACCCCTTAGGCAGGGCAGAGGAGGTTCCTGCGGCATAGCCGTAGTAACTCAAGGGGTCATTTTTCTTCCGGAACCTTTTGGATGCTTTGACTGCTCCTTTATCAGGGGCAGTGGGGTGAAACAGGGAGCGGAAGGATTTCAAAGCCCTGGAAAGTCTCCGATAGCTGGCTTTGGTATAA
Source organism: Lachnospiraceae bacterium (assembly GCA_022510605.1). GTDB lineage: Bacteria > Bacillota > Clostridia > Lachnospirales > Lachnospiraceae > Eubacterium_F. Next base: position 27,333 of record JAFLTB010000020.1, read on the forward strand.
ACATTTTTTTTCAAAGACTGAAGTTTTTTTGCAGTGGCGGCCGGATTGATTCTGGCCGCTGTTTTTTGTATGCAAAAATCACCGGCATATTTGTTTCCCTCGTAATCATAGGTTTTCACAGTCAGGATATCTTCCGATACCGTAAGTGTGGAAAAAGTCGGCGCCGGCTCATTGGAGCGCTCTGCCACATAGAACTGTTTCGGTGAGGCCAGGTCGTACATCTTACTGCCCGAGGAGGTGCCAAGAGAAATATAGGTAGTGCCTGCCGGATTGGTTACAAGGGTGCCCCTCCCCTCCATGCCGCCGGATTCTTTCCGGGCATCCTCTTCTGTACTGTCCGTAATGGCGGTGCCATCCAGTATGGAATAGGAGCGGGCATAGGAATGGTCGTGGCCGGAAAAGACAATATCAATGGAAAATTCATCCATCAGAGGTGCCAGCAGCATCCGCATATTGGCAGAGGTGCGGTTGGAGTGCATGGCGCCGGAGCCGTAGATGTCGTGATGGAACATAACAATGCGCCATTTGGCATCCGATGCCCAGCTTGTGGCTTTTTTCATCAGTTTGCGGTGGGCAGAGACCTTCCGGCTGTTACTGTTCAGAACGATAAACAGGGCATCACCGTAGCGAAAATAGTAATCGCAGCCAGAAGGGGTGGCTCCATAATTTCCGGCGGTGTTGGGATTATAGAAATGATACTGGTAGTCCTTTCCTTTCGTTTCGTGGTTGCCAATGGCAGCTGCCACCGGCAGGCTCCGAAGCAGGTCAGAATAGAGAAACCCCGCATACTGGCGTTCCCGCAGGCCATTGTCCCCACTGTTTTTCTTGTAGTCAATCTGGTCTCCTGTGGAGAGAAGGAAGGCGGCGTCCGGTGATGTTTTTTTCGCCTGCTTCAGTGTGCGGCAAAAGTTGTAGGTATCGGCGGCGATGTTGCCGGAGGCGCCAATCTGGGCGTCTCCAATCAGAAGGGCGCAAAAAGTGGAAGTCCCTCCTGTAGTATAGGTAAAGACATCAGACCAGGACACAGAACGGGCGGAATAATCGCTGGTATAGCGGTAGTAATAGGTAGTATTTTCCTGGAAAAAACCGGTGATGCTGACCTGGTTTGCCGCCTCGTAGGAAACCGTACCGTTACTGCGTTTTATACTTTTTGCCTGGCCCCAAAAGACAGAGGACTGGCTCAAATCTGGATTTTTGCTTATGGCAACGGCGGGGGTGCCAGCCTTTTCTGAGTACCAGGAGAACTGTAAATCCGCCGGTGTACTTCCGGGGGTCATCAGGATGCGCCCGGAGTTATCAGCCCCTTCTGTATTCCACCGGGCCAGCCAGTTATTATAATCAATCCGTTTAAGAGCAGTGCCAGCCGTGGATAATTCAGTTCTGGGAGGTGCCTCTCCGTAGGTGTTGGCGGTGTGGCCGGCAGGCAGCAGAAATAGAGCCAGAATAAGAATCAGGGCCCCGGCCCGTATGAGAGATTTTATTTTCATGGAAATTCCCCTTTCCCCAATATCCACATGACTACTGCGATAGGTATACAGTATCACATTTTGGAAAGAAAGTAAATAAATCAGTGAAAATATTATTGAAAAGGGAAAAAAAATCATGTAAAATAAGGACATGCAAATAAATTACATAAGGATGGAGATTGCTATGGAAATGGAAAAAATAATTGAGGAGAGAAAAAATTTTACGGCGTTGCTGAGCTGGGGCGTAATTATGGTTGTCCTGTCACTGGCCTATGTAATCGAGGTGGTGAAAGGACTTCGTACCATTCCTTATATTGTGGGTGTGCTGGCCATTAGTAACATTCCTCTCGTAGTAGCTATCGTTTTGTATCGGCGGGAAGCGGACAGTAAAGCCATACGGTGGCTTATGGTGATATCCTATGAAGTATTTTATCTGATAAATCTTTTTGGAAGTCCCTATGCGGTGACGGTGATTTATATTATCCCGATATTAGCCGCTGTGGCAGGGTATGGGAAAACGGCATTCTGCGGAGCGGTGTCCGGAGTTTCTCTGCTGGCAGTGGTCTCCCGGATTGTATATTATATCCTTCAGGGAAAAACGGAGGCTGCGAACATTACCGAGTATGAAGTGCAATTTTTTGGGATTTTATTGAGCGGCCTTTTTCTCACCCTTGCTGTGCGTCAGATTCAGAGGGCCAATACGATGCGTCAGGAACTTCTGGCCCAGAGAAATGCAGAGTCTGAGCAGGTGACAAAAAACATTCTCACGGCTGGAGAAAATGTGGGAATCCAGGTAAATGAAATTGAGCAGACCGTGGTGGAGCAGGTAGAAAGTGCAACACAGATGTCCGAGGCTATGAGTGAAATGACGGAGGCGGTGAACCAGGTGGCTGTCCGGCTGGAAAATCAAAGTGCTGTCAGTAAGCAAATTCAGGATTCAGTGGAGACAATTGCCCAGGCGGCCGGACATATGGCAGAGACTTCGGGCCGTACCCAGGAACTGGTGAAGGAGAGCAGTGAAAAGCTGACCGTCTCCAAGGAAAGTTCCGATGTTATGCAGAAGACCTCCGGGGAAATAGTGGAAAAACTGGCCAGGATGAATAAAGAAGCGGAAGACATGAAGGAAATTGTTACCGTCATCCAGTCCATAACAGCCAATACCAACCTGCTTTCTCTGAATGCCTCCATCGAGGCCGCCAGAGCGGGAGAAGCGGGCAGAGGTTTTGCCGTAGTGGCAGATGAAATCCGTGAATTGGCAGAGGACACACGGACTTCGGCAGTGGAAATCACCGAACTCTTACAGAATTTTCATGTAATTTCCGATGAAGTACAGAACAGCGTTACAGGAATGATTGAGGGATTAAAGGAGCAAAATGCCTCCATCGAAGAGACCTATCATGGATTTGCTGTGATGCAGCAGGGGCTGTCAGAGCTGGATGCCGAGGCAATAAATATCCGGGATGAGATGAACCAGTTAAAGAAATCAAACCAGGTGATTGTGGACGCTGTATCAGAGATGTCGGCGGTATCTGAAGAAATGGCCGCCAGCAGCAAAAACGTAGAAGAAATCAGTGTTGTCAACCGGGAAGCAGGAGAGCGCACCGGCCAGCAGATTGGCAGAATTTCAGAGGAAATTGAAAGACTGGTGAAATAAAGTGTTTTGAATAATTGAATGTCCTTCTGCTCATACTAATGGAAAATATTAGTATGGAGGTGCTGGACAATGGCAGTAGCATTTGATCAGAGTGAAACAAAGAAAAATTTAATGAAAGCCTTCGCCGGGGAGAGCCAGGCGAGAAACCGCTATACCTTTGCGGCGGGGCAGGCAAAACAGACGGGGATGTATGTCATCGAAGTGCTGTTTCGCTATACCGCAGACCAGGAAAAGGAACATGCCGAGGTCTTTTATAACCATCTGAAGGAGGCGGCAGGCGAGAATATATTGATTGAGGGAAGTTATCCGGTGGATATTGCCGAGGATCTGGTATCACTGCTGCGCAGTGCCCAGCACAATGAGTACGAAGAGCATGACCCGGTATATAAGACCTTTGGTGATGTGGCGATGAAGGAAGGATTTCCGCAGATTGCTTCCTCCTTCCACCAGATTGCACAGATTGAAAAAGTACACGGAGACCGCTTCGGGAAATTTGCGGATTTTCTGGAAAATGGAGCACTCTTTGTATCCGATGTAGAGACCCGGTGGATTTGCCTGAATTGTGGCGCCATGGTTGAGGCTAAGGAGGCGCCGGCCGTGTGTCCTGTCTGCCACCATGACAGGGGCTATTTTATCCGGTTCGAGTTGTCGCCTTTTGAAAAAGGTTGAAATTTTATTACAAATGAGGTATGCTTATACTGTATTCCATATGACTGGCGGATATGTGGGCCTATACCCACAGTGGGAAAACCCACAGGGAGTATGGAAAATAAGGAAAAGCCGACCGCCTGGGCAGCCATGTACCCTGATGGTACATTGATTTAGGCTGTTCAGGCGGTCTTTTTTACTTAATTTAGGAAACTTTTCAGAATGGAGGAAGAAGGTTGAAAAATATGCTCGATAGCATATTTTTCAATCCACTATTTGTGCCGGAGCGTCACAAATAGTATTGATGCACAGCCGAGAAAGATGCTTTGCATCTTTCTTGGCGTGCCTCCTACGCTGACGCTCCGGAATGGAGGAAAAAATGCAGAAAATTTCACTGGAAAATGAATTAAAAAGCAATGGGTACCCGGGAAGGGGAATTATCATTGGCAAATCTCCCAATGGAAAGTATGCTGTGACGGCATATTTCATTATGGGACGGAGTGAGAACAGCCGCAACCGCATTTTTGTAGAGGAGGGAGAGGGCATCCGTACACAGGCCTTTGACCCGTCCAAATTAAGTGACCCGAGTCTGATTATCTATGCGCCGGTGCGGGTTCTGGGCAACAAGACCATCGTGACAAACGGTGACCAGACCGATACCATTTATGAAATGATGGATAAACAGCAGACCTTTGAACAGGCCCTGCGCACGAGAGAGTTTGAGCCGGACGGCCCCAACTACACCCCGCGCATTTCCGGTATTATGCATGTGGCGGACGGTGAGTACAACTATGCCATGTCCATTTTGAAAAGCAATAACGGCAACCCGGAGGCCTGCAACCGGTACACCTTTGCCTACAGCAATCCAGTGGCCGGAGAGGGGCATTTTATCCATACCTATCAGTGCGATGGCAATCCGCTTCCAAGCTTTGAGGGAGAGCCGAAGCTGGTGGAAATTTCCGATGATATGCAGGAATTTACGGATATGCTGTGGAACAGTCTGAATGAGGAAAACAAAGTATCCCTGTTTGTCCGTTACATAGACATTGCCACTGGCAGTTATAATTCGACGATTGTAAATAAAAACAAATAATAAAAAGCTGTAAAACGGCGGAAGGAGAGGAAAAAATGAAGGAACTGGAATTAAAATACGGATGTAATCCGAATCAGAAACCATCAAAAATCTATATGAAAGACGGCGAGCTGCCAATTCAGGTATTAAACGGCAAGCCGGGCTATATTAACTTTCTGGATGCCCTGAACGGCTGGCAGTTAGTAAAGGAATTAAAGGCGGCCACCGGGCTTCCGGCAGCCACCTCCTTTAAGCATGTGTCCCCGGCCGGTGCAGCCGTAGGACTGCCACTGAGCGAGGTAGAGGCAAAAATTTACTGGGTGGATGACCTGGGTGAATTGTCTCCGCTGGCAGCGGCCTATGCCAGAGCCAGAGGTGCGGACCGCATGTCCTCCTATGGGGATTTCATTTCCCTGTCGGATGTGTGCGACGTCTCCACAGCCAAAGTGATTAAAAGAGAGTTCTCCGATGGAATCATTGCGCCGGGCTATGAGCCGGAGGCATTAGAGATTTTGAAGGAAAAGAAAAAGGGCAGTTACGCCATTATCCAGATTGATCCGGATTATGTGCCGGAGCCAATTGAACACAAGGAAGTGTATGGCATTACCTTTGAGCAGGGTCGAAATGAATTAAACATTGACAAGGACTTTTTCAGTAATGTGGTAACCGAGAACAAAGACATTCCGGAGCAGGCCCAGATCGATATGGCCATTGCCATGATTACCCTGAAATATACCCAGTCCAATTCTGTCTGCTATGTCAAGGGCGGCCAGGCCATCGGTATTGGCGCCGGACAGCAGTCCCGTATCCACTGTACCCGTCTGGCAGGAAGCAAGGCCGACAACTGGCTCCTGCGCCAGTCTCCGCAAGTATTAAACCTGCCTTTTAGAGAGGATATGAAGCGGGCCAACCGGGATAACGCCATTGACCTTTATATAGGCGAGGATTATATGGATGTGCTGGCAGAAGGCGAGTGGCAGAAGGCCTTCACCGAGAAACCTCCGGTATTTACGAAGGAGGAAAAAGAGGCATGGTTAAAGGAGTACGCCAAAGAGGTGACATTGGGCTCCGACGCTTTCTTCCCATTCAGCGATAATGTGGAACGAGCCTTCCGCAGCGGTGTAAAATACATTGCCCAGCCGGGCGGCTCCATCCGGGACGGAGAGGTCATCGAAGCCTGCAATAAGCACGGCATTGCCATGTGCTTTACCGGCATACGACTGTTCCATCATTGATGGAAAAATAATAGAAATCCAAACTGCTGTAGCGGCCATGCTGTTACAGCAGTTTTACTCTTTATTGAGAAACGCCCCTTTTTAATAACTCCCTAACAACTCCATGTTATAATAAAAAAAATGCGGCAAAGAAATGAGGGAAAGCATGGCGGATATATTGATTATCGAGGATGAGGAACTCATCAACAATTTACTGAAGGAAAATCTCACGCTGACCGGCCACCATTGTACCCAGATTTACGAGGGAGAGGCGGCCATGGAGGCGGTAAAGGAAGGAAAATGGGATTTAATTCTATTGGACCTTATGCTGCCGGGGTGTTCCGGGTACGATGTGCTGCAGCAGCGGGGGGAGAGCCCGGTGATAATTCTGACGGCAAAGGATGGCGTTTACGATAAAGTAAAGGGATTGAATCTGGGAGCGGAGGATTATCTGGTAAAGCCCTTTGATATGCTGGAATTGCTTGCCAGAGTCAATGTGGTTTTGAGGCGGAAGGGTGCCGGAGCAGAAGTGTTTTCCCTGCCGCCTCTGCAGGTGAACCTGCAGTCTCATGTGGTGACATTAGCGGGAGAGGAGATTTATCTGACCCTGAAGGAATATGAACTTCTGGAATATTTTATCCGGAACAAAAATATTGCCCTGTCCAGGGAACGGCTGATTGAACAGGTGTGGGGCTATGATTACGGCGGCGATACCCGGACGGTGGATGTGCATGTGGCCGCCCTTCGGAAAAAACTGAAACTGGAGAACCATCTGAAGACAGTATACAAGCTGGGCTACCGTCTGGAGGATCTGGAATGAAAATATGGGAAAAAATATATATAGTGGTGCTGGTGTTATTTGTGCTGGTGCTGAATCTGTGCAACAGTGTTATCTTTGGCTCCATCTACAAGGAAAGTGTAGCCTCGGCAGAAAATATGTTGGCTACGGTATGGCGCACCATTGCCGTCTCCCTGGCCGAAGACTTATCCAGTGCAGGAGAGGCCCGGGGGCTGTTTCAGACCTATGTATCCTATTACAATAATCAAAACCGGGCCTTTGAACTATGGGCGGGAGAGACGCTCTGCTATAAATCGGATATGGGGACTCAGATAACCTATTCATACCAGGAGGGAGCGCTGAAATCGGACTACCCCCTTCCTGTGGAAAATCTCAGAGAAGCAGAAGAACTGGTGGAAGACAGGGCAGGGGGGCAGCAGTGCCTGTCCCGGATTTTGCAAAAAGACGGCGAGAAATATATATGCTCCTGGGGCGCCCTTTCAGGTACGCCCTATACGCTGGTGCTCTATGAGCAGGACACGGGAATCCTGTCAGCCTGGCGCCGGCATATGATAACGTTTCTTGTCATGGAAGTATCCGCTTCGCTGGTAATGGCTCTTCTGCTATATGGTATAATAAAAAAATTTCTGTATCCGGTCTCCCAGATTTCCCAGGCGGCGGCCCGGGTGGCTTCCGGCGATTACAGTCCTTGTCTGGAAATCCGGGGCAAGGATGAAATTGCCGTGCTGGCAGAGGATATGAACCGTATGACCGAACAAGTAAGGGAGCATATGGCAGATAAGGAGCGGGAGAGCCTGCGCAAGCAGGAATTTATCGACGCCATGTCCCATGAACTGCGGACGCCCCTGACCTCGATTCGGGGATACGCCCAGCTGGTGGAGACAGCCCATGTGCCGGAGGAAAGAAAAATAGAATATCTGGATTATATCATCCGGGAATCCGGCCGGATGGAGGAGATGATGAAACTTCTCCGCCAGATTACCCTGATGAATCAGGGGGAAATAGAATGGGGAGAGACCTCTCTGGAGGATATTTTGCAGGAATTGCAAATGAGCTTTGCGGGACAGCCGGAATTTTCCCATATACGGCTGCAGATGGAAGCCGGGACAGGGGTGCTTTGGTGCAACCGGCTCCTGGCGGAAATGTTTTTTACGAATATAGTCCGAAATGCCTGTCAGGCATGTGGGGAGAAGGGGGAGGTAACTGTGACATTGAGAGAAGACGGTGCGGTTATCACAGATAATGGCGTCGGTATGTCGGAGGAATGCCGTCAGAGAATTTTTGAACCCTTTTACAGAGAGGATAAATCCCGGAGCCGGAAAAGGGGAGGTACGGGCCTTGGTATGTATCTGTGCAGACGAATTGCGGATCTTCATGGCTGGCAGTTTGAAATTGCCTCCGAGCCAGGAAAGGGAACTGGCATATCCGTGGCATTTTGCCAGCCGGAGAAGGAGAATATGCAGCAAATTAACGTGATAGGAGAGAAAAACAGGAAACAAAACCGGAAAATTTAAAACTATTTTACAACTTTCCCATTCTTTGCAAATATTCCCGGGGTAAGATAATACTATCATACCTGGCCGGGATGATAGTATTAAAACACAGGAAAGAGCAAAGATGTAAAAAGGAGGTTATTATGAAGGTGTCATGGAAAATGTATGCCGTGTTTGCCATTGTAATAGTGTTTGGCGCCATGGGTACCATGTTATATCTGTCCCATACGGTTTCCCGGGCGGACAGTGAAGTGCGTCTGGTTCCAGCAGGGGAGCAGGAGGAATCCTCTGCCTCAGGAGCGGCGGTGGAATCTGAGCAGGAGACGGTGAAGGACGAGGAAAGCTCTGCAGATGCTGCCGGGGACGATGAGGCGGAACTGGCAGAACCATCGGGAAAAAAACCGGACAAAAAGGGAAAAAACAAGAGCAAAAACGCGGCTTCAGCAGCAGAAGAAAAGGATGGTTACCGACTGGTGGAAGGGAACCAGAAAGATTCGGAAGAGGATCTTGTCTGGAAAGTGGGTTCCAAGATTGCACATTATGCGCAAAGCATTGAAATCGGGAGTTATGTGGTGGATAAAGGTATTGGGGGGTATGCCTTAGATTCTGCTGGTTTTGTCAAACTGGTATTTGCCGGTTGCGGCGCAAATTTTCAGCTTACCCTTCCCGACTCCTGCCGTGAGCAGGCCAAACTGGGACGGGAGGTGGAACTAAAAGACTGTCAGCCGGGAGATGTGATTTTTTACGGGGTAACGGATGACAAGATTACCCATTGTGGTATTTATCTGGGAGAGAATCAGGTCATCCATGCTACCAAAGAAAAGGGCGTAGTGATTTCCGATATGAATTACCGCCGGATTGTTATGGCAAAGCGTATGATAGAGGCTGTAGAGACGCCGGAGAATGGTGACGACAGTGTTGATTTTCGGATAATTCCTGCCGCGGATTCCAGTTTCGGCGCAGAACAGGCAGCGGAGTAGTGGGAAAACGTAGAGAGAACCGATAAAATGAATTGACAATTCCTGTCCTGCCCGCTATAATAAAAAACATCAAAGGTGCGTATGCGCACAAAGGGAGGCAGGAATGATTATTAAATAATTTACTTTCGAGACAACTGTAATTTTCACCCGGGAATGCCGGGATTTGTTGTGATGCCGATAGTAGATTATTTGATAAGGCCTGTGTCAGGGGAGGATGCCAGAAGCATTCTGCCAACTGTAACATACTTTATTTGCGTACAAAATCTGCTTTCGGATTGCAGCGAAAGCAGATTTTTTTTGGGCATAGCACGACGCCGCTAGCGCAATCCGAAACAGGGTTCAAACGGGCACCATCGTGCTACGAGTGGCTCTTTTAAGGGACACTCTTTGTTTGGAATGGAGGGAACGAAATCGTATGTTACAGATAAAAAATGTGAGCATTACCCAGAGAAAGGACCTGCGGGAGCTGGTGTCGGAGCTGTCCTTCTGTCTGAATGACGGGGACAAGGCTGCCATCATCGGAGAGGAGGGCAATGGAAAATCCACTCTGCTCAAGCTGATTTATAATGAGAAGTTGATTGAAGAATATGCCGGGTACACCGGGGAAATTATAAGACAGGGCAATGTCCTCGGTTATCTGGGGCAGGAACTTTCCCGGGAAGAAAAGGAAACAAGCGTCTATGAATTTCTGGCAGGAGAGCCGGGTTTCCTGGAGGCAGACACAAAAGAACTGGCGGGGATGGCAAAGGAGCTGGGGCTGCCCCTTTCGCTTCTGTATTCAGAACAGCTTATGGACACTCTGTCCGGCGGGGAGAAGATAAAGGTGCAGTTTGTCCGGATTTTGTGCAAAAAGCCGGATGTCCTTTTGCTGGATGAACCATCCAACGACATGGATATAGAGACCCTTGACTGGCTGGAACACTGGATTAACCGGTGGCCGGGGCCGGTGCTCTTTATTTCCCACGATGAGACTTTGTTAGAGCACACCGCCAATGTGATTATACATCTGGAACAGATTCGTAGGAAACAAAAACCCCGACATGCGGTGGTAAAAACCGGATATGAAGAATATTCCCACCGCCGTGCCGCCAGCCTGGAAAAGCAGGGCCAGTTAGCCCGCAAGGAGAGGAGTGAATACCGCCGCCAGCAGGAAAAATTCCGCCGCATTGAGCAGAGGGTACACCACGAGCAGGAGAAGGTCAGCAGACAGAACCCTCATGGGGCCGCTCTTCTGAAAAAGAAAATGAAGGCGGTAAAAAGCCTGGAGCACCGCTTTGAGAGGGAGGCAAGGGAAATGACAGAGTTTCCCGATGCAGAGGAGGCAATACTTTTGCGCCTGGGCCGTTGTGGGAATATTCCAGCGGGAAAGACCGTGCTGAATATGGAACTGCCGGGGCTGCAGGCCGGGAATACCGTGCTGGCAGAAAATCTTTCCCTGTGGATTCGGGGGCCTGAGAAGGTGTGTATTGTGGGAAACAATGGAGCGGGGAAAACCACTCTTCTGAAAGAAATTGTCCGGGCTCTCTCTGGCAGAGAGGATATTTGTATGGCCTATATGCCTCAGAATTATGAGGAAGAACTGCCGGGAGAAAAGACGCCGGTGGAATTTTTATGTCCCATGGGAGACAGGGAGGAGCGCTCCCGGATTCAGACCTTTTTGGGAAGTTTGAAATTCACCTATGAGGAAATGGGGCGGCCTTTGCGGGAATTGTCCGGAGGGCAGAAGGCAAAGGTGTTCTTATTGAAAATGAGCATAAGCGGCGCAGGGGTCTGGCTATTAGACGAGCCCACCAGAAATCTGTCACCGCTGTCTGGCCCGATTATCCGGAAAATGCTGCAAAGCTTTCCCGGGACAATTATCAGTGTGTCCCATGACCGGAAATATATGGAAGAGGTCTGCGACACCCTGTACCGTTTAGATGGGGAAGGACTGCACCAGATTCATTGAAGGTCACTAAATTTCAAAAGAAAAAACAGTGGCACTTGCAACCCCTGCAAAAGTATTGTATAATTTCCAGTAAATGTGAATAACGAAAAACTGTGCAGATGGAGGAAAGAGTGAAAGCATGATAGATATCAAATTTTTGAGAGAAAATCCAGAGATTGTTAAGGAGAATATCAAAAACAAATTCCAGGAAGGCAAGATTCCCCTGGTGGATGAGGTCATTGCCTTTGATAAAGAGCGCCGGGAGACCCAGCAGAAGGCGGACGATTTGCGGGCGCTGCGGAAGAAAAACTCCAAGCAGATCGGAGCACTGATGGGTCAGGGCAAAAAAGAGGAAGCCGAGGCCATGAAGGCGGAGGTGGCCAAATATGCGGAGGAGCTGGCAGCCTTAGAGGCCAGAGAGACCGAGCTGGCTGAGAAGGTCAATGAGCGCATGATGGTGATTCCCAACATCATTGACCCAAGCGTTCCTATTGGAAAAGACGACAGCGAGAATGTAGAAATAGAAAAATTTGGCGAGCCGGCCGTGCCGGATTTTGACATTCCTTATCATACCGAGATTATGGAGAAATTGCAGGGTATTGATCTGGATTCCGCCAGGGATGTGGCGGGCAACGGCTTTTATTACCTGATGGGAGACATTGCCAGACTTCATTCCGCCGTGATTTCCTATGCCAGGGATTTTATGATTGACCGGGGCTTCACCTATTGTGTGCCGCCCTTTATGATTCGCTCCCATGTGGCTGCTGGTGTGATGTCCTTTGAGGAAATGGATGCCATGATGTATAAAATAGAGGGAGAGGATTTGTATTTAATCGGTACCAGTGAACACTCCATGATTGGCCGTTTTATTGATAAAATTGTGCAGGAGGAAACACTGCCTCAGACCTTTACCAGCTATTCCCCGTGTTTCCGTAAGGAAAAGGGAGCTCATGGTATTGAAGAAAGAGGTGTGTACCGTATCCATCAGTTTGAAAAACAGGAAATGATTGTGGTATGTAAGCCGGAGGACAGCAAAGAGTGGTTTGATAAATTATGGCAGAACACCGTGGATTTGTTCCGCTCTCTGGACATACCGGTGCGGACTTTGGAGTGCTGCTCCGGGGATTTGGCAGACCTGAAAGTAAAATCCATTGACGTGGAGGCCTGGTCTCCGCGCCAGAAAAAATATTTTGAGGTGGGAAGCTGCTCCAATTTAGGAGATGCCCAGGCCAGACGGCTGAAAATCC
>JAFLTB010000021.1:0-26553 GCA_022510605.1 Lachnospiraceae bacterium
CTTTTTTTCAGTCATTTTTTAACCTCAAAAAATCCCAAAAATCCCCATAATAAACTAAACACACAGGTCCTCCTCTGGCAGACCTGTGTGTCCTTTTACTGATATATTATCCTGTCTAATACACTTCTGCACCCGGCTCTCCAATCAACTCCGCATACAAATCCAGTCCATAACTGGTCTCTGTGGGTTCATGGTCAATAATCTTAAAGGTACGGGTGCCATCGGCTTTCCGCTCAGCACTCATAAAACGCATCTTCTCCAATTTCTTTTCATACATACTGTTAGCAAAAGCAAATAAATGAGTTACCATAAACACGGTGACGCCGCTGTCATACATGGCCTGAATAATGCTTTCCGCAATCCGTCCGCCCTCCTTTTCCGTGGTGCTGGAAAAGGATTCATTGAAAAGAAGCAGACTGCGGCTGGTAATCATGTCCACAATACGGTTCATCCGCTTCATTTCCTCCACCAGCCGTCCGCTGTTCATGCTGCTGTCCTCCCGTCTGGTAAAGTGGGTCAGAATATTATCATACAGAGAACTCACAAAATAGTCTGCCGGCACAAAAAGTCCTGCCTGCATCATCACCTGGGCGATGCCAAAACTGCGTAAAAACGTGGATTTCCCGCCTTGGTTGGCTCCACTAATCACATGCAGACGGCAGTCGTCGGAAAAGGAATTAGGCACCGGATTTTTCAAGGTGCCCAAGGCCATGCTCAATTCATATAGATTCCGGCAGTCATACTGTCCCGGCTCCCTGCTTACCCGGGGATAGGAAACCTTCATCTGCAGATTGGAAAGTTTGCGGTAAAGGGTGGCACATCCCACATAAAAACCGGTTTCATTCCGAAACTGCTCAAAGAAATCCTGAAATTCCTGGATAAATTTCTGGTAGTTCTGCAGGGTATAATGCAGGCCATTGGTCTCCATCTGGGCCGCCTCCTGTTTCAAAACCGTCGCATTAAGCCGAATCGCCTCCGGGGAGAAAAACCGAATCATCAGAAAACGGAGTGCCCGGCGAACCCTGCCCATTTCCCGGTAATCCACCGGCTCTAATCGGTTGACAACCACATCGGCACATTTCATGCCTCCGCCTACACCGGCCGTCAGCACCAGTCTGCCCCCCTCCAGAAGAAAGGCCATATTCTCCACCAGATTCCGCAGTTCTTCTGCAAATTCATCGCTGTAAAACTCCCGCAGTTTCTTTGCAAGAGATGCCACGCCATCCGTGCGCTCCGTGGCCTCCGTCCGCATAAATTCCTTTAACTGCTCCAAATATTTTACCTGAACCAAAAGCATCTGGAGGGAATCATAAATCTGCTGGGTTTTGCTTCTCTCCTGGTGGTTTTTCTGCCCCTGGTTTTTATTCTTTTCAAAATCCCTCATGGCCCGGCTGGCAAGTTGGTATGCTCCTTCGTAAAAGGCCGGATTCTCACAGGCATCTAATACCATTTGCTGACGGAATTTCAAAATCTCCTCTTCCCGAATCGGATTGAGCAGCACACTCTGGCAGACAGAGTAAATACACTCGTCCTTTTCCGCCATGGCGGAAAGAATCACCGACAAATTCAAATCTTTCACCAAATCCCCCGGCAGACCATAGCCCCTGGAGGCCGTCTTTCCTTTTTCCGGGTATAACAAACATACATCAATCATGGGCAAGCCTCCTCATAATATTTTCATAGGTAAGACCATACTGCTCGACAATAGTTTCCACATAACCGCCGCCTCCTGCCGGCTGACGGAAAATTTTATAGGTACGCACCGGGCTGTCCCCACCTTCCAGGGCGGCCGTCATGCTGACAATCTGCTCTGTCTCCTCTGCCAGCTCCTCAATATGGGTCACATAAATGCCATAGCAGCCATGCCCGAGAAAGTGCTCCATCACCCGGCGCCCCATCTGATAGGCATCATAAGCCGCCGCCGAGGTAAAAAGTTCATTAATAACCACAAACACATTTCTCTGACGGCTGTGCATAATCGGCGCCAGGCGCACCAACTCCTCTTTTAATTTGCCTCGTCCGCTCTCCATGCTCTCTTCCACCGAAAAATGTGTCACCATCCCTTCAAAATAGGGAAGTCTGGCATGTTCTGCCGGCACCGGAAGCCCCATCCGGGAAAAATACACCAACTGCCCTGCGGCACGTCCAAAGGTGGTTTTGCCTCCCTGATTGGGCCCTGTCACTACCAAAAACTGCTCCTGCTCCTGAAAATAGTAGTCATTGCCAACGGTCTTTTTGCCCTCTTCCAGATTTTTAAAGGCCAGGGCCAAATCATACCCGCCGGTAACGGTCATTTCCCCTTCCACAAAAGCAGGATAGCAAAAGCAGTGCCCCCGCTCCTCCATATAATGCCGGAAATTTTGAAAAGAAAGATAAAAGGCAATTTCCCGGTGAAACTTCATAATCTCCCCGGAATAAAACTCCGGACACTCCGCCAAGAGCCTCTCCATTTCCTCAAAGGGTTCTGGATTTTTCTTTCTAATATATTGAAAAATACGCTGTTCTAACGCACTGCTCTCCTGGCTTCCCGGAAGCAGGGTATAGAGCCTGTCCGGCATATCAATGCTCTCCGGGAAACGCTGGCGCAGTTCTCCCACATAATCCTCCTGCAACACCCTCGGGAGAATGGAAATATGGTCTCCCTCGATGCGAATCGAGTAGCGCAGATTCGACATCTTTTCATAAACCATCCGGAGCCGTTCATAGTTTTCCCGGTACTTCCGCTCCCCGGTAATCTCCCGGCATATGGTAAGAAAGTCCTTCCACCCCTGGGAAGAAGGATTTTTCTCCTCCAGATATTCCTTCCACTCCTCCACCGCTGTAAAATATTCATGGGCCGCCAGAAGATGCCAGTGGGCCCGGCTCATACTCTGTCCGGCCTCCCGACTGTGGCGGGAATGCTCTATGGCCTGATGAATACGGCGGGAAAATGCCCGGAGTCTTTCTTCCATCTCTCCCTCCTCCAGCTCCTTCATCACTGCCATGCGGTATAATACCGTCTCCCTGTCTGCCGGCATCCGATAATAGTATTCCGCCGCCTCTTCCGAATCTGCTCTGGCAAATTCCCGTATCAGATAGTCCAGATTCAAATCGGCAAAATACTCCGGTACCGTTTCCGGCACCTCCTCCATTTTCATACCCAGTATACTGAAATCCTTCACTTTTCCTCCCTTCCCGGGGCAGCTGCTGCGCCCTGAACCATTCCTTCATCACATATACTACATATTGTAGTTAATTAAATTTTACGTTATCCACGCTGTATTGTCAATCTTGACATATTTGAAAAAAAAGTGTAAAATACTATTGTTGCATTTGCGTGCAGCAAAATAATAAAGGAGGTGCTCCTGGTGCCAGGGTTGATGTTTACAATCGTGGCTGTTATAGTCGTAATTATCCTTTTGGCGATTACTGCTCTGATTGCTTGGAAAAGTGCCATCTCCTACCATATTAAGGTCGGAGAAGCAAAAGTGGGAAGCGCAGAGGAAAAAGCAAGGGAAATCATTGACGACGCTTTAAAGACAGCCGAGACGAAGAAACGGGAAGCTCTGCTGGAGGCCAAGGAAGAGAATCTGAAAGCCAAAAATGACCTCGACAAAGAAGTCAAAGAACGCAGGGCCGAAGTTCAGCGCTATGAAAAACGCGTATTAGGTAAAGAAGAGACTTTGGACAAAAAACTGGATGCACTCGAGAAACGGGAAGCAAAGATGAATGCAAGGGAAGCAAGCTTTGAGAAGGAGAAGGAAAAAGTAGAAGAACTCCGTCAGAGCCATATGCGTGAACTTGAGAAAATTTCCGGTCTCACCTCCGAACAGGCAAAAGAGTACTTGTTGAAGACTGTAGAGGAAGATGTCAAACATGAAACTGCAGTTTTGGTAAAAGAATTGGAGCGTCAGGCAAAGGATGAAGCTGATAAAAAAGCCAAGGATTATGTGGTTACTGCCATTCAGAAATGCGCCGCTGACCATGTATCCGAGACAACAATTTCTGTTGTACCGCTGCCAAACGACGAAATGAAAGGAAGAATCATCGGACGAGAGGGCCGCAATATCCGTACCCTTGAGAATTTAACCGGCATTGATTTGATTATTGACGATACGCCGGAAGCCGTAATTTTATCTGGATTTGATCCAATTCGCAGAGAAGTCGCCCGAATTGCTTTGGAAAAACTCATCGTGGATGGCCGGATTCATCCTGCCAGAATCGAAGAAATGGTTGAAAAAGCAAAAAAAGAAGTAGAAACAATGATTCGTGAAGAAGGCGAGTCCGCCGCCCTTGAGGTAGGCGTACACGGTATCCATCCGGAACTGATTCGCCTTTTAGGTAAGATGAAATTCCGTACCAGTTATGGACAGAACGCATTGAAGCACTCCATCGAGGTAGCCCATCTGTCCGGCTTATTGGCCGGTGAGATTGGCGTGGATGTGCGGATGGCTAAGCGTGCCGGTCTTTTACATGACATCGGTAAATCCGTTGACCACGACATGGAGGGCTCCCACATTCAGCTGGGCGCTGACCTGTGTCGCAAGTTCAAGGAGTCCGCACTGGTGATTAATGCCGTAGAGGCACACCACGGAGATGTGGAAGCAGAAAGCATGATTGCCTGTCTGGTACAGGCAGCGGATGCCATTTCTGCCGCACGTCCAGGTGCCCGCAGAGAAACACTGGAAACTTACACGAACAGATTAAAACAATTAGAGGATATTTCCAATAACTTCAAAGGCGTCGATAAATCTTTTGCCATTCAGGCAGGTAGAGAGGTTCGAGTGATGGTAGTGCCGGATCAGATTAATGATGATGAAATGGTACTGCTTGCCCGCGATTTGTCTAAGCAAATCGAGGCAGAATTGCAATACCCGGGACAGATTAAGGTAAATGTAATTCGTGAATCCAGAGTAGTGGATTACGCCAAGTAGCGTAGGAAACATATATTTGTCATGAGTGAAACAACGGGCATCACGCATAACGTGGTGCCCGTTATTGTATGAGTTTGCGCGTCTTGAGTTTGCGTATCTTGTAACGATATGTGTAAAAAGCACTCATCACAGAAAGTGATGAGTGAATATGCACAGGAAGCGCACTCGGAAAACTAGTTTTCCAGATGCGCTTCCGTTGCATATTGACATTGCCGCTTTTAGCGGCAAGTCCTTTTTACACAAAAATACAGCTTATTAACAAAATACCGAAAATCCAATAATAAAAGCATATTCCCACCATTTTTCATTCCACTTTCCCCACACTCCCGTGCAGGCTGTCTGTCGTATAGGCCTCCTCAAACAATATTTCCTCCATCAGAAAATCCATATTTTCCTGGGAGTGCTCCACTTCTTTGGCATAAATCCGGGCCATTCTCACCCGGTCTTCCTTTGTATAGCGGTGACCCTGTTTCTCAAACCACACCACATCCATATCCCGGAGCATCAAAAAACTTACCACAGTAAATTTTACCTGCCGAAGAAAATCAAAATCATCCACGCATCGGGGCAGACACATGAAGGCATAGTATACAAGCAGATGTTCATACTCGTATTCCCGCTCCTCTTTTTCCATAAAGGTCTGCCATTCCTTCAATGCCTTATGGTATTCCTGCGCCCCCTTCTCCGGTGTCACAAAATACTCTTGCAAAAGGCACAGCATTTCTTCCCAGTCCTCCCGAATGCTTACCATCTCCGAAAAGCTCCTCATCCGATGTAAAAACATTTCGTAGAGCCCTTCTGCGCATGTCATCTCTGACATCCTGTGGCGCTGCTTTAGTCTCCTGCAATAATCCTCCGGCCTAAGCTTCTCTATCTTCTCCGGGGCATTGGTATTGAGGCATTCCTGTACCTCCTCCCCATAGGCTAAAAACAGGAGAATTCTTCGATAGAGCGAAAGTTCTCTGTTCTGTAAAATCCGGAGCGCCTCATCTCTGGCCTGACAGATGGCCCGGGCAAGATTTTTTTCCTCCCGGCTCTCCTCAAAATCCAGTTCCTCTTCTATCTCTTTTTCTACAAATGTAGTCTTTTCGCTGCTCCTATAGATTAACCGTCCTGCCTCCGGACAGCTGGCGCTCACTGCCACCTCCCTGGCTCCACCGTATTCCAGATAGTTTCGGGGAGTATCGGTGCAGACGTCACATAAGGCCTCTTCCCCCAGTTCCTGGTACAACTCGCACAGATTTTCCTCATCCAGAAACGGACACCGTCCCTTTTCTTTTAAAATAAAACCGTGCCGCTCGTATGCTCCCTCATTTTCCTCTTCATACTCCTGAATGTTCTCCCGCAGACGCTGGCCAAATACCCCATCCACACTCTGATAATACTGATAACTCTCATCGTCAATGTCAATTTCCCAGCCCGCACAGCAGGTGTCCTCACAGGCTCCTGCTATACAGTGAAAATCCTCATAATAGGACGGGTATCGTAATATCATAAAAGCCTCCCGTTTAAAGTGTCAGCATCGTGCTATGCAAATTCCTGTATTATTTTACATCAATAAATAAATACAGCCTCTCTGTATTTCAGCATATAGTAAAGCTTTTCTGCATCCTGTGGAGTTAAATTCAGACAGCCATGAGAACCCTTTGTCTGATACAGGGTTTTTGACCAACGGCTCCAGGGCTGCCAGTTGGCCGGATGAAATCCCGTTCCCGTCCAGGTAATGCGGACCCAGTACTTTACAAAGGTCTCATAATCTTCTCCCACCATGGTATAATCTGTCCGATGCTCTTTTATGTAATAGGCACCCTTTTTCGTTTCCCGGTCCTCCACGGGAAGTCCGGATATACATTTGCAGGAATAAGCAACCTTTCCCTTTCGGAAAACATATACCATTTGTTCTTTCAGAGAAACCTCAACATAATTTTTCGGATCCCAGTCATTAATTTCCCCATCAAAATCCAGTTTATAAGCAGTAGTCAGATAAGCCGGCTTATTTGAAATGGTCAGTGCCTTTTTGGTTTCCGAATCAGGATTTTGCATATATTCCCCGGTCTTTTCCATATCAATTTTCTGCTTCAGTGCCTTTTTCAACTGCTTCAGTGTTTCTACCGTGCTGATCTGCCATCCATAATCACCTCCATACACCGTAACTTTTTTTCCCGTGTGTGACTTGATTTTCCGTGTCTTGCCCACGGTGCAGTATTTTTTGCAAAACTGAGCCACCCATTTTTCCATGGCGTTTTCATCATAGTGAATCTTTTTGTTCTTGTATGTAATCCAGCCCGCAATCTTTTTGGGTGTAATCGTCTCTGTCAGTTCCTTGCTAAACCTCCAGACAATAAACCGCAGGGCCGCATTATTGCAGGCATCAATCTGGCTCCCCAGCTCCGGATCCTCCGAGGTGATCTCCGGCACTTCATATACATCCGGATAACTCTCTGCATCATTGAGATCCAGATTCGGCTCTCCCTGTTGTAATGCAGTTTTTATATACTCCAAAAGAACCGGCGTCCGAATGGTATTTCCCATAATTTCTTTCACGCATACATACTGGCTGCTGGATGTGTCATATTCGGCATGGGCGGAAACAGGCTCCTGTATGGCATAATCCTCATTCCCCTGCACCAGCACTGACTGGCTGACCAGTTCATCCAGCGTTCCTTCACTATAGGAAGCATCATAACTCACCTCTGGACTTTCCGGCTTTGCAAAGGGAAACAGCAGCCTTTCATGCTGTGTCTGAAAGGCTTTCTCCCATTCATCATCCGGTGTTACCGCATATTCAATATCATCTTTGGAAATAATCAGGCTTCCATTTTCCCTTCCTGTCACCGTCAGGGTATAGTTCTGAAAATATTCCTGCAATTTCTTTTCGGACTCCTCCAGCGTATATCCGCCAACTTCGATTCCACTAAGCGTTGTTCCCGGATACCAGCGGTTCCCGTAGTACAGGTTCTGTCCAACCACAAAACCGCACAGTCCAAGCAGGAAAACTCCCAATACTATACACGACACTATACATAATTTTTTTCTCATAGTAGTCTCATATCCTTATTTTTATTCAACAACTCGGAACTCTCCATGGACTAAATCCTTTTTGTCGCCCGCGCCGGGTAGGCACTGCGATTAAACTGAAACGTATATCCACTTGAATAATTCCATAACTGGGCATCTGTCCACAAACAAAAATCCGCATTTCTCTGTCTTGGTGTGGTATCATAATGATACCACCCGCCCCGCACATATGTCAAATTCCAAAAATGACGCTGTCCCCCTGGGGTTGGATACCGCTTAATCATTACATTGGGGATTCCCGCCCGGGTCAGCAGCAACCTTGACATGGCATAATAGGTATAGCAGTCTCCGGAATGATAGCGCAGTCCTTTTAAAGCCGAATCACGCCACTGCGTATGTGAGGAATGCTGCACATATGAACAATGCCCCCGAATATAACTGTAAATCGCCCGTGCCTTCTTCTCGTCTGACCAGCTGCTCCCTGTGATGGATTTCAAAATCTGATCCGCCGCCGATTCTGCTGAGCCAGGGACATAGACCTGAACCCTGGCCCATGTCTTTGCTGTATTCCCCCCACGGTCCGTGGCAGTAAGCCACAGTTTATAGACGCCTGACTTCTTCCAGTTAATCTTACTGGTGTCCGCTTTTACCTTCACTACCCCATCCCGGTCATCCTCTGCTGTTACAAACTGGCTGAAATTATAACGGCTCTTCATGTCTGAATAATAAACCCGGTAAATATCACCGTCACCCGTACTGCTGCTATTCTTTATCAGCCCTTTAATAACGGGAGCCTTTGTATCTTTTGTCCCCCATTTAAGCGTATAAGTGCCTTTGACGGCATCATATACATACAGTGCCTTTCCGGTATATAATTTAATTTTTGTCAAGTCACTGTCGAAAGGGCGTATATTCTCTGCTCCTTCACCGGTGCGTTCTGCCCTTACCCTTTTCCCTGGCCCAAGATTTTTTGCCGTCACAGTTATTTCGAATGTTTTATTCTTATAAGTCACCGTATTTTTGGAAGAATCCGGGGATTCTGTCGCTGCAGGTTCTGCCGTGGCCCCCTCCGCCGTGACGGCTCCCGGCGATATCGGAGACGGACTCTCCGATGTGTTCTCAGGCGGCTGTTTGGTCGGAGAAGGAAATACAGGGACTCTCTTCGTTATCTTGTAATAATATACAATACGTTTGATCTTCCCTTTTTTCGCATGATTGGTGACATAACTTATGTGTTGCTCCCCTCCTGTCAATTCCCCTGTCGGTGTTCTCATATCGAAGTTGACAACTTCATTATCAATGGACACTTCAGAGAAGGTAACCGGGAGAGAGGCTGGCTTCCGTTTCCTCTTTTCAACCGCAATTGTATATTTCTTTGTTTTGAATCCTTTTCTGAGGACAGAAATTTTGACTTTTCCCTTTTTTTTCCCCGTCACTACTCCTTTTGCATCCACACTGGCAATCACGCTGTTACTGCTTTCATAGGAGACATCCTTTGTCTTTGCTTTAATCGTAATCCGACCTCCAACCTTTACCTTTTGGGCAGATATTTGGGCCTGCACCGTCTTTGCCTGAGCGGCTGGTGCAATACCCGGGGCGGCCAGTGTGGTACTGAAGAGTACTGCCCCTGTCAGCATCCATGCAACCATTTTTCGTTTTTTCATTCTCAACCAAACCTCCGTTTCGAAAAAACTGCGAAACATACCTTTATGCCTTAACATACCGGATATTTGTCACCACATCATCCGTCACTTCAAACTGGAGCTTCGACGTTCCCTTTTTGTACGTATATACACCCAGATAATCTTTTTTCGTGCCATATTTCTTTCTGACCTGGCTGTAAGGACTGCCGATTTTAATTCCCTCTTTCGTGGACACCTTCTTCGTTAAAAACGTGATTCCACAGACATACTCCGGACCATTATCCGTATTGGAATACGTGTATAAAATGAAATCTTTATATTTGTAGGTGCGGTCCTTTCCGTCATAGGCACAGCTTTTTGCAGTTTTCACACTCTTTGGTTTTCCCGCTTTTTTAATTAACTTCTTAGCTGGTCCGCCCATATACACTGTCACACTTTTGTAGGTAAACTTATAACCCTGGGATTTCGCCTGAGCAGACAGCCCGGCAAACTGCCCTGCCGCCAGTGCCAAAAGTAAAATAAACGCCAGTATCCTTTTTCCTTGTCTCATGTTCAGTACCTCCTGATAAAAAATTTTATATTAGTTATAATTAAAAACTTCGAATCTCTCCATACATGTCCAATTCCTTCTGCTGGGCCTGTATCATTTCCTCATAAAATTTTTCTTTTTCTCTATATATTTCGGCATAAGCCGGGTCTTTCCTGTGGTCTGCAAGCCCATACTCCTCTGCCAGCACCCTGCCCAGATATTCTGATAACTTATCTGCGCCGCTTAAATTCATATGAAGTCCGCCGTCATAGGTGTCTGTCTCATAATCAATTCCCGTCTCGTCTAAATGTTCGTAGAAGTTGATATAGGGAAGCTGATAGTTCTTCGCATATTCCACCACCTGTTCCTCATCGGATTCGTACCAGACCGGCGCCAGGCTGGGTGCTTTCATCAAAACCAGCTGGATTTTATTTTCCGCGCAAAGCTCCCGGATTCTGTCCAGATATTCCATAGGGAGATGCCCAAAGGGTTCTCCCTGCTCCCTCTCCGTCACAGGTTCCGATTCCTCCTCGGCACCGGCTATATCCGCCCAGGGGTCGTCAATTTCTTCCGTTTCCTCTTCCTCCCCCAAAAGCCATGAGGGATCTGCCACATCCGATTCACTGACTGGCAATACATCAATTCTCATGTAATAGCCATTATGGGTGCTTTTTCTTCGGCTCCAGAAATACTCCAAATCCTCCTTGGACAAATCCAGAATCCGGCTGTGGTACCGCAGGAGTGGAAAAATATAGTCAAGCATTTTCTCTCCCTCACACCGGGAGCTTTGGATTGCATTATACTTTGTCATGGACCATCGCATTCCATCCAGTGCCATGCGGTTGTACTCCTCCCGCTGTGGCTCGCCGTAAGTCAGCGCCTGTACATTATATATTACGACTTTTGGAGTTTCATACCGCAGAGCATCCTCTAACATATAATAGGACTGCCATGCCAGCTGCTGTGCATTTCCCCGGATGTAACTGGTAATTCCGTAATTTTTCCACAGATAAATCGGATCAATATTTTCATATACCTCGCAGTCGCCAATCAGCAGTACGTCGTGGTCCGCTGTCTCTTCATAATATTCTGCTGTAAAATTTCCTTCCGGCATATCTCCGGCATACTTGGGCTGTACCAGACGCTGCAGTCCTGCCAGAATCACAAGCAGTACCATCAAAGAGACCAGAACTACCGCCGCCTTTTTCGCAGTACGAAATTTATTTTGTGATTGCATGTCACACCTCTTTATTTTTAAAACTGATTATAGATAAACTGCTGTACGTCATAGCCCTGTCCATAGGTTCCAAAAAGAATCACACTTAAAAACAGTCCCACAAACACCATATACCGCAAAACATATGGCTTCCCGGCAATCTTTTCCCTGACACTGCCCCTTCGGCCACCCATACTTACTGCGAATAAAATGAGCACGCCAATCCCAAGAATTACATAATCAGCAAGGGAAAGTCCCAGTCCCAGCAGTTCTTCCTTCGTCACTGCCCGTTTGCCAAACTGGGTAAACAGGCTGATAAACTGCCTGAACGTGCCCCGTACACTTCCATAAATGTCAAACAGACGAAGACAGCTCATCAGAAAAAAGGTCCGAATCACCTGGAAGCTGCGATAAAATACGGTAACAGTAAGCCCGGGAAACCGTCTGTGAAACTTTTGGTACAACGGCTCACATTCCTCGGAAAGCAGAATAATTACACCGTTCAGCAGTCCCCAGATAACAAACCGCCATTCTGCCCCATGCCAAATACCCGTTGCCAGCCAGACAAGAACAGAGGATATATACACCGCACTCCGACGGGCCACTGCCATGCCAAAATGCTTTTTGCAAAAGGTGGTAATTTTCTTTACCGGACGACTGATTCCACAGGGATAAAAAACATAATCCTTAAACCAGGTTCCCATGGAAATATGCCATCTGCGCCAGTATTCTGCAATGCTTTTGGAAAAAAAGGGGCGGATAAAGTTTTCCTTCACCCGTATACCCAATACCTGGGCAATTCCAATGGTAATATCGATTCCGCCTGTGAAATCGGCATACAGCTGTACTGCATAAAACAGCATACTTATCAGTACATAAACACCTGTATAATATTTGGGGGATTCTGCCAGAATTGACACCGCCGCACCAATGCGGTCTGCAATTACCAGTTTCTTAAAATACCCCCATAGAATCCGCTCCAGTCCAAACCGAATCTGCCTTCCATCAAATTCATGTTTCTGGTACAACGTTTCTGACAAATCATTATAGCGGCTGATAGGACCCTGCACCAGTTGTGGAAAGAAAGAGATAAACAACAGAAAACGAAAATAATTTTTCTGTACACTGCCCTTCTCCCAGTACACATCCAACAGGTATCCCACTGCCTGAAATGTATAAAAGGAAATACCCAGCGGAACAATGAGATTCACTGGTGAAAAAGGTTCGTGGCCTGTATTTTCCAACATGAAATTCAAATTCTGCAGAATAAAATTGGTATATTTTGCCACTGCCAGGATGCCCAGATTGACAAACAGGCACAACAGCATGACCCTTTTTTTCTTTCTGGAAAAGGCCCGGTGTGCAGCCTTCTTTTCTTCCCGGGATGGAGCCGGAACTGCACCACACTTGATTTCCTCATCATATTGCTGCCGCTTTCGGTCATAGGATTCCATCCACCTTGCCGCCCCGTAAACGGTCAGAGACGTCACCAGCAAAAACGCCAGATAGCGCATGTCTGCCGCCCCATAAAACATCAGGCTGGCTGCCAGCAAAAACATCCACTGACCACCTTTGGGAATCAGATAATACAGGAGAAACAAAATCAGCAAAAATAGTATAAATGAATATGATACAAACACGTTTTTGCTCCTTACTTGATTACTCTTCCATGAGACGCACAATCATTTTGGTCAGGCGCTCCACGGAGTTGAAGTTTTCTTCCACAAAATCCTTTGCCGTAATCTCTACATCAAATTCCTCCCCCAGTTCTGCCACCAGAGTAACAAGATCAAAGGAATCCAGGATTTTGTCATCCACCAGCCTTTCCTCCTGCTCAAAATCAATATCCTCGTGAAGTTCCTGCAAGATAGTCACAATTGCCTCTCTAATTTCTGTGCTTTCCATTTTTCCTCTTCCTTCCTTTTGGGTAAAAGTTATTATTTTTTTCTGGAAACCGAATCTTTGTATATCTCCTGCAGCCGCATCCGGTCCATTTTTCCATTAATTGTAAGGGGCATATCTTCCAACTGAAAGATTGCATTGGGAAGCATATAGCGCGGCAGTCTGGCCTTTAATTCTCTTGTCAATGCCGCTTTACTCAAGTCCCCCACATAAAAAAGAACAATCTTATTCTTTTCCTTTGCATAAATGCAGCAGCATACATTCACACCTTCCACCAGCCCCACATCTGCCTCAATTTCTCCCAGTTCAATGCGGTGGCCCATATGCTTAATCTGGTGGTCCTGTCTGGAGACAAAGACAAAATTTCCCTCTTCGTCTTTCCTGGCCAAATCTCCGGTGCGGTACATTAAATCTATGTAATAGGGGTTTTCCGGATTCTGGACAAATACCTGTCTGGTCTTGTCCATATCATGATAATATCCCAGTGTCACACCGCTTCCCCGGATACAAATCTCTCCCGCCTCACCATCCTGCACCTTCTGCCCCGCTTCATCCAGCAAAAGAATCTGGGTATTGGCAAAGGCTCTGCCGATGGGAATTACCTCATTCTCTCCAAAGAGCCGGTTGGCATGATAATAGGTGCTGACTCCTGTCGTCTCTGTCGGTCCATATAAATTGTAAAACTCTGCATCCGGCAGCTGTTTCTTCCATATATTAAACTGCTTCACCGGAAATACCTCACCACAGAAGGCCACCAGTTTAAGATATTCCGGCTGGACAATCTCAAAGGTTCCAAAGGCTGAAATCATGGTCAGCGCCGATACCACCCAGCAGATTGTATTCACCTGGTATCGATTTAAATATTCCACCAGCTTTACCGGAAACATGAATAAACTTTTAGGCACCAGATAAGTTGTGGCCCCGTGTTTTAAGGTGGCATACACTTCCTTCATGCTGGCATCCCAGTATAAGGGCGTCTGATTGGCAAATACGCAGGTCTCGTCAAATCCCAGAACCTCCGACAACTGCTCTGTGTAATCAATAATGCCCCGGTGACAGCCCACAACTCCTTTGGGAATTCCGGTGGAGCCAGACGTATAAAAAATATAAACCGGGTCCACATCCAGAACCCGGCTCCGAATCCCGGCAAGAAGTTTTTCATCCACCTCTGTCTTTTGACATTCTGTATACAAAAGTACATTTCCTTCAAAGGAAAGGCTTTCTGCCTCTGCTCTCATCTCTTCATCACAGATTAGAATTTCTGCCTGCGTATTTTGCAGAATCAGTTCAATTCTTCTCTTTGGCATCTCTTCATCAATCGGCACATAAAAGCATCCGCTATACACCACACCAAAAAAGGCGGCAAGAAGATCCGGTGATTTCTTCATATAGACAATTACCGGTTTACGAAACATCCCCCGCTTCGCCAGACAGGTTCCAACCCGCATTGCCCTCTTTTGAAACTCCCGGAATGAAAGTGCTGTACCCTCATCCGCAAAAGCAATTTTGTCAGGGAACTTTTTTGCCGTATCCTCCAGATAACATAATACCGAATTTCTCAATGATGTCACCTCTTAATTTCATTATAGTATTTAATCATTGGTGAACTACCTAAAATTACCCCCATACTCCCCTATATATATAGATTCTTTTAAATGCCAAAAGGTTCCCAGATTTTTTAACACACCTTAAATATAATATAACAATATTCACTAAAAATCAATAAGAATCACCATATATTTACCTGCAAGCAGTGCCTTTTGTGACAAGTCGCTAATGCAGCAAGCCGCTAATACAGCAAGTTGCTAATGCAACAAGTCGCTAATGCAACAAGTTGCTATGGAAAAACTTCCCTCTTCGGTGTATAATAAAACTATCCACAGGAAGGGAGGATAATCTATGGCTTCTGAGAAAGAATTGTTCGTGACAAAGCAGTATGTCCCGGTGGGACAGCCCATTTCCAGCAACGACCATACCGTTGTCTACAAGGTAAAGTGCATGGCGGAGAAGGGAGTCCCTGACGGCATTTTGAAAATGTACCGCAAAAAAAATGTAAAGGCGCTGTATACCCGGCTTCAGCAGCTGGACTATAGTGAGTGGCCCCACATATACAACGTGAAATATTTTGATGAAAGCACCCTGGTGGTGGAGGAATATTTAGAAGGCCAGACCCTGGCAGAGCGGATGGAGCAAAACCGCGCACAGGGCATTGTCTTTTCTGAGAAGGAAGCCTGTGACATTATGGACAAGCTCTGCGAGGCCATTGACATCCTTTTACAGTTTGAGCCTCCCATTATTCACTACGATTTGAGACCAAGCAATATTTTTATCACCCGCTCCGGAGCCATCCGGCTGTTAGACTTTGTTCCCGGCACGCCCAAAAAACCGAAACCTCTTCATCATATGCTGGAGTTTCTTGGGGGGATTTTTCATGAGATGCTTACCGGCAAACCGCCCAAAAACAGAAAATGCACCTACAGAGGGCGGTTTGAAACCATCATCCGCAGGTGCATAGAGAAAAGCCCGGAAGAACAATATGACAGTATACAGGAGCTGCAGGAAGATGTGGAACATGCCAAAACTCACAAACCGGAGAATGCCCTGGATGCAGCCGGAATTCCTTATACGCTGACTATTCCATTTCAGGGCACTATATTGGCATTTGAGTGGGTGTTACTCTCCTTCTTCTTTGCAAAGAACATCCTGCCTACCATGTGTCTGTTTGCCGTGATTTTTTTCATTCATTGTGCGTGTTTTGCCGCCAAGCGTCATTCCTTTATGAAAGAGAATAACGTTTCGTTAAGTATCGCACGCAAAGCAGTTCCGATTCTGTTACTGGCGGCAGTTTTTATTGTCCTTTCCCTGGCTGTTTCTTTTCTTATTGTTCCTATCACTTAACGCCATCGTGCTAGACCAGTTTGCTTGTCTTCAGGGCAATCACACGGTCTACCGGATATTTACAGCTGCTATAGTAACTGGAGGAAAACAGGGTGTAGGTGTAGGTTCCATAAACCGCAACTCCCTCCACTTTTGGCGGCATTTTTGTCGTTGCCAGAACACTGTTTTTCAATACCTTGCCACTGGTGCCTGCGTTTGCATAGACTGGCATATAGGTGCGAATCTGTGAAATATATCCACTCTTCACTTTCTTTACCCGATAACTTCTGGTTAAAATCAGTGTACCGTCTGTGTTAAAGGTAATTCCCTGGGTCTTAGATGGAACCTGCATGGTGTAGGCCTGGCTCAATGCCGGCTTTGTTTCTTTATTGGTAATGCGGTAGCCATACATATCGGATTTACTCTGGCTGAAGGCTCCTACCCAAAGCGTATCATTGTAATACCCCATATAGGCAGCCGTGGTATTGACTTTGCAGGTAGTCTGATAATCCGTCAGCTCTGTAAAGGCAGTTCCGGCATTCACAGCATCGGTAATCACCGAATATGGGAAACTTGCCACGGAACTTCCCTTGGAAATCCATACGTTTGTGCCGTCGTAGGCCATACCGCCCACCTTTGCCTTGTTTGGCAGAACAATGGTGGTGACATAGGATTTCGAGGATTTGCTGACTACATAAATCACCGAGTAATCCACACCCTTATCATCGTAAGCGGATATTAACAGATAACTTCCCGCATGGCAGATGGCCTGTGGAATCATGGTGGTGCAGCCAAAGCCTGCTACATTGGTATTTTTCATACCCGGAATGGCAAAACTCTTGCTGTAATTCATTTTGCTTTTCATTTTCTTATAGGTCTTATATGCCGGCGAACTGGTAAACAAAGATTTTCCTTTATACTTCTTTGCCACCTTGGATGTCTTAGCCACCGAAGCGGTTTTTGCCGCTGCCGCCGTGGATAAACCACTTTCTACTATCTCTGTACCTACCTTTTTATACGCAGAGACACGGAAATAATATGTCGTGTTCTGAGTCAGGGATTTCTTCACATACTCCACCGTACTGCCATCGGCAATGGTGGCCGTCCGTGTAAAGGACGCCGAAGTGGATGGCCGGGAATAGATATAATAACCATCCGCACCGCTTATTTTTCCCCAGGTTATCCGTACCCGCTTGGAGCCACCCCGCACACTGACTACAGGCGTGGCCGGCTTATACGCCGATACATCTATAGTAGGTGAGGCAGATGGAGTAGCTGTACCTGCCGCACTTCCGGTTACGACTCCTCCTGACACGGCTCCCTCCGAAACTGTCCCGTCTGTGGTCTGCCCTGTATTTTCGCCGGCTGCGGCCTCAGCCCTGCCGCCCCATTCTGTCAGACCGGCTACCGTCAGTGCCAGCGCCAGACAAAGGGCAATTCCTTTTTTGGCATTTTTGTTTCTGTTGGTTCTCTTCATTGTCTCTCCTCACTTTCTACTACTAGCACGACGGCGTCGTGCTCCCTTTTTGCTGTCAGTACGATGGCACCATCGCGCTACCGTATTTTACTTTTTTGTTACATTACTACTGTAGCAGTTACTTTTGTCGGAAAAATGAAAAATTCATGTCACAAATAGGGCAACTCAGGGAGTTTTTGCACATTGACATTTTACTCGAAAGTTACTATAGTATAAGATACTAAACAGAAAAGAGGAGCCCTATGGACGATAAACTGTTACACATCCAGACGGAAGAAATACAGACAGACGGAAAAGACACCTATCATTTTCACCGCTATGAGCCCACACCCTATGAGGTACTGGAGCGTCTTTTTAATGTGTATATCCCCTCTTCCTCCGATGTGGCCGTGGACTTTGGCTGTGGTCTGGGACGACTGAATTTTTATCTGGAGCATCGGTTTGGCCTCCGCTCGGTGGGTGTGGAGATGTCAGAGCATTACTACAAGAGAGCTCTGGAAAACCTCCAGAACTATAACGGAAACAGAGACCACATCTCCTTCGTCCATAAAAAGGCAGAGGAGTATGCAGTCTCCAAAGAAGAAACTTTATTCTATTTTTTTAATCCTTTTTCCCTGAATATATTTCGCCGGGTTCTCCAGCAGATTCTTCTTTCCTGGCAGGAGGCGCTCCGGGAAATTACGCTTCTTATTTATTACCCGGAGGATGACCTTCTCTTCTATCTGGAACGACACACATCCTTTCATCTGAAAGCGGAAATCGCCGCCAGTGACGACATACGCTCCGACCGCCGGGAACGCTTCTGTATCTATACCCTGTCAGCTTTCTGACGGACTGCAATATTTTTCCCACATGGCTTTGGAGGACTCAAACACCAGACACAGCCAGAAGGTGTCCACCTCTTCTTCGTCGTCCTCCTGCGGCACATCGATGCCAAACTCCCAGGCATATCCCTTCTCCACCGTGTCCTCCACTGTGGTAAAGACTTTGCCTTTGGCACACCGGGCAAGCACCGGTTCTGCCTCCGTCACAGGCACATCTTCATCCGGCACCTCCCGCAGCAGCCGTCCCTCTGCGTCATAGTATCTCAATCCTTCTTTGACAATCCGGGCAATCTGAACCTGTTCCAGCTGTAACACAAGGGTTCCACAGTACATGTCCTGATACCGGCTGTTCTGGGAATTTTTTGCTTTTACCAACGCCCCATCAAAGGTAAAGGTTATCTGTCCCTGCTCTACCTGCAATTCCTGTATCCCCGAGTCCTCAAAGGAAAAATGCTCCAGTTCATTTACTGACTGAAATTTCATTTTCTCCAAAAACCTCCTTGTAATATGTCTCATATTCTTTCACCAGACCGGCTTCCCGGCCAGTAAAGCAGCTGCCAAATATCTTCCCCATCTCGCCGTAATACCATGCGTGCATAGCCTTGTCCTTCTGATTGAATTTCTGCCACAGCACATCGCCCACACGCCGGTATTCATACATCATGGAATACAGATTGGCCAGCTTGTCCCCAAAGGCAACATGCATCACAGCCTGTTCCTCCAGTTTCCCGGCCTTTTCCCGCAGTCTTGTAATGGTCTCCTGCTTGCGGAGCCGCCAACTTTCCCCCGGCGGAAGGCCCTCCCGCTTATTCACCGTCTCCTCTACCACCAGGCGGGTAATATCCCTGCCAAACTGCCTGCAAAGCTCTGCCTCTGTCACGGGGGTATCCTCCAGCACATCATGTAGAAGGGCCGCCATCTGTTCTTTTATGTCACTGCTCATCTGACGGACATAATCCCAGGTGCGGATCAGATGTATCAGATAGGGAATGTCCGTCCCTTTGCGAACCTGTCCCTGGTGGGCTCTGGCCGTAAACTCAAAGGCCTTCTGTAATTCGGGACAATGTCGTTGTGCCTCACAAAAAGCCGGGCAGATAGAGCAGATTTCCTCCTCTTCTCCCCTTCTTTTCGCCTGCAAAATCAAGCAGTCATACAATTGTCCCTCCCGAATCTTCTCCGGGCACTGAGGCGATGGTTTCATCCAGGTATTCTCCTGTTCTATACGGATTCCTCTGACTCCTTTTGCTCCCACTCCCGCATAACGGAACGAATGGCAGGAAGGGCGTATCCCTTACGGGCCAGATAAGCCGTAACTTTATTTTTTGTATCATAATCCATATCGGATAGTCTGGCCCCCCGCAGACGTTTCTGAAGCATATGGAAAAGAGCCGCCTGTTCATCGCTCTCTCCATATTCCTGCAAAAATGCCTCTTCCAGTATCTCCGGGGAGATTCCCTTGTTTATCAGTTTATAGCGAAGTTCCTTCCGGCTCCGGCTGTCCTTATGACAGGACAGATAAGTTCTGGCATAGCGCAGGTCATCAATATAGCCAAAACTCATAACATAATCCATGGCAAATCCGGCGGCTTTCTCAGAAAATCCTGCCCGGTAAAGACGCTCCCGCAGTTCCTGTTCCGTCCGGTCCTGCTGCAGCAAAAGGTTCATGGCTTTCGATGCCGCCTTTTTCTCCTCCTCACTGGCCTGGGAGAATGCAGAGGATTCTTCTTTCTTCGCTCCACACATAATCCTCTTTATGCCTCTTTTCCACTGGCTTTAGCCGATGGTTTCGATGCTTCCGCCTCCGGCTCCTCTGCCAGACTCGTCATGCACTTTTCTCTGACTGCCTGCTCTGCTTCCTCAAACACTTCCGGGTGCTCTGCCAGATACTTCTTGGCATTTTCCCGGCCCTGGCCAATGCGCTCCCCCTTATAGGAATACCATGCACCGCTTTTTACTATAATATCATATTTGGCCGCCAGGTCTAACACATCCCCCTCCCTGGAAATCCCCTTGCCAAACATAATGTCAAATTCAGCCTCCTGGAAAGGCGGAGCCACTTTATTCTTCACAACCTTGACCCGTACCCGGTTACCAATCTTCTCACCGGCCTGCTGTAAGGTCTCAATTCTCCGCACATCCATACGAACGGAAGAATAAAACTTCAACGCCCGTCCACCCGTGGTAGTCTCCGGGTTGCCAAACATCACACCGATTTTCTCACGGAGCTGATTGATAAAGATAACGGTGCAATTGGATTTATTAATAACACTGGTTAATTTGCGGAGTGCCTGACTCATGAGCCTGGCCTGCAGACCCACATGGGAATCCCCCATCTCGCCGTCAATCTCTGCCTTCGGCACCAGAGCCGCCACAGAGTCCACAATCACTATATCAATGGCGCCGGAACGTACCATCGTCTCGGTAATCTCCATGGCCTGCTCCCCGCTGTCCGGCTGGGAAATATATAATTCATCGATATTTACGCCAATGTGCTTGGCATATACCGGGTCCAAGGCATGCTCGGCATCAATGAAGCCGGCAATCCCTCCCTGCTTCTGTACCTCTGCCACCATGTGCAGAGCAACGGTGGTCTTACCACTGGACTCCGGACCGTATATCTCCACAATACGTCCCTTGGGAATACCGCCTACCCCCAGAGCCAAATCCAGGCTGAGGGAGCCGGTGGGTACAGTCTCCACCTGCATGTGGGCGGTGTCTCCTAACTTCATAACCGCTCCCTGTCCGTAGGCCTTTTCAATCTGGGCAATGGCTGCTTCCAGTGCTTTTATCTTATTCTGATCTTTTTCCATTGAAATATCCTCCTGATTTTCCGAACGAATGTTCTGTATGTGTTTATACTATACCATAATCAATTCTTTGTCAATAATTTTCCGAAAATATTTCTATATGCTTTTTATTATAGACCAGAATTCCGTTCCTGTCCATCGTCATTCAGACGAACTTTTTACAGTAAAACCGGCAAAACTAACTCTTGTAGGCCAGCCGGTATGTGTTCTTTACACGGTACTTGTCCGATACGGTTATAACCGCCCCATCCCATGGGTCAATAGCGATAAAGTTGCCGGCAGTCAGTGCATTGACAGAGGTTACATTTTTGAATCCGATTATGGTAACCCAGTGCTGGCTGCTTGTATTTCCTATCACATGTAGAACGCAGGGCCGTCCTTCCACAATCTGGCCGTATGCCGCCTGAAGCACCGCCTGCTCCGAAGCATGGGCGTAGGTGGTATATCCCCCTTTGCTCCACACACAGTCCACGGTCTCCACTCCCAGCCAGTAGCTGTGAGGACTTGGCGCCGTGCCATATAAAATGGCATTGCAATATGCCAATGCGTAGGAGGCGCAGGCCTTTTTTTCCAAATCTGTCCCCGTAGACTGATATCCAATCTGGTTAATGAGCGCCGTATTATAAAGCAGGGTTTTTGCACTTCCCGCCATCGGAGTATATATAGTAAAGTCCCGGTTGATTACTGTGAGATTACCGCCTTTCCTGTCTGTGGCTGTCACCCGGTAGGTATAACTTCCCACTGCCAGTTTGCCAAAGGTAATGGCCGCATCCACCCCTGCTAAGTCGTAAGAACAGGAGTTTGGCACCACTGTCTTTGTCAGCACGGTCTGACTGTTTGCGTTTATCACGGCGGCTGTCAATGAAGTCATGGTATAACGAGAGGCTATCACCCCTTTTAATACAAAGGCAGAACCCGCCAGCAAAGAGGTGGGATAGGTGGCGCCAGATACAGTCATTCGGGATTCCGGCTGGGTGGTCTGGGTCAGCTTATATTTCCATGCCTTGTTGTTCCCCCTCTTCCTGCTCTCAATATTCGTGCCCTCGGTGTGCAGATACTGGCCGTTTCCCACGCATTTTATATAATATCCGCTTCCCGTTTTGAACGCCTTGAAGAGCAGGCCGGCGTCCCCCGCCTGATACTGCTTCTGTATTGCATTGGTTTCTTTCTCCGTGGCGTCTGCCAGCCCCAGATACAGACCGCTGTTGGCATTTTTTAACCGGAACCGCTTTTTGCCCGCCGGCTCCAGCTGCCATACCTGGCCTGCCGCCGTGCCCCGGTTATATACCGACACATTGTCCCCTGCCCGGCAGGAGGAGTCCTGCACCTCTACCGCCTGTGCCGTATTGGTTTTTGGTATCAGATAGTAGTACCCTGCCTTTGGGACTATCGGCTGGTTGGCAGCAATGGGATAGGTCTTTTTCTTTACTTTGATATGGAGAAGCTTTTTCTTTCCCGAAGTCATTGTAATCCGGGCGGTGTACCATCCCTTCTTAGGAAATGTCACTTTGGCGCTGGTAAGGGGGAGTACCGCCGCCTTCTTCCATTGGCTGTTCTTCTTTGTGTACCGCTTCCCACGCTGATACTGAATTTTCTTCGTGGAATTGGCTGTCATGACCTTTTCCAGTTGGGCAAAATACTCCACATCCTTCTGCACTGCTGCCCCCTTCGACACCGCGGCCGGCGCAAGCAGCCATCCACATGCCAGCAAAAACAGTCCTATCCAAAGTATTTTCATCCTGCTTTTGTACGCCATTCGTATCATCCTTCCTCCAGAACGATGCCAATTTGTAGTCTCATGCCAGCGTGCTAAATGTCAGCCAAAGATTTTTTCCAAAAAGACCACATAGCCTTTTTTCGTCTCATATACATCCGCTTTGCTGGTAATTTCCCATGGTGCGTGCATATTCAGAACCGCCACGCCACAGTCAATGACATCCATACCGTACAGTGCCATGATATAGGCAATGGTTCCACCGCCGCCCACATCTACCTTTCCAAGTTCTGCTGTCTGATATGCCACCTTGGATTCTTGTAATATACCACGAATCTGTGCCATAAATTCGGCATTGGCATCATTACTTCCCGATTTTCCCCGGGAGCCGGTAAATTTATTGAAGACCATACCCCGTCCAAAGTAGGCAGCGTTCTTTTTCTCATAGGCCGAAGCATAGGCAGGGTCAAAGGCGGCGCTGACATCTGAGGAGAGCATTTTGGAGTTTGCCAGACACCGGCGGAGAGCCAGTTCGGAATACTGTCCCATACAGTTCAGCACCTCTGCCACTGTGTTTTCAAAGACATGAGAGCGCATTCCCGTGGCTCCCACGCTTCCAATTTCTTCTTTGTCCACCAAAAGACAGCAGGTAGTATACTCGGGAGCCTCCACCTCCAGCATGGCAAGCAGGGAGGTAAAGGCACATACTCTGTCGTCCTGGCCATAGCCCATAATCATGCTGGCATCAATGCCGGACTCCCTGGCCCGCCCTGCCGGTACTACCTCCAATTCTGCGGAGAGGAAATCCTCCTCTTCCACATCATACTTTTCCTCCAGAATGGCAAGAACATTTTTGCTTACTGCATCCTTTTCCTCTCCCTTTAAGGGCCGGCTGGCAAAGAGAATGTCTAACGCCTCCCCCTCGATTACCTTATCCGCCTTTTTATCCATTCTCTCATGGGCCAGATGAATTAACAGGTCCGTGACGCAGAATACCGGGTCATTTTCCTTCTCTCCAATGCAAACCTCCACTACTGTGCCGTCTTTTTTCACAATCACACCATGAATGGCAAGGGGCAGAGTAACCCATTGATATTTCTTGATTCCTCCATAATAATGGGTGTCCAGATAGGCCAGCTCCGTGTCCTCATACAGGGGATTCTGCTTAATGTCCATCCGGGGGGAGTCAATGTGGGCTCCCAGAATAGCCATGCCTTTCTCCATAGGCTGCCGTCCCAGTTGAAACAGGGAAATGAATTTCTTCATATTGACAGAATACACCTTATCCCCTGGCCGGAGTGTGGCTCCGCTTGCCACCACATCTGCCAGATTGCGGTAACCGGCCTCTTCTGCCATTTTCACTGCCAGGGCAGCACACTCCCGCTCCGTCTTGCCGGCATCTAAAAATTCCCGATACTGCTTATTCAGCTTCTCCAATTCCTTTAATTCCTTTTTGGTATACTCTTTCCATACATTTTTTCGTTCCATGATTCTATTCTTTCCTTTCTACTTTATGCTCCCGGCCTGTCCACCCGGCAGCTCCGGCTCGTCCTCGTCAAACTCCACTACCACGTAAAAGCCTTTTTCATTTTCCTTAATTTCCCGGACAATTCCGTGGTCTGACTTCAGCCTCTCCCGGAAGGTGTAGTTCCCGGACATGGCCACTGCGGGATAAATCACATAATAATAGGCGCTGGGCAAAACCCCTTCGGTAATGGTAACCTCATCCCCTTCTTTTACCAGGTTTTCCCGCTCCATTTTAAATTCCATCCTTCTCATGTATTTCCTCCTATTGGCATGAAGACGCCAATTTAAACCCTGTTCAACCTGGCATCATTATGCCAGTTAATCATACCGCACAGAAAGCAGGGTCAGGCCCTTAGCCGGCGCCGTCTCCCCCGCCCGTTTTCTTTCTCCCGTATCCAGAATTTCCAGAATGCTGTCTGCCTCCCGTTCCCCAGCACCGATTTCCACCAGTGTCCCGGTGAGAATCCGAACCATATTGTAGAGAAAACCATTTCCCTCAAACCGCAGAAAAATATCCCGCTCCGTCTCCCGGATGTCAATGGCATCCAGCCGCCGCAGGGTGGATTTTTTCTTGGAGGCTTTGGTACAAAATCCCCGGAAATCATGACTGCCAATCAAAAACTGCGCCGCCTGCCTCATACGCTCTGTATCCAAATCCTTTTCCATCTGCCAGCTGTATTTCCGGGCAAATACATCATAGCAGTTCTTTTTCAGCATATGGTATTCATATACCTTCCCCGTGGCGTTTAATCGGCTGTGAAACCGCTCCCCGGCCTGTTTTATCCCCAGTATTCGTATATCCTCTGGCAGATATTCATTGAACTTCAAAAGGAGAGCCGCCGGCTCCCAATCCTTTTCCAGTCTCACATGGGCCACCTGACACCTGGCATGAACGCCGGCATCGGTGCGCCCGGCGCCATGAATTTCTACATCCTCCCCGGTCAGTCTGGCAAGCACTGCTTCCAGCCGACCCTGTATCGTGTCCTCTGCCGCCACACCCTGTCTCTGCCATCCCCGATACCGGGTGCCGTCATATTGAATGTGTAAACGGTAATTTTTCAATTTCTTTTTCTCCTGTCGTCCTCATACCGGCTTCGTATTTCCAGCTCGGACAAGATCAGCGAATAACCCCGGGTGCTGTCTTCAATGGATAAATCCAGACTCACCGCAATGTTATTCAGCATATGTTCATCCAGACTGCCCTTCATATCCTCGAACAGTTTCTTTTTTTCCCGATATGTGTCAGCATCAAAAAAGGCAATCAGGCTCTGTACCTTCGGGTCCTGTACTTCCGGCTCCTGTTCCTCCGCCTGTTCCTCTGTCTCCTCCTCTGGCTCCGATGCTACCTCTCCTTTGGAAATCCGTGGCTGCTTGTCCGGCAGGTCCTCCCGTTTGGGAAGCTGCTTTTGCTCCTGCAGGGGCAGCTCTGCAAATTCTTTCACATACTCTGAAAAAAACTGTCTCTTTTCCATAACAAAATGCTCGTATGGCTTCGTCAACTCCTGATAGCAGATTACCTCCTGAAAGGTGGGTTTTGTCTGTGCGCGTGCAATGATTTGAACAGGCTCACCTGTTCTTTTGTGATAAAAAATTCCAGTTTTCATTACAAACACTTCCTTTTACAGCATTAAAATTGTTACATTAAAACTACCACAATCCCTACTGCTTTCTATCTTACTTCTTTCCTGAAAATATATCAATAGATAAAATGGATATTCATATTTCTTTTTTCATTGGCATACTTATGTGTGCTTTACGCATAGCGGTAGAATTTGTACATCCATCTGGTTGCCACGCTAAAGTAAGTTGGACTTTCTTCAAATTCTATTCTAGGTCCAGTAAATGAATACATTAACTCATTGCAATACATATTATCAGATAAACTGAAAAAGACACTTGAATCGTATACATATATTCTCATATTACCTGGATAATCATCCAAAAGCCTCAGCAAATTTTCCTGAACCTCTGCATATGATACAATGTTTTCTGAAACATCCAAGCCCAGTCTGTCTTCCGTCATACAAATATATCCTATCTGCTTTGGATGGGTTTCATTATAGAGTTCAAAATATTCCGCTATTGCCTGCAAATCCTCCGCATAGT
>JAFLTB010000021.1:26653-39489 GCA_022510605.1 Lachnospiraceae bacterium
TGCTTGGCCCGCACCACTCCCGCATTGACCTTTTTTGCTTTCTTTTTATTATAGGAAATTGCCCACACCTCATAACTAAAATCACTTACGGTTTTCGTTCCATTTAAGATTTGATAGGCACGGATTTTATAGGTCTGGACCTTCTTTGTCTTGGGACTCAGCCAGGAAGTCCGGTCTGCCTCCACTTCTGCCACCTTTTTATAGGCTTTCTTCTTTTTCTTATATTGGAAAATCTGATAGCCGCTGGCGTTTGGTACAGAATCCCATTTTAGCCGCAGTCTTTTGGCTTTGTAACTGCGCAGACGGACTTTGGTAGGGGTAGGTACGGAAGAAATCTCTGCGGCCTTTACAACCTTTGAAAAATAAAACAAAGAACAAAACAATATAAAAACACACATTATAATATAACATTTTCTATTTACGATTTTCATTTTCAACATAACCATCCTTTCTATTTATAATAGCCTCCGAGGTTTCATAGTGTCCCTGATAGTTGTAATCCTGATATGCCTGCGATACATCTATCTCGTTTTCACTAACACTATGCCCATAGGCCAGAAGCATCATTTCTATATCATTGGCTTTCATTTTAATCTTTTCCCTGCTCGTTTTCATTATACTTTTCCAATCATCAGCAGACATCTGTATACAGGTCTCATCATTTTCCCGCATCCTGTCTATTATCTCACCATTTGCCAGTTCCACCCCATATCCATCACACAACCCCAATACATGTCCCAATTCATGAGAGACAACACTTCGAAAACTCTGTGGCATTTCCTGGTGACCCAGTTCTTCGTTGATGGACAAATACAAATGGTGTCCTTCCACGCCCGTATCGCCAACCCCCATCTCATTTCCATGGAACCAATAAGTTTTATACCACTGGCAGTCCGGACACACGCCGCC
Organism: Lachnospiraceae bacterium; assembly: GCA_022510605.1. Taxonomy (GTDB): domain Bacteria; phylum Bacillota; class Clostridia; order Lachnospirales; family Lachnospiraceae; genus Eubacterium_F. The sequence continues at coordinate 27,563 of JAFLTB010000021.1, forward strand.
AATCCGGACTTCCAGAAACCGCTGATTGGCATGGACGGTTTCGGTTCCCCGTTCATGCAGCACAAGTTTTGTCTGGAAGTTTACACCCGGAGCAAAATCCTCCCCGTTTCCCTGAACATGTATGTTATAAGCATAGGTTATGCCGTCAATAAATTCCTCCCGGTAGGTTTTTCCCTGCTCCTTCCCCTCATAACTTAGTTTCTGGGAAGGTGGGGCAGTCCGGACAGCCTCCCCATCAACTTCTTTATAGGACAGATATTCCACATATACATGGATGTAAAGCGTGTCTGTTGTCAGATGGTACTTGATATACGGGTAGGTGGTCTCTTCGTTCTGGTAGACAGAATAGTCGTTCATTCTCTGGATAGACTGGGCCTCGGTAACCTTTTCCTGCTCCATGCAGACACCATTCCATTTGTCTTTCATGCTGTAAAAATAATTCCAGTTTGTTGCCTCGGAGGCCATACCATAGGTCTTTGCCATGACGACCTCACTTTTTGCACCGTTTTTTGTTTTTTTCTTTTTTTTCTGATAGGCGCAGATTTTATAATAATAAGTGGTTTCCGATTTCCGCTTTGTATCACTCCACTGAAAGGTTTTTTTCTTTTTTATCTGCTTAATACACTTGTATTTTCCTTTCTTTTGGCTGCTGCGGTATATACGGTAGCCCTGGATGCCCTTTATGTGTCGGCTCTTTTCCGGCTTCCAGTTCAGGCGGATGCTGGTCAGGGAGACGGGCTCTGCCGTCAGCTCCGGCGCCGTTGCCTTGATTTTTATTTTCCGGCTGGTATCGAGGCATTTTCCCGCCTGGCTGTATGCCTTGAGGTAATAGTGGTAAACCAGTCCCTTTTTTATATTGGTATCATAATAGAAGGTCTGTGTTGTTTTTACACTTTTATATACCACTTTTTTTCTTTTTTCCTTCCATGTGCCGATGTACAGCTGGTAATAACTGGCATCCGTAAATTTTTCCCAGCCCACATAGTTGCCTCTAAAGTCGCTGTCCTTTTCCAGTTTCAGTTTCCTTTTTGCCGCCGGGGATGACACGGGCGTATCCCGGACAATTCGCAGCCCGCAAGAGGCAGAAATTCCGGTATATTTCTCTTTTGCGGTAATCTCTACCGTTCCTGTTTTCCTGGCTGTAACTTTGCCCTCTGCCGATACGGAAGCGATGGAGTCGTTGCTGCTGGACCAGAGGATTTCCTTTCTGGTAGCCAGTTCTGGCTTTGTTACAGCCTTTAATTGCAGGCTCCCGCCCAGTTTTATAGTATCTGCCTCCTCCGCACCTGTTATTGACAGGTCGGTTACTGGTATCTCGATGTCCTGTTTTCTGGCATAGGTGGTAGCCTGGTTGAGTTCATCCCCGAACTCATAGTCATCCGGGAGCCTTACCCGGTAAAAATCTTCGCACAGGGCAATGACTGTGAGTTTCTGCCCTGCCTGCCCGGTATTCCGCACCTTTACTTCCGTGCTTGCCCCGCGATAAAAGTTTGCTGTCTTTTTCACATAACCTGTGGGCTGTTTATCCGCCTCAATCACGGTGACAGAGGAAATGAGGCATTCCGTGGATACCGTTTCATTTTCATCGGTAACCACCGTCAGTTTTAGTTTGGCGGTTCCTTCTTTGTGCGCCGTAACCACCGCACCGGAGTTATTGCCTGTCACAGTGGCAATCTCCGTGTTGCTGGTTCCCCACACCGCACTTTTTACCTTACGGTTTTTGTTTAATTCGATGCCCCATCCGGCTCTGGTTTCCCCCACACTCATGGTACGGTTTACGGCATGATTCAGAATGCCCTCGGTGATATATACCGTTACTTCTGTGGCTGCCTGGGAAGATGGCGTCGGCTGAATGAATAAAGATGATAGGATTAGCAGATGTGCCAGTACAATAGATAGTATTTTTCCTCTTCTTCTTTGGTTTTTGGTGATTTTTTGCAAAAATATGCCTTGTGTTTTCATAAAGAATCCCCCTCTGTTCTTAATGTAAATAGAATATTCTTTTTTAATATTACCATAAAATGGATAATTTGAAAAGCCTTCACAACAAACAGTCTTAACAGACAAGAGAAAGCATTCAATCGACTCGAACCGGCAACGCTTCGCGTTAAGGTTCTCGCTGATTGAATGTTTTCTCTTGTGTTAACCCTGTTTCTGAATTTGCCCAAATGGAAGTTCCATTGGCAGAGTAAAATTATTCAATTTCTGAATTTTAGAGGCCGCCACGTGGGTAATAAAGCAAAAATCCACGAATCACCCGCTCCAGGCAATTCGTGGATTTTTTGATTCTTTATAACTATTTATTACATAATGCGGCAACCCCGCAGTTCTCTATCAGATGCTTCCCGTTCCCATTATACCGCTGGCAACTTTCTTATTGCCTACCTTGGTCAGGTATTTCACGCGGATATAATAAGTCTTGCCTTTTTTCAGTTTCTTCTTACCACATTTTGTAATGGAAATAGAAGTCTTTTTCTTGCCCAGGGTTTTTACCTTCTTAAATCCGGAATCGGATTTCGTGGAAATCATAACGGTATACCCGGCGGCACCTTGAATCTTCTTCCATTTTACTGTGATTTTCTTTCCATTTCCTGTGCGCTTCAGAGTAACCTTCTTGGCAGAAGCGTTATAATCATAATCAGACCATGCACCATAGTATCTCTGGTTATTAATGGTAATAAATGCTCTTACACGGGCCTTGGTGAAGACTCCTTTTTTAAATGGCTTTACATAAATATAATTACTGGTGGTCTCTTTTGTCAGAAGGTTCTTTCCCTTGTAGTTCTGTAACTGGAACTGGTATCCACTTACATAATTTACTGAATTCCATCCATATTTTGCCTCCTGGCTCCAATCCCAGTAATTGGTCATGGCTACATAAGAAACCTTACCCGGAGCGGTATGCATATATGCACCGGTGAATGAACTGCTCTCGCCGGAAATACCAGTGGCTGTGGTTGCTTTGGCAATAACGAAGTATCTTACTTCCTGGGAAGCTGTCAGGCCGCTAACAGTATACGAAGTATCTGTAGTGGTTCCAAGCAAAGTATGGTCGCTATAACCGTTATAGCGGTATACTGAATAACTATCTGCGCCGCTTACCGGATTCCACTTCATGGAAATGGAATTGGTGGTAGCACCTGTCTGGGTCAGTCCTTCAACCTGGCCTACCACTGGCACGGTGGATGCCTGGATTGGTGCAGACACTGCTACCTGAGTCTTACTGCCATACCAGTCCTGATATGCAACTACTCTTACGTAATAAGTAGCTCCTGATGACAGACCAGATACTGTATCTGTAGGATTACTAACAGAAAAAGTGTCTACTGGTGCAAAGGTCTTTCCGTCGCTGCTCACTTCCACCTGATAACGGATATTCGTACCAGTATACGAATCCCACTTTAATGTAATAGAATTAGTTCGCGCATTTGTCTGCTGCAATCCTGTAATCGTTCCTGCTGCCTTACTGGTTCCGGTAAAAATCAACAGCCCGAAAGCAACAGCAAATACCATGAATAATGCTTTTACTGCTTTTTTCATTTTCATATCTCCTTTTTTATTGTTTTTTAGTAAAAAATCACGACACTTATATAATAAACTCGTATCTTGAAACTGTCAATCTATTTGGGAAAAATATTTTTTAGCAATTTTTCTCTTTTATCAGCCTCACCAGTTTATGACGGAAGGCCTTTTCGTAAACATTGCCCTGATCGAAGGCATATTTATTAAAATCAAACCGGCTGTCTTCAATCATCTCCCGGGTGAAAAATTTATCCCCGCCATCCCGGAAGGTCACCCAGACAGCTCCCATCAGTTCTTCCCTTGTATAATCAGAGGCCTCCACCAGACCTGGAACCGCCTTCTTATCCACCAGATATACATGGGCATAGGTTCCCACCGTCTCAGCCAGGCGGGAAATGTTAATCTGGCGCTCCTCATCGTCCTCCTCCACGGCCAGCACCACCGGCAGATTGCGGTCCGAATTGGCAATAAAGGCACTAAGTTCTCTCACATCTTCCATGTTTTGTATTTTCCGTGGTTTTAACGACATCGGAAGCACATCCTCATATCCGATTTTACGGAAAATTTCATCTACAAACCGAGGTTTGGCAAAACTATCCCGAACCAGACGATCCGGCGGATGGCAGTAATCACAGGTCACCTTCATCCGAATCCGGCTGCTCTTCTCCAGACTGACGTTGGTGCGCCAGACAACCCCTTTTCTGGTTATGTCCACGTAGTCCAGCTCCAGTCGGTAAATGCCAAGGGACACATTTCCAAGAATTTTCAGGTTGTATCCGGCCACATGCAGTTCATAATCCTCCGGCGTAATAGGAATATCGTTTGCGATATTATGAAAACGACTTCTGGCCCAGTTGCCAATCATCTGTACTGCCGACATAAATTCCTGATGCAGCTCCACACTGGAATTATGGGACAAAATTACATTTAACTGAAAGGCAGGCGTTACATCCAGTGGCTTTAAATCAAGTCGTTCACCCCTGACCGCCTTATCCTCCCTGGTTACCTCATTGCAGATTCTGGCCAGGCGCTTTTTCAATTTCCCGTCATAGTCTGCCACCGTTTCATTGGCAACCTTTAGCAGGAGATTATATGTAATATGTTCATGGGAGCCCTCCCGGAGCAGCGCAAATACCACCTGGTCCCTGGAACACCGGTACAGGCTGTATGCCACGGAGGGATTTTCATCCAGAAATTGAATCAGTTCTGGCGCCAGTGGCTGAGCCGCAAACCGAAGACGGAATTTCCCCTTGAGCATCATCTCCCAGTTGCCCTCTCCGTAGTGATAGTACGAGAGCTGGTCAAAAACGCTGATGGTAGACCAGTCGCACAGTTCCAGATTTGCCAGAACGCAATTCAGAGTACGGGACAAATCCTCATTGTTTCTCCAGAATTCATCCCCGTAAGGAGATTTATAGCGCATATCATGCTCAATCTCATGCCACCCCTCAAAAGAAATTGTACGCAGCTGCACCTCAAAGGTCAATTCCGCCGGAACCCGGCTAATGTCTCCATTGTAAATCCGCTGGTACTCATCGGGCAGGCGGAACACACCATTTAACTTGGATGCCTTAAATTCCACCTCTGTATTGTCCGTCATGGACCACTCTCCCACCCGCCGGAAGGTCTTTTCCAATGCGGTGCGGATAATGTTTATGTCATCGTAATAATACGCCACCACCCGCAGGCCAATCAAATCCTGAAGTTTCTTTTCCTTTATTCCAAAACCATATCCCTCTTTTTCCAGTTTGGTAGCAATGGAAAAAGGTGTTTTGGCACGGGAAAAGATACGGAAGTAGATACCCGCACGATTCAGAATGCCGGCAATATCCTCCTCCAGCCGTTCCCCAATGCCCTCTAATTGGCCAATATGAATTTTTTTCTGAATTTCTTCTACATTATATTTCATTATATAGTTTCCCTTTCCCCAGCATAACGCTGCTAATTTGCCAGCACCATTGTGCTAAAACCCTTACTTAAAAAATATCCGGTATATAATCACGATTCCTGTAACCGTAACCGTACCCGTAGTCGTCATCATCATAATCGTACTCATACCCGTCGTATTCTCTGGAATAATTTCCATACTGTCTATTCCACTGGGAGAACCTGCGGCTGGCCTGTCTCTGGTAATATCCCACCAGAATCAACAGGACAATCATCAGCACTACCCCGCCGGCAATGATGGCTCCCACAATAATCCTGGTATTCTTTTTCTTTTTTTCCAACTCAATCGAAGATTGAGTTTGCTCAACTGAAGATTGAGTTTGCTCAATCGGAGATGGAATTTGCTCAACTGAAGATGGCGTTGATTCAACCGAAGGTTGAATTTGCTTACCCTCTGACTGAGTACGTTCTGCCTCCATCTGGGCAAAAGACATACGCTCCTGCTCTGGCGTTGCCGCCGGTTCGGAGGCAGCCTGGCCCTCCTCCTGGGAAGCCTCTGCCGTAACCGGCTGGCCGCTGGCATCGTAGGCCGGCAGTTTCTCCTCAAACAACCGTCCACCGCAATGACGGCAGAACTTATCGCTTTCTCCTACTTTTTCGCCACAATGTTGACAATACATAATTTCCCTCACCTTCCTTCACATGTACAATTAAGTTTATTATACCATTTTCTTGAAAAAAAGTCCATACAGTGCTATTCTTTGTATGATATTATTAATTTTCGAAAAGAAAATTTTTTTCGGAAAGAAATTTTTTTTCGGAAAGAAAATTTTTCAGAAACGAAAAGGAGACGGCCTGGATGGAGATTCAGACAGAAGAACAGGGAAAAATTGCAGATTATGCCTATGCGCAAAACCGGGAGCTTACCGAGGCTGTCATTCCGGCGGAGACACGCTGTATCGGGCGCCACGCCTTTTACAACTGCCGGGCTCTGGAGACCATTTCCCTGCCCCACGGCAAAATAGAAATCGAAGACGGCGCTTTCAAAAACTGCCACCGGGTCTCCCGGATTATCCTCTGGGAAGGAGCCGGGGACTGCAGCTGCCTTAGAGATATTTTATACGATATGAATCAGGAAATCACCGTGACAGTACACTACGGAAGAGACGAAAAGGCAGTTCTTTTGTTTCCCCATTATGAATATGAATTTATCGCCAACGAACCGGCCCGGATTTTCAGCGAGGTGGGCTACGGCGCCGGGTATCTGTACCAGCAGTGTTTCTATAACGCCCAGATTGACTATCCCCGCTATGACGGCCTCTGGAAACAGGCCTGTGTCAGCGAGGACATACCGGTGTTGGGAAAGCTTTTATCCTACCGGCTCCAGTTTCCCTATGGGCTGTCAGCAGAAGCCAGGGCAGACTACCTGGCCTACTGGGAAGAACACATGGGGGAGCTGCTGGAATTTTATATGAAAGAATCGGATATGGACAGCCTGAAATTTTTCCTGGAGAAAAATGAATGGCCGGATAAAGCAAATCTCCCGGTAACCCCCAGACATCTGGCCAGGGAAATTGCTGAACACCTGAAGCGCCCTGAACTTATCAGTTATGTATTAGATTTGGAACGAAGACTTGGCAGCAAACCAGCCGGAGCAGGAAAATTCCAGCTTTAATCTGGTGTAAAATCTGCCGCCAGAAGCAGCGGAAAGGAGAGCCATGGGAAATTTACCATTGGAAGAACTGGGAAATGAGATTTTATCCACGGCGCGCAATGAGATTTATCTCTCCATGCGCTTTCTTGACGTGGCTCTTGCCGGCCTGTCCTTTTCCCTGAATCCCGGCATTTCCTCCACTGCCACCGATGGCGATACCCTGTATTTCCAGCCCCGGTATCTGCTGACTGCCTATGAAGAAAATCCGGTGCTTGTCAACCGGGCCTACCTGCACAATCTGCTTCACTGCATTTTTTCCCATTTATATCTGCCCCCTATGGAAGATGGCAATCTATGGCGGCTGTGCTGTGATATCTGTGTGGAATCCATTGTAGATTCCCTGCCGGTTTCCTGCCTGCAAAAGCTGCCCTCCCCCCTCCGGGAAAAAACCTACCAGCATTTGAACCAGTCCTGTGCTCTCTACACTCCTGCCCGGCTGTACCGGATATTGGAAAACAGCGTTTTTTACCGGCAGAACATGATTTTACTGGAACAGGACTTTTGTATTGACAGCCATGAATTCTGGCCCCGGAAAAAGGAAAATTCAGATACGGATTCCCCACAAGAACGGGAAAAACAGCAAAAGCAGGAGACAAAATGGCAGGAAATCGGGGAGAAAACACGCACCGGCATGGAAACCTTTGAACGTCAGGCTGGCACCGAAGCCGGAACCCTGTTGCAGGTATTAAAAACTTCCCAGGAGCACTCCCCTGGATATGAGACCTTCCTCCGCCGGTTTGCCGCCTGGCACGAAACCATCCGGCTCAATGACGAGGAATTTGATACCGCCTTTTACACCCTGGGTATGGATTTGTACGGCAATATTCCTCTGGTGGAGCCGCTGGAATACAAGGAGGAAAAGAAAATCCGGGAACTGGTTATTGCCATTGACACCTCCGGCTCGGTACAGGGGACGCCGGTGAAACGATTCCTGGCAAAAACCTTTGATATTCTGAAGAGTTCCAGGCATTTTTTGAAGCATATGGAACTCCGGCTTTTACAGTTTGACACTGTCATTCAGGAGGAACTCCGGATTACGGATATGAAGCAATTGGAGGCTCTGTCAGAATCCATCACAGTCCGGGGCTTTGGCGGCACGGACTATCGCTGTGTGTTCCGGCACGTGGCAGAGCTTCAGGAGCGGGGGCAGTTAAACCGCCTGCAGGGGCTGATGATTCTCACCGACGGCTATGGCACCTATCCCTCAGAGCCCCCCGGCTATCCTGCCGCCTTTTTACTGGCAGATTTTCTCCGGGAAAATAGATTTCGCACCGGCGAGCCTGCCTGGGAACGAGTGCCCGCCTGGGCCATTAAACTGCGTCTGAAAGAAAATGAATGGAGGATGGAACATGAATCAATATAAAATGACAATTCAGGAGGCCAAGGAGGAAATAGCCAACACCCTGCACATCTATCTGCAGAGGAATCACCTCTCCCAGTACGAAATCCCGGTGGCAAAGCAGCGCCCGGTACTTCTGATGGGACCGCCGGGCATTGGAAAAACTGCCATTATGGAGCAGATTGCCCAGGAGGAAAACGTGGCTTTAGTCTCCTACACCATTACCCATCACACCAGACAGAGCGCCGTAGGTCTCCCGGTAATCCGGGAACGGGAATACGATGGCCAGACCTTTTCCGTCACCGAATACACCATGAGTGAAATTATTGCCTCGGTCTATGATAAGATGGAACAGACCGGACTCTCGGAGGGAATCCTGTTTCTGGATGAGATTAACTGTGTCTCGGAGACACTGGCCCCTACCATGCTCCAGTTTTTACAGTACAAAACCTTTGGCTCCCACCGGATTCCCGATGGCTGGATGATTGTCGCCGCCGGAAACCCGCCGGAGTACAATAAGTCGGTGCGGGATTTTGATATTGTGACCCTGGACCGGCTCAAACGCATTGATATCACAGAGGATTTTCCTGCCTGGAAGGAGTACGCCTATGCCCATGGCGTCCACCCGGCCATTCTCTCCTATCTGGAAATAAAAAAGGAGAATTTTTATCAGGTAGATGCCACCATAGATGGCGAGGATTTTGTTACCGCAAGGGGATGGGAGGATTTATCCCGCTTCCTTTTGTCCTGTGAGAAAAACAGTCTTCCCGTAACTACGGCCACTCTGCACCAGTATCTTCAGCATGAGGAGATTGCCAGGGACTTTGGCAATTACTATGAACTGTTCAAAAAATACAGGCAAAGTTATGATGTTGTGGGAATTTTAGAGGGCAATGAATCGCCAGAGACACTGTCCCGCCTGACCTCCGCCTCTTTTGACGAGGCTTTAAGCGTCCTCAAACTCTTTTTGGGAAGGCTCAGTGAAATGTTTGCCCTGACCCACCAGCAGGACGGCACACTGACAATTATATTTGAGTCATTACAGCACTGGAGAGGCCTGCTTGCCTCCTCTGGCAAAACCGCCCGGGAACTTTTACAGGAGGAAGTGGAGCGGCTGGCCGGACAGCAATCCGCCATGAAGGCCGCCGGACAACTGTCTGAAGAACGGGAACGGCAATTCCTGGCGGCCAGGGAATTTTTGCAAAAGGGGCTGACACAGCTTCACACTCCGGAACAGCCTCAGACTACAGGACAGACCGAAGACGAGACAGCCTTTTTACAGATTAAGGAATTGTTTGAACAGGAAACCGCCGCTTACGAGACCCTGGCAGACGACACCCGAAACGCCCTCACCAATGCCTTTCTCTTTTTGGAAAAGGCCTTTGCCGGGCGACAGGAAATGGTGCTTTTTGTGACGGAACTGACGCTAAATGCCCACGGAACGTGGTTTGTGTCAGAGCATGGATGCGATAAATTTTATGAATATAATAAGGAACTTTTACTGGAAGAGCGGAAAAAGGAGTTAAAGGAGAGAATCCGGCACTTAATATGAATCGCCGCTGCATAATTACGGATGAAAGAACACTCTGTGCAGCAGATTTACTACTGTAAACTCCTGCTGTTACAACATACCATTTTTCCTTATTGAGTCCACTTTCATCGTAGAGGCTTTCTTTATATATCTATACCTGTCTGATAGATATTTCGACATTACTCATGCCGTGGATTTTCTCCAATAATCAAAGCATAACGGGTGATATCTGCCAGCAGAGAAATACTGTCTTCCACAGAAGCATGGCGTGTAGCAATAACAAAAGACTGTCCTTTTTCCGTATCTATGTACCTTGGTTTTACATTATTCAGTGTCAACGTAAGCAGATCCTTGCGGCACTTCGGGCAAGGACAGATGTTCAAGGTGTCTATATTATTGTTAATTTCCGATTCGATGATATCTTCCATGATGTTGTGTATTTTTCTGTTGGCGCCAATATTGATCATATTTTTCACTCTGCGTTTGGCAATCTCTGCATATATGGGCTTTATGAGTAAGTCATCGGCTCCATTCTCCACAGCAAGGGCAACATTTTCAAGCTGCCCCCATTCTGCTATCATAAGTACCGGAATCTCCCCATACAGATAATGATTACGGATTCCTTTCAACAACATAAAGTCGTTAGATACCGCTTCATTTAAGTCCAAAATAACCAATTCAACCTGTTCGATGGTATTTTCCAAAAAGGTCATACATTCTGCACTGCTCTTAAATGTAACACATTCATAATCCATGTCCAGAAAATCAAACAGTATCTCTTGTACCTGCTCATCATTATTTATTAAGAGTATTTTGTTTTTCAGCGTAACCCCTTCTCTCTTATCAAACCCCATTTTGATAGTAATTATTTAAAATTATACCATAGGTTCCCAGCAATTTCCATAGTTTTTCTTTTTTTCTTTTTCTTTTTTCACAAACTGTTCACATTTTTTATCATTTTGAACACATTTGCGTCACAATTAGCAACTATACTAAAGACATAAGTTAAGAAAGTAAGGAAATTCTCTCTTGACTTATACCCTAAATGCCAATTCCAAATTTTTGATATTTTTTCATAAAACTCCTCTTTCAAGAAGGACGGCTGGATTACCAGCCGTCCTTCCCCTTTCTCTCCTTTTTGCCGGCAGAGAAGGCTTGCCGGTCAGAGGCTTTTATGATATAGTTGTGGCAAAACATCACATAAATGCTTTGAAATGGAGGTATCCTATGCTGAAAATTGGAATAAAAGGAAGCCAGTCGGTGACGGTGGACAACACGAACTCCGCCCGTACTATGGGAAGCGGTACTCTGGAGGTATTCGCCACTCCAGCCATGGCCGCCCTGATGGAAAAAACAGCCTGGACAAGCATTGCCCCCTATCTGGAGGAGGGTCAGGGCACGGTGGGCACCCGGCTGGACATCACCCACGACGCACCTACGCCCCTTGGACTTACCGTCACCTGTGAAAGTGAATTAATCGAAATTGATGGCCGCCGGCTGGTCTTTCAGATTACCGCCAGCGACGGTGTAAGTGTGATTGGCAACGGCCGACACGAACGCTTTATTATTATGGATGAAAAATTTATGAAGAAGGCAGAGGAGCGGCTGTCGCTTTAATTAGTTTTCAATAATCAAGAAACTCCACGAATCGACTCGAGCGGGTGATGCTTCGCATCAAATGCTCTCGCTGCTTCGTGGAGTTTCTTGATTGTAAACTACTAAAGTGACAGCCCCCCAGGGGAAGGACATCTGCGTTCTTGTCACTTCATTCCATGAGAGGAAGCACATACTTCTCCATGACGCTTGATGCGATTATTTTAGGGGATTCTAACATTTTTGGGGGGTAGGGAATATAAACAGTCTCAACGCAAGAGTTCCCATCCAATCAGTGAGAACCTTAACGCGAGACGCTATTGCGTTGTTGCCGGTTCGAA
>JAFLTB010000022.1 GCA_022510605.1 Lachnospiraceae bacterium
CAAGTCTGCCTGACTTCGCCCACGCTCCTGCTTTTTTATTTGTAGATACTTTTGAATATTAAGCAAGAGTGTTAGACGTATCAGATAAAAAATATCAGACAATAGATTCCACTTGCTTACTGAACTTTTGAATTAGTTATAACATTACACAGCTCGGATTGCAAGTATTTTTTATAAAAGGGATATCATAAAAAACCCAGTCTGACACCTGCTGAGTTGAAAAAGAGAGGCAAAACTCACATTATAATGCATGTTTTGCCCCTCTTTTGCAACATCAGCAACCAGACCATTAAAATTACTTTTATAGTCCGTTAAATCATCATTGAAAAACTGAATTACCTCTTTTTTAAATACACAATAGCCTATTTCAAACTAATGTGGTGCTCCTGTAGTAAACTTCCGGATAATTGCCAAAAGAAAATGCTCTCCATGATAAGAAATGCATTCACAACTATATTCGCCCTTCAATAAACTCTTCAATAATTGCTCTTTTTTCGCAAGATTCCTCTATCGCTGCATTTACCGCAGGAATGATATCTTCCTTTTTTCTACCTTACATATCCCACGGCTCCCAGAGCGGTCCGTTGGTTTGATAATAATAGGCATCCTCATTTTAAAAAGTGCCTCTTATTCCCCCGCCAAATTAAAGCATACTACTCTTGTAAGCGCTTGTATCAATTGATATCCGTCCCACAGAAAATCAAAATCCATCGTATGACCGATCGATACTACTCTATCCACTCCTTTAATTCCACTTCTGACAAGTGGTTCCAGCATTTTCGCATTCCCTAGCATACCTATTGTCTGACATTTTTTGTCATTACACAGAACTTTTAACTCCATAATATTTCTGCAATCATATTCAAAAAAGAATCCACAATTATCCATATAATTCATAAGTGTGCTGTCTATTTTTTTTACTGATACCCTTATCATCAGATTATCATCATGCTCCTCTACATGAGCACCATACTTATTCATACTATCATCAACACTACTAGAAGGTTCGGATTCCATACTGGCAGATAATAGCGCACTTGTCAATTTATTTACTCCCTGTATGTCTTGAAATAAATATTTTTCTTTTACAACTTCATATAATTTATTCCAAAATATTTCTTTTGCCTCCTCTTTCTTATCTCCCGTCCAAATAACTACTCTGGGACTCGTACACGCATTTTGATCGGAAAAATATGTATCATTATAGAAATCGAACGCTACTCCCATCTTATCTTCTATCTCCATGTACGCATCCGAATCAATCAATGCAATTGAATACCTGTCTGCAAATGTAATCTCAGTGCTTCTTGGCGGCAATGATGATTTTCTCACTTCTTCAATAGTTCTATCACCACCCCAGATAATACGTGTGTCAGCTATCAGACTTAGTTCATCATTTACATCTTTATTATGCTCATACCGTATTAATGCGATATAAGGCTTCATCTCTTTATATCTTTCCAATGTGACTCTGATTGCATCCGCTATAATCTCAACCTGCGGGAAATCCTTAGACGGAACACGTACTATATTCGCATTGCCTGTCAACAATCCACTTACAAGGCTATATGCAAAATTCACAGGTACATTAGACGGTGCGATATGAAAAGCAATTCCTCTACCAAGATGAAAATTTTTATCTTCGAAAGCATATCTATCTTCAAGCTGAGCAATCGACGCCTTTCTTATCCAAAACGCGAACGTTATGACATCTGAATGCTGTTTACTCCTTGAGTCTTTCATCAGTACCTTTGATACATCAGATAAATACTTTTTCACATCATCAGCGAATGGAACTTTTAATGGTAAATCTGGCATTGACTCAATAATATCAGCGCTTCCTACAAGATAATCTATTTTTTCTAATATTTCCCTACTCATCTGAACCTCTCCGCATAAGTATCGCTGCATCCACGTATTTCTGCATCTTTCAACCGTCCTATAATCTTAAAGTACTTACCTTTACGACCACATGAACAGTCATCTATTCCTTCTATTATCCCCTCATCCTCAGTTAATAAGCTGTGTCCAGGATACGATTCCGGGATGGTAGAAACGACTTGTATAATTCCTTTTTCCCCGACTTCACACGGTTTGAAGTCAATAGCGCGACGAGTAATCACGTCAGAGAAAATGCTTGCATGGAGATGACCACACTCGCACTCCATGTATATACAGCCAGTCTGCTCAACCATACCGTAGTAGTCATAGATTTGCTGCAAACCACAGACATCTTTAAGTCGCTTATGAAACTCATCATGGCTGACCGCTTCTGCCAACAACTTCTTCCATCCACCACCATGGATAAGGATGCCATTGGACAAATCAAAAGTCATCCCTTCTTGTTTAAGTCTAATGAGCTCCTTATAGAAATGCTGCCATATCATGAATGTAAATCCGAAAAGAAGAATTCGTTCACGCTTGTGCCGTTCCAGAAAAGCACATAACACATCCACATCCAGTTTCATTTCATCATCTAATGCGTAAATCTTCTTAGAGCCAAAAATCGAAAATCCACGAATCCCTGCACCTCTGGCAGAAAACATCGCACGATTTTTTACCACACTTGGACAATCGATAATTATCATCGGCATTCTGGCACTTCCTGTGAAATCAGAGACAATTTTTACCATTGTTTTCTGCTGGTTTGCAGATGTTCGCCTATCAAGGTATATTTTGCTCACCGCCTGACCTGTAGTACCAGATGACATCATAGTCTTAATGACTTCGTCATCTGGTACTGATCTCAATTCCAACTCTTTAAACAGACTAACCGGCAAAAAAGGTAAATCCTCATATGAGTTCACTTTATTTTTATTATAATTTATAGCATTCAACATTCTTCTATATGGCAAACATCGCTCATAATGATGTTCCGTTAGTCCTATCAAACGCTTAGTCAATAATTTTTCTTTCTCCGATGCATTCAAGCTATAAGGAGATATATCAACAATTTCATCGAAAGACATGTTTTGCCTCCAATTTTATTTTTCCATTTCAGCTATTGTGGCATTATTCATGCTTTAAAACTCCACCCCATAGTTAGAAGAAAGAATTTCCTTTCCCTTTTCAAATGAACTAAAATCTATGATATCTTCTGCACTCATTTCAATCTCAAATGCAGTTTCAAGAGCATCTATCAGTCCCATATGACCTACAGAATCCCATGCTTGTATGTCCTGATATTTCAAATCTTGAAGCTCCTCTTTTTTTATATCAAATGTACTGATGAAAGCATCCGCATATTTTTCATGATTATTCATAATCAAGCCTCCTTTTCACTTACTTAATTAAAAACTTTCAACCATAATATCCAAAAGTCTGCGTTTAGATTGCTGCACCCTGCATGCATCAGGCGCTACTATATTATTTTCACCGATAGACTTGGAAAGTACCGCTCCAGAACCAATAAGGTTATAACTCCCTATTTCCACTCTATCACCTATGATTGCCCCTATTCCAAAATCATTATTGTTAGCAACCTTTATGAAACTTCCTAAAAAAGTCTTTGGACCAACAAAATTAAAGTCTGCAATTGTCGTTTCTTGCTCAACCATTGAAAATTCACCAAATATATTTGCGTCACCAACCTCTACAAAAGGATGAAATAAAGCATTTGCCATGACAATATTTCCTCTTCCAAACTTAACTCCATTCGTCTGAGCAGAAGAGTGATAAAAGCTACCAATCTTATAGCCCAGTTCATCACATCGGTTGAATATTTTCTTTCTAATATCATTCATTTGATGATATCCACAAGTGATAAGCACCGATATATCTGTCATGTCATAAATATCATTAAGGCTGTCAAAGTCTACCACCGGAAGTCCATCAAATTCCTTTTCCTTGAGATATTCCTTTTCAACCGTATATGCGAGAATCTCATCATTTGTATCATCTTCAATATACCAGCGAATCAATCTCGAATAGACGCTTGTCCCAAAAAGAATCCTTCTCATCACACCCAACCTCCTCACATACTCATGCGTAAAATATGCAAAACATCTTCTTTATCCAGCTTAACAAAAGCATTCGAAAGCCCGCCGTTGACAACAGCATTTCCAGCCATCTCCTCAAATAAATCTTCCGTTTCAATTCCGACTTCTGACAAACTGGAAGGAAGGTATAAAGACTTCAAAAATCCCTCAAATGCCTCTATCCCTTTTTCTGCAGCACATCTATCATCGTTCTCTATAATATTCCATACGTTCCTGGCAAAAGCCGAATACTGCGGGAGTGTATCATCATTCAGTGTATATTTCATCCAGTTAGGCATGAGGATTGCAAGTCCATCACCATGTGTAATGTCATAATATGCACCTAACTCATGCTCTATTCCATGACAAGGAAAGACTACTTTTCCGCGCCCCCAGCGAATCGTCCCGTTTGCAGCCTGGGTGCCAGCCCACATTATATTGGCCCGTGCCTCATAATTTTCCGGTTCTTCCATCAAAATCGATCCGTAGTGAACACAGGTTATCATAATCGCCTCGGCAATTCGATCTGACAGATACGCTCCCATAGTTTCATTAAAATACATTTCCATGGCATGTGAGAATATGTCAGCTATTCCCGCTGATGTCTGTTTTTGAGGCAATGTATACAGATAAGTCGGATCACATATTGACACCCTGGGATAAAACGGAATAGCACCAATAGCTAATTTTCGATGAAACAAGTTGTTAGATATCACGGCGCTGCGAGCCATCTCGGACCCTGAAGCAGCCAACGTCAGAATAGTTACAATCGGCAGGCCATCTTTTATTAGTCTCTGATTTTCCATAATATCCCATGGATCACCGTCATAACTAACTGAAACAGCTATTACTTTGGCAGCATCTATAACACTGCCACCACCACAAGCTACAATAGCGTCAATATTATTAGCACGACACAGTCTTACCCCTTCCCTTACTGATTCTATTTCAGGATTCGGTTGGATATCTGAAAGTTCTGTTATTTCATAATCTGAAAGTAATGATTTAACCTTGTCATATATGCCGATTTTCTTTATGCTCCCTCCACCATATACAAATAATAACCTTTTCCCGAGTCCCTCTATTGCAGATGGCAGGTTATCAATCTGATTCTTTCCAAAAAGCAAATTTGTAGGTATGTTCCATTGGAAATTATCCATTGTGTTTCTCCTGATAATAATGTTTTTCTTCTTTAATATATACGGCTATATTATATGCGATTCCATCTGAAAAATCAAGATTTCTTTTTCTAAATGTCTGTTATCATATTTCAAAACTTTTCATATATTTTTTTGCATCAGGTCCTTCATTAAATATCAAATCTATGATCGACACTCCGTGTTCAAAAGTTTTCCCCAATTGAGTGTACTGTGGATATCCGGAATAATCCATCCATTCCAGTGTGATTCCTGCGTCTTCAAACAATTTATCTACAATATAGTCCTTTGCAGCTGGTCCCGACAGATAATAATCCCCCTTTGCTTCCCTCACTAATTCCACCAGTCTTTCTGTTTTCCCATCCACAAGATGATAATCCGAACTCCATGTTATTTTTGTTTCAATCCCAAGTATAGAGCAGATTTCCTTTATAAAACAAAAATTAATTTGACTCAAAAATTCTTTCTCTTTACAGATTTCATATACCTTCCGGATACGCCCACTGTACTCGGAAAAATATTTGGCCTTGGCGTAATTGTATTGAATACTTTTCCAATGCCTGTCCGCCCATGTGGCATCTGCCACTTTGGTTTCATTAATCTTCTGAAAAAATTTGCCTTTGCTATCCACAGGTATACTAAGCCACAATAATCCATCCTTTGTCACTATTTTATTCCTATTTCTCCAATCACGCTTTGTATACTGCATATCATCATATAGAATAAACTCATCAACCATATTTATAATGTCAAAATATCCTTTCCATGGAATATAATTTGACTGTAAAATTGCGACTTTTTTCAACCTAACCATCTTCTTTCTGTGAACTACGTAATCTATACCATAGGGCTGTCAAATTCATAGGAACGGTCATACTTTTTCCCTGTAGGATCATAGTGTTCCTCACTGCCTGCCAGCGCCCAACTAGTACACTGCTGACAGAGTTTCGGCAATTCATCAAATCTGTGCTCCATATGCAATTTTATCATCGATTGCTTTCTTTTCCACACCTCTTGAACAGATTCCTTATTTAGGTCTCCACATGCCAGTGTCGCATCACAGTCGTCACCACAGACTGTAGCTGTCCCATCCCATGTGACGCCCAACTGACCGATAGCAAGTCCACAGGCAATTCGCTCTTGATTAATATCATGCTTCACTGTCTTTAAATTTCCTGCCCAGTTCCCCAAAACTCGGACTCCTACACCCACTCCTTTGTCCAGCCAATAATCTACAATCTGTTGGACCTCGTGCTTATTCTCCTCCATCTCAATAACTTTAATTTCAAAGTAAGGTTTTTTGCCTTCACGTTTCTTCCACTTTTCCGCAAAATTTAAAAGATTGTTATACAACACATCTCGGTCACCACCACAACGTATTTTCTCATACACTTCCTTGCTGAAACCATCTACATCCGTACTAAGAAAATCAATACCGGAATCCAAAAGCATATCTGCCATTTCATCATCCAGAAGAATTCCATTGGTATTCAAATTCACATTAGTCAATCCCTTTTTCTTAGCATAGTCAATCATAAAGTACAATTTATATCTGGCAAGCAAAGGTTCGCCTACAAAATCCAGCCAAATTCTAGTACCCGGACTGACTTCTGCTACTTCGTCAATGATTTTGCGATACAGTTTCATGTCCATATACCCTTTTTTTCTTGTCAGACTGTCATTACAACACATAATGCAATTCAAATTACAGTAAGCTCCCACCTCCACTAGCAGATTCAATGGAAAGTCTCTTGACACAAATTTTTGTTCTTGTTCTTTTAGATTTTTGATCATTTTTTATCCTCCTTTTCATTTACAAAATACAAAATTATTAATCAAATCGGTTACTGCATTCATCTCCTTTTCCTGCAAACCATAAAACATCGGCAGACGTACCAGTCGCTCGCTTTCTCTTGTCGTATATACATCTTTTTCAGCAAATCTGCCATACTGTTCCCCTGCATGTGATGAATGGAGTGGAACATAATGAAATACTGCTCCCACACCACCCTCTCGCAGATAAGCGATCAGTTTCTGGCGTTCCTGTAAATTTCCAACCTTTATGTAAAACATATGTGCATTGTGTATACAGCCATCCGGAATACTCGGTAGTTCTATGGGGAGTTCTGAGAGTCTATCCCGATACTTGTTCCATGTATCCAGACGATTCCGGTTAATCTCCTCTGCCCGCTCTAGCTGGGCGTACAGCATTGCCGCATTGATTTCACTCGGGAGATAAGAAGATCCTTGATCGACCCAACTGTACTTGTCAATCTCTCCTCTGAAAAACTGTGCTCTGTTTGTTCCCTTCTCGCGAATGATCTCAGCACGCTCTATATACTTCTCATCATTAATTACAAGTGCGCCGCCTTCTCCCATCGTATAGTTTTTCGTCTCATGGAAGCTGTAGCAGCCAAGATCGCCTATTGTTCCCAAAGCCCTTCCCTTATAAGTTGCCATAACCCCCTGAGCTGCATCCTCTACTACTGGGAGATTATATGCTTTTGCAATTCTCATGATTTCATCCATTTCACAGGATACGCCGGCATAATGGACGACTACAATTGCCCTCGTCTTGTCAGTGATTGCCCTTTCGATCAGTCTCTCGTCTATATTCATCGTATCCTGTCGGATATCCACAAATACTACTTTCGCACCTCGCAGCACAAAAGCATTTGCCGTCGATACAAAGGTATAGGAGGGCATGATTACCTCGTCTCCCGCTTTGATATTCAAAAGAATGGCAGCCATCTCAAGAGCCGCTGAACATGAAGTAGTCAGTAGCACCTTTTTGGCATGGAAACGATTCTCCATCCATTCACTGCATAGTTTTGTATATTTGTCATTTCCGGCAATTTTCCCGGACTTCACTGCTTCTTCCATATAGGCAATGGATTCTGGTAGATAGATTGCTCTGTTAAATGGTATCATTACTTTCACGCTCCTTAGACATCAACTAATCAATAATTGCAATCTCACCTACGTTCACTCCTATCTTTTTCCCCAGTTGAATCGCCCGATTCAGCTGCTCAACATATACCTCATGATATACATTTCTCTCATCATCTACTTTCTCGGATATACTATATCCCATGATTTTTTGAAACCAGACCGTGTCTGCTTTGTATTTCTTAGCAAATTCAACAAAGGGCACCAGTTCACGCACGTTTATTCTTTGAATACAGTAATTAAATCGCGTATCATATACAACTCCTTTTTCTCTGAGAGAAGCCAGCACTGCCAGGCTATCTAATAATTGCTTATAACTGCCTCCCCTTCGAATTATAGAATATGTTTCCGTACATGCAGCATCAATGGAAATAGTCACCAGTATCCTATATTTCCGAGACAATTTTTTTATCAGTTCCTCATTTCTCCCCAATAATATTCCATTGGATTGAATAAGAATTTCTTCCAGGTTTGGCATAATAAACTCTTCTAAATGATTCAATATTTCCAAACATACAGGACTATAAAATACTTCACCGCTTCCGTTTATCGTAAGTCTTTTTAAGTTTGTAAACTCATATTCTTTTAATTTTCTCAAAATATCCCACATTTTATCCTTTGTTTCCTGTGAAGGCCGGACATTAGTTTCACGACACATTCTGCATCGAAGATTACATTGATCATCAAAAGCAATATTCAATTCAGCAGGTCCACCTTCTATTTCCAGTGTATTCTCATCAATGATTTTGCGGTAGAATGGATCTGTTATTTCCTCCTTTTTAAGTAGTGAACCCGTCTTTATTACCGGACATCTTTCACTATTACAAAAATAATAACTGCCATTTAAGATGGATTCTCGAACAAGTCTTGACATCGGGGAGTTCCAAAGTTCATCTATACCTTCTTTTTCCTGTATATTTCCCACACTTAAATGATTTATGTACCAGGGGCAACACAGGTCCGCCGTGTTCAAATACAAATCCATGTGCATAAAAGGTCTCCAACAGAAATATTCTTTCATGCTCTTTTCACCAAATTCTAACTTCTCATATACATGTTTTTTGTTTTCTGTTTTAAGATAAATATAATCAGGATAAATAAAATGCGTGATAGGAACAAAATCTATATTTGCACGAAAATCTCTTTCAATAAGCTGATTTTCTATATCCAGATGATTTTTCCCTGTAATCCAGAACACTTGATTCTCCTCAGGAGAGAATTTGTCGATTTCCTCTTCGGGAATCACCTGGATTGCGAAGTTTTTGGAAGCAGGCATTTTTTTAATTATTTCTGCAAAGGCTTTCACTTCATTTACATTGCTATCTCCTATAATTATAATATTTCTATTCTTATAACAATTCCATAAGTCTTTCCATTCATCGTCACAGCATGAATGCGCATTGTAAATTAAATAATCTCCTTGCCCTTCTAACTGTGACTTAATTTCTTCGTAATACTGACTGGCAATCAAAACGCATATGTCACTTTCATCCATGGTATTCAGCACTTCCGGTCCCTTTATTTCATATTTGTTCAGAAAATAAAAACCCCATCGTTCTTTATTATTATCCAGACAAAACGCAATCTGATCAGTAATATCCAGAATATCCAGCCAATGCCATAACTTCTGAGCACCTGACCCTGTCCCAAATACAACGACCTTCTTGCCTTTTGTAATTTCTTTTAATCCCACCAGATCATGTATTGTCATTACTTTTCCTCCTTTTTTCTATCGGAATTTTCTCTGACTTATATTTCAAAATAAAAATCACGGATCTCCATCTTTGACACTTCCTCGACGATTTGGTACAACACCTCTGCCCATTCTTCGTGAGGATGTTTTTTTTCTATGTTCAGTTGCATCTCCTGTTTGGTTCGAACTAATATCTCATGATCCTCATATAATTTTTCAATATACTCACATAACTCCTTATAACTGCCTTCTACCAGCCAATGCCTGTCTATCCAATTCGATGCAGCCCCTATATTTAATGAGGCAACGGCAACCCCCTCCTGCATGGCAGACACCATCGAAAATCCGCCTCCCATCCGGTCAGGATTCAGATATACATCACAGAGATGATATAATGCAACCAGATCTTCTTCAAAGGGAAGTATCCGAACCTTATCATAAGCTGCCATATCTTCTGAAAAATGTTTGGACACACTGGTATCTCCAACTAAGACCCAGTACATGTCTCTCTTTTTTTCCAACAGAGGCATGATTATATCCACCAAAGACGATGTTATCTCCATGCCCAGTCTGGTACCTGGAGTTATCAGTACAAAACTGTCTTCTGGTATTTGAAGTTTTTCTTCCTTGTTATAAACTACCGTTGCTTCTTTTTTCACTTCTAGAAGTGGAAGTTCAACACGATATGAATCAATTTCCCTGTTATATTCAAAAGAGCACATCATAGTCTTATGAAAAAAACTTGAGGACGTACACGTTCTCACCGGATAATTAAATACCGGATAATGCTGATATAATATTGCGGATACCGGACACAGTTCATCTGTTGCATCAATGATGCATCCCGGTTGGAACTCATTAACCCGAATTATCACTTGATCCAACAAGTCTTTGGCAGTATGCTCCTCCACACACTCATATTTCACCTCATCATCCAGCCATTTTCTGTTTTTTTTAAGATTTACTTTGGTAGGTATCCGGTAATAATCCTCCGACGTTGACAAAAAACCGAAACATTGCTCTGCAGGAGGGAAAATAATAAACATATGAATTTTCTTCCCTTTTCTGCTTAGCGTATTTGCCACCTCACGCCAGACCATAGAAGAGGCTGAATTCTGATCTAACAGCGCAGGTACCAGCATTGCTACCCTGTCCGGATTTTCCCTGTAATCGCCAAAATCATACTGTTTCCTGCTACAATAGTAATCAACGATTTTCTCACCTAATTTCCTTCTATCTTTTCCCAGGTCTTTATATAAAATTTTCTTCTGGTTCAACTCCATGTAAGCAGTATTTCCGAACAACATATAAGCCCACTCATACTGCTCCTCCGGAAGTTCATTGATACTGCGCATAAGCTTTTCCATATCCACAGCATCTAATGCCTGTAGTTCAAATAAATACTTTCCGAGCATAATACGAGTATCCAATGACGGATAATGATTAAACTCGCATTTTATCCTGGCTATGAATTTCTCCTTTTCCGATAATAAAGAAAAATATAACTTCATCCAATAGTAAAACTGGACACTTAGTTCCACTTCTCCTTTTTTCAGATTCTCATCTGCTTTCACCAGCTGCCTAAACGCCGTATCCACATCATCAATCATACGATATTCCTGCTCACCATCATAAAAACTTTCCTCCAGGAAAATAATCCTGTCATTCTCGATTTCATGATTCATGAGATAATCCGTCATGACATTTTTCGTTTCCCGGTTTGAAGTGGCCAGAAAGATGAAATCATACCCCTTTTTTTCAAAGAGCCATTCCGGTTTATAAACCTCACAGTTTATATCGTCATTTTGCAAATACGCCTTTATTTTTTCCCCCTGCTGGTCGGCAAAAGCAACTACCTGAGCAAAATTTCTGTCCAGAATCTGTTTATACAGAGTTTTCCCTGTTTGGCTT
The DNA here is from genome assembly GCA_022510605.1 of Lachnospiraceae bacterium. Taxonomy (GTDB): domain Bacteria; phylum Bacillota; class Clostridia; order Lachnospirales; family Lachnospiraceae; genus Eubacterium_F. Next base: position 11,688 of record JAFLTB010000022.1, read on the forward strand.
GCTCCGTATATAACAATCTTTTTATTTTTACATCTCTTGTCCAGGAAAAATCTGCGACCTAGCTGCTGTTCCATCTTGTGCCTCCTATTCCTCCAATTCGTTATACTGCTTCTTCCCCGAATCATTCTTCGGAATCTCGTCTATTTTTCTTATTTCAAAAGCCCGGCTATTCAAGGCAGTTTTTTCAGACAGGAAATCACGCACTGCCTGAACCGGTGCATGGCCGGCAATATAAATCCGCATATGGTCGTCGCTGCCGACACAGGCGCACTCGACATTTTCGAAATGTCCCTCTATCATCCGCTCACATTCATCCAGATTGACACGATTGCCATATATTTTCAAAAATCGTTTCTTTCGGCCAACGATGGTATAATAACCGTCCTCATCGAACTGTGCCATATCTCCGGTTTCAAGCACGCCTTGACGCTCATCTCCCCTTTGCAGGTCGTCCTGACATTCCGCATAACCCAGGGTCACATTAGCGCCTTCATAGACAAGTTCCCCCGTCACATAAGGAGTCTGTATACGGTTCCCATCCACATCGATAAGATGAAACTTTCCTCCCGGAATCGCAATTCCCATACTTCCATATTTCTCAATGGATTTTTCATATGGCAGATACGACATTCTGGCAGTTGCCTCCGTCTGCCCATACATCACATAGAAGCGCAGTCCCTTTTCCTTAGCAAACTCAGCAAACTCCCGATGGAGTTCCGGTAATAGCTTACCTCCCGCCTGGGTCATATAGCGGAGAGAAGGGAGTTCCATCTTAAAAAAATGTATCTTTTTTAAGATTTCATATGTATAAGGCACCCCTACAATAGAGGTTGCTTTTTCTTTCCTGAAAAAATCCCAAAAGGACTTCTGTGCATAACTTGCTTTCGTCATGAGCATCGTCGCACCGATGAGAAGATGGCTCTGAATCACCGAAAGTCCATAGGTATAGTTCATAGGAAGCATGGTGATGGCCCGCTCTGTCTCATCAAGTTCAAGATATTCTGCTATGGAACCGGCATTGGCACTTATATTATCATAGGACTGTCTCACCAGTTTGGGACTTCCTGTGGAGCCGGATGTCGTCAGAAGCAGCGCCAGCGAGGGGTCCATCTCCACGATCTCCTTTGAACAGGAAAGCAATACATAACCGTATCGCTTTAACACACACTCTCCCTCAAAATGTTCTGCAAGACCTTCCGGCACCCACAAATAATTGGGAGCATAGGTATCCAGTAAATAAGTAAGAAGTTCCCTGTCCATCTGTGCCCCCAGAAGAAGGGGAACCATACGTCCTGATAAAAACGCCACATAACCAGAGAGTGCTCCTACCACATTTTCGCAGAGTGAAAACACCAGAGAACGTTCCGGAATACACTCTGCTACCTCATGACAGAAGTCCACTAATTGACCATAAGTCAACTCTTTTCCGTCCTCCTGTATAGCAGCTAACTGCTCACGCTTCTTTTCATCTATATTTAGAAACATAACTAGTCCTCCCCTTTGCAGGAATAGTGATTGTAAATCTCTTCTGCAATCTGTGATGCTGTCAATCCGTATTTCTCCAGTAAATTCTGATATTCACCACCGTGTCCATAGGCATCCGGCAAACCGAGAACCAACAATTCAGGTGTATCTGGAGCTTCTGCCAGAACCTCCGCAACTGCCGTTCCCAAACCACCGCAAACACTATGTTCCTCCACTGTCACCATCAGTCCTGCGTATTCCGATGACTTTCTGATTCTTTCCCTGTCAATTGGTTTGATCGTATGCATATTGAGCACTTCCGTCTCTATATTCTTTTCTCCTAATATCTCAGCCGCTTTCCCTGCCACATGAACCATAGTACCTGTTGCAATAATCGTAACACAATCTTCAATGTGTGCCGCTTCTTTTACCACAATTGCTCTGCCAATTTCAAATTCATAATCCTCCTGATAGACAACCGGACAGCCTCCGCCCCCTGTCAATCTGATATACACAGAATCCGGATAACTCAAGGCCGCATGTATTGCTTTTCCCACTTCTCCTGCATCTGCCGGTGAAATGACCGCTATATTAGAAATTGACCGCAATACTCCCACATCTTCAAAACAGCAGTGGGTATTTCCCAATGTCCCTAAAGAAAGACCACTTGCCAGACCAACCATAATAACTTTATTCTTCATATATCCAAGATTCACACGAATCTGTTCTAAGCAGCGCATGCTTTGAAAGGGGGCAAAGGTACAGGTAATAACAGTATATCCCATGCTTGACAGACCGGTAGCGATTCCCATCATATTTTGTTCCGCAATTCCTATATCCAGAAACTGTTCCGGCAAACTTTTTATATAACGCTCTAAACCGGCAGATGTGCTTACGTCTGCTGTTAAGACCATAATTTTATCATTTTTCTGGGCTTCATCCAAAGCGGCCAATCCAAATGCTACTCTCTGACCAAGTAAAGACCATCTTCGTATAATCTGCTTCGATAATAAAAATGGTTCTGGCTCTACGCAATTTTTCACACTGTCTTCATCCATTACCTCAAATTCTTTTTCATCCCAGAGCCTGAGCTGATTCTCTATGTACTCTGTTTCCGGTTTCCTGCCAAGTTCCTGCATTCCTGATTCATACAGTTCTTTTGTGACTACAGCATGATGCCAATCATTGTTAGAGGCAGAAAAAGAAAAGCCATACCCCTTGATCGTATCTGCTATAATGGCAAGAGGTTTCCCCGATGGAATATCTTTTGTAAAGGCATGATACAACTGTTCCACATCATGTCCATCCACTTCCCGGGTCTCCCATCCGAAACTTTGCAGTTTCGCTGCTGCATTCCCGATATCCATAATATTCTCTGTATTACCACCTAATTGAAAATGATTGCGGTCAATAATGGCAACGATATTATCTAATTGGTACTGTGCCGCAGACATAAAGGCTTCCCAGACAGAGCCTTCATTACACTCACCATCTCCCATTAATACATAAACCTTTGAATTCTTACTCTGCTTTTTCAGTGACAGAGCAACTCCTACTCCAATCGAAATTCCCTGTCCCAAGCTTCCGGTAGAATACTCAATTCCTTTTTTTACATTTTTTATAGGATGCCCTAATAAGAAACTGCCATCTTTTTCAATACTGCACAACTCTTCTTTAGAAATATAACCGCATTCGTGTAATGCCGCATAATATCCTAAGACACCATGCCCCTTACTCAAAATAAATCGATCCCGCTCTTCCCACTCAGGATGCTCCGGATCAATATCCATCACCGCACCATATAATACGGCCAAAATGTCAATGCTTGATACTCCACCTCCAAAGTGAACTGCCTTTGCCCCCGCACTATATCCCATCATAAGTGCGTCAGCCCTCATAGAGACTGCCATATCGGCAACATTTTTTAACAGTTCATCTTCTTGTATATTAATCCGTTCTCTTTTCAATTCAACATTCCTCCATTAGCCCTTAAAATCTGTATGATAATTCCCCCTATACAGTAAAGTAAGCAGCTGTAATCGAACCACCTGCACCACATCCAAAACAAGCAAAGCATTCACTGTCCCAATCATCCGAATACTTTTTTTGTATGATTTCTTTCGGAACCAGCACCGGGGAATCCGAAAGTTCCTCCGCTGCCATATTCTTCTGCGGGCAAATCAGACATGTAATGTCTCTCTGTCTGGTCTGTTCTTCAAATTCCGGGACCGATACATCTATAACCTTTTTATACCTCTCCCTGTCAAATTCCAATTCCTTGCTCCATCTGCTCCGATATGCGATATCCCAATCCCTGGGATTACTTTTGTGAACAAACTCAATCTTCATCCCCGGTGTACTGCCAATGCGTGCCGCCGATGCACGATTGCAATCTCCCGCAATGACCAGCGCCTCTGCCTCTTTGCCATAAGGAATCAAAAGACCAATCGCTGTTTCCAGCGCCGTAAGAAAACCATCGGCTCCCAGATTGATATCATATACCATGCAATATTGTGGCAGTTCCAACTCTTTATGAATAACAAAAGCAGTGGCAGGAAACAAAAAATCTTCCTCCTGCGTAACGAGAATCAACACACGGATATTTTCCTTTTGCGTATCAGCAAGTACCTTCTTTGCTGCCTCTGCGGACACTTCTGATACTTTTCCCTCCATACCATCTGCCAGTGCAATATCTCTGATAGAATAATCACGATAAAGACTCATAGCATGCCCTCTTTTCCGTCCGGATATATCTGGTTACTGCGACAAACCTCAAAGTACGTATCCTTCGCTATATCAACTGTTGCACATCCCCAGGAGTGTCCGCCCCCAAAACCGCACATAAACACTCTTGTCCTGTCATTTTCTGAAAATAACTTCGATGACTCACACATGGTAAGTGGAATCGAAGCACACCCTGTATTACCATACCGGTCATAAGTAACAGGAATCTTTTCCGGAGCAATTTCCGCAAAACTTCCCACTTTATCCACAATAAATTTTTGTGCCTGATGAATAAAATAACAGGAAATCGTTTCCCGCTCCACCAGTGGGTGTCCCAAAAATTCCTGCACCGTGTCCACTACATCGGATATGGCAAAATTGAATACTGACATCCCGTCCATGATGAATTCGTGCTCCCCGTCCTCACGAAGGATATCTGCATACCCTTTTCCGTCCGATTTCTGCAGACAGACCATGGGAAAGTTCTCTTCTTTTTCAATGGCAATAGCCGCACCGGCATCCCCAAACAAAATACGGGTGGCAGGGTCTCGCCCCGATACGGACTCCGAGGTGGTATCCGTCACAAGTAAAAGGGCCTTTGTCCCTTTATTGCGTCCCTGAAAAAATCCTCCTATTGTCTGTAACCCTGCTACAAATCCCGAACACGCCAGATTGATATCAAAGATTAGACACTCTTCACCCAACTCCAGTTCTCTGCGGATAAAAAAGGCTGAAGAGGGAATCCCATAACTGGCATAAGAGGAAACAAACAGAAGACAGGAAATCTCAGTTGGTTTCCAACCAATATTCGAAAGCAGTTTTTTCGCCGATGTAATACAGAGATCCGCACCGCGTTGTCCCGGCACACACACCGGACGCTGACGGATTCCCGTTACACGAATCTGCTTCTTTATCGTCTTCTCATCTTCGCCTACCGCATATTTCATATTATCTTCCAAATGATCCGGAACGGCAGAAACGATTCCCCTGATTTTCATATTTTCATATTTGCCAAGCATATTAACATATCCTTACTGTTTAAAATTCAACGTCGTGGGCTTTCAGAACCTCCAGACCTTTGTTAAAAGAATCCAGACCGATAATCTCATCTGTCTCCAGCATGACATCAAAAGCATCCTCCAATGAGGCTACCAGATCCATATGTCCCACACTGTCCCACTCAGGAATCTGCTTAAATTGCAGATTTTCCACATCAAAGTCCTCTGATAAAGAGAACACCTCAATAAAAACATTTTTATAGGTTTCTAAGTTTGCCATATTGACCCTCCATTTCTTTTTACATTCCTGGATATCCACCGGATATCCTCAAAATTTCCCCTGTAATATGTCCGGAAGCATCCGATAGCAGAAATTCTGTCCAATCTGCAATCTCCTCTACAGGAATCATACCATATGGTTGCTTCTCCTGTAAATAATCTTCAAAATCATCTCGTACATGTTTTGTATCCCATGCCATTTCTGTATCTACAAAAGCAGGTGCCAGTGCATTCACACGGATTTTTCGGTCTGCAAACTCTTTTGCCATAGTCTCTGTCACCGCATTCAACGCCGCCTTTGACGCTGCATACTGACTCATTGCCTTTTCGCACAAAAAAGAAGAAATAGAAGAAAAGCCGACAATACTCCCTCCATCATTAGAAAACTTTTTCTTGCAAAAATGTTTGCACAACTCCACATAAGCAAAATAATTAAGCTGCATGTGAGCCTGCATATCCTCTAAATCCACTACTTTGACCGGCATATCAATACACATTCCCGCCGCATATACTAACCCATCGGCCTTCAGATTTTCTGATTTCAGAAATTGAAACAACAAGCCCAGTTTTTCTACATCAGCAAAATCGACCGTGTATATATACGACTCCCCCTGAAGCTGATTCTGTAGTTCTCTCAACTTCGTTTCATTCCGGCCCACAAGTATCGTAATCGCTCCCGACTGATCCAGTTTTTTTACCACACCGGTTCCAATTCCCCCGGTCGCTCCTGCCACAATAATCACTTTATCCTTCATATTAGTCTCAATCATTCCGGTATCCTTCCTTTCTTCTCTATTCCAAAAATACAATAACATCCTGCACCGTCTGACACTTATTTATATCGCTGACGGCTATAACAACACCGCTCCGTTTTCTCACTTCTGCCATCAGAGATAATTTGCCGATAGAATCCCATTCCTCTATATCATCCAATTCCATTTCCGGTTTTAATTCACCCTCATCAACATCCAAAATCTCTTCTAATAATGCAAGCTTTTCATCCACAGTCATCTTTATTTCCTCCTATATCTTTGATTAATGTAATTAACAACTCTCTTCTTTACAAAAATTTTAATCCGGTACCACCATCAATGCGAATGGTCTGTCCAGTCATATAGGACGACCTTTCTGATGCCAGATACAGAATAGCATCCGCTATTTCTTCCGGTTTCCCTTTTCTTGGAATCACCATACGCTCTTCTAATTTTATCATGTCCTTATCCCTCATAATCGCTCCCATCTCTGTGTCCGTCATCCCCGGTGCCACTGCATTCACACGGATGCCATACTCTCCCAGTTGACAGGCCAGATTCTTTGTCGCTGCTATAATCGCCGCCTTAGAAGCACAATATTCCAGTTCTCCCAGACCACTGCCATTCAATGCAGCAATCGACGACACATTGACAATGCTCCCCTTTTTCCTTCGGAGCATAACTCTGGCTATGTACTGTGTTAATATCATTTGAGCCACAAAGTTTATCTCCATTGTCTTCCGGAACGATTGCACATCTGCCATTAAAAACCCCTGTGGCTGTGGGCATATTCCGGCATTGTTTACGAGTATATCAATCTGCTTCTCCCTTTTTCGTATCTGCTGTACTGCTGCCTTTATCTCTTCCTCGCTGGACAAATCAAAATAGATAGGGAAAATCGTTACCTCATACTCCTCCGCCAGAGTCTTCATATCTTTTTCAAACTCCGGATTCTCCTTTCTGGCACAGGCAAATATTGTCGCCTTTTCCTTTGCAAAGGTTTCTACAACCGCCCTGCCAATGCCCCGATTAGTTCCTGTTACCACCGCTACTTTACCGGTAAGCATCCCATCATCCTTTCTTTTCAAACGTATCACTGCAGCCACGAACCTCTGCCTGCTTGATGCGTCCATGTATTTTAAAATATTTCCCTTTTCTGCCACAAGGACAATCATCTTCTCCCAGCAGTTCTCCTTCATCCTCTGTCAGGAGAATGTGTCCCGGATAACTGCTTGGTAACAGGGAAAATAATTCAATCATTCCCCTCTCCCCATATCCCGCCACAGAGAAATCTCTGCTGCGCCGAATTAAGATATCCGAAAAATTGGAACAGTGCATATGTCCGTGCTCACACTCTACAAAGATAGAGCCAAGTTGTTCCGCCATTCCGTAATAGTTAAAGACTTGCACATTGCCAAGTGTATCACGAACAGTCTGATTAAATTTATCCGTGTCCACTGATTCGCTCTGTAACTTTTTCCAGCCCCCTACGTGAAATAAAATACCATCCTCTATGTCCAATGAAAGATTCTTTTCCTGTAACTGATTCAGCACAAATTTCCAGATCATATAAGTATAGCCAAACAGTAAAATTTTTTCGCCTTTGTGAGCGGAAATATAATCTTTCAGTCTTTCCCTGTCCAGATTCATGTCCTCATCCAAAATATATTCCGGTTTTCTTCCAAACATGGTAAAACCAATAATCCCAGCTCCTCTTGCAGAAAACATCGCCCTGTCTTTTCTCACCATCGGAGTATCCAGAATCAGCATCGGCAATCGCTTCTCTCCCAGATAGGAACTCATAATATGGGCAAGCACCTTTGTCTGCATACTGGAATTTTCGGCATCCAGACAGATTCTGGACACCTTCTGCCCGGACGTACCGGAGGAGGTCATTGTTTTTGTAATCCTGTCCCGGGGAACGCTCCGAAGCTCATACTCCTTGAACATTCTCACCGGAAGCATCGGCATATCCTCTAATGAGCTCCTCTTATCCGTGTCATAGTGAAGCAGGTCCAGTACTTTCCCATACTCCTCACAGGAGGAATGGTGAAAACGAATCAGTTCATGAAAATCCTCTTCTAACATTTTGCGCTTTTCTTCCCCAGTCAGACCATATGGTGGGATTTCCAATAATTTTGTCAGATTTTCCTGCATGTTTCTCACCTCTCCAACAAATAGATATCCTCTGCTCCTACGAAACGACCGCCCAAAGATATATATATATTGGCCACTTCCACATTCCGGGAGGATATCTCTCCGGTCAGTTTCTTATACCCCTTTTCCTTATAATACTGTGCCACATAGGAATATAGGGAGAGAGCCGCACCGCTGATCCGGTACTCCGGTCTGACAGCAGCCAGATAGACGGAAACTTCCCTTTCACTCTCTATCCTTGGGATAATAAATCCTGCTATTTCTTCTTTATATCGGCATATAAACCATTGTTCACAATCCATAATATACTGACGTATTTTCGTCTTTCTCCGTTCTTCATTACGCGAAAATGTTACAACAAATCTCGTATCATCGGGAAAACATTCCTCTGCAATCTGACAAATCGTCTCCCGGTATTCTCCCGTCAGCAAAATCTCCATACGGATTTTCTCTGCAAAATCCACTGCACTTCTCTGCAGCGGAATCTCGATTTTCTGTAATCGGTCTGCAAGCAGATATCCCTGCTCCTTCCGGATGGGAATCCGTCCAAGATCCGGTTTCTCCTGAATCCGGTATACCACTTCTGACTGTCCCGCAGGCAGCTGCATTTCAATCCTTCTCGACATCTGGGTTATAATATCATATCCGTCCCAGAACACATCCATGTCCAAGGCACTGCCGAAGGGAACGACACGGTCGATTCCCATCAAATGATTATCTTCGATAAAGTGCTTTAATCTATCTCCGGACACTCCATAATACAACATGCTCTGTACTTTCTGTTGCATATATGGCAGAAGTTCTTCCATGGAATGTATCGTGTGCTGATAAAACATGCCAAACCGCCCCCGGTATTCGGTAATATCATCTGTAGTGATAGAAGGCACCTCCAACACATACAGAACATTTTCCCTCTGCAGTTTCAATCGGCACTCTGGCTTTTCAACTGCTGCCTTACACATTTCCATGTATTTATCACTGACTTTTATATCTTCCAAAGCATATCGTTTTTCTGCTACACGATATACCGCATCCCAAAAGCGCTCTGCGCTGTTTTCCACAGATTCTTCACGCATCTCCGGTGGCTGTAGAAAGAAAATCATATGAGGAGTGGAGCAGGCATTTTGATCCATTCCATAGGTGTCATTATAAAAGCCTTCTGCAAGACGGGTCATCTCTTCATCGGAACACTCCTTCAATACTCCACAGTCAATCACACCAAAGGAATAACGGTCTGCAAAGACTACTTCTATAGCCTTTGACTTTAATGCACAGGCTCTTACGTCATGAATCGTGTCATCCCCGCCCCAGATGATACGGACATCGCAGATCGCTGACAACTCCTCTGTCATATGACTGCTCTTATCATAACTGAGTATCAGATTCCGGGATGCCAGGGACTTATATTTTTCCTGCTCCCATAATGACCGAATCCCATCACATATGATCACGGTCTGTTCATATTCTTTGGATGGCACACGAACCACATTGGCATTGCCGGCCAGACAGCCAAAGGCAAAACTAAAGGCAAAATTCACCGGCACATTCGACGGGGTAATATGAAAAGCCAGTCCGCGCCCCAGGGCCACAATGTCCTTTGCAATCCCCTGCTTCCGCTTTAAAATATTACCCTTTCTGCACCAGAAGGCAAAGGCCATCACATCCGGATACCCTGCCGTCCGCTTATCCCTGCGCAAAAGCCTGGACAGATCATCCAAAAACTCACAGACAATATCGGAATAAACCGGCAGCGGTTGTATTTCCATATTCACCTTTCCCGCATATATGGTGCAGTTTGTATCCTGATTCAGCTTCAGCTCCATTATCACTTCACATCCTGATCCTTTGCTCTGTTCTCTACATTCCCACAGAGAGTAAATTTCCATTAGTATACAGGGACTCCTCCGAGAGAAGATATTTCACCGCATGGTTAATATACTGCGGTCTTTTCATTTCCTGGGGACATCCTTCCTGTAAAAACTTCTCAATCCACTCCTGTCCACTTCCTGTAACCTGAACCAGATTACATTTATCTTCATCATAAAGTACGGCATTGACCCTGATACCATGGTCAGACAGCGTATCCTGCACTTGGGAAATCAGAACTTCAACATGACGTCTTCCCTTATCATAGGTTTCCTGTTCTCCTCTGTTCCGATAAGTATCCTCATTGGATACAATCACCACACTGGCCTGGTCATTCAGGATTCCTGCTTCTTTTATCGCTGATACCTCTGTAACGTTGACACACCTTTTATTTGGATATACAATGCCATCCAGACACAGTCCCTTATCCTTACACAAACTGGCAATTTTATGAATGAGAGCTTCTCCGGTGCCGGAAATAAAGCAGGAGTCCCAAAACAGATCTCCCTGTATGTAGGACAGTCTGTCCGAATCCGAACCCGCCAGAATTACTCGTGTTGATTTATCATCCAGATAGCGGCTGATATACTGTCCCATCTCCGTATCTGCATCCATAACCAGCACACATTTGCCTTTCAAATCTTCCACCATTTCTTTATCTTCGTCATAGTGCTCATCCGTCTCAAAAACAGGCAGGATATTTTCTACCGGTATCTCCGAATAAATCATTCCCCAGGATAAGCCGACACCAAATCCACATAACAGCAGACGAACTGTGTCCTTATCCCTGAATCTGTCCACATTGGCACAGACTGTCACTGGGACAGAGGTCCCGGAAGTGTTCCCGTATTCCTCCAGAGAACGCAACTCCTTTCCTTCCGGAATGTCGCAGACTGCAGCTATATTATCCAAAATCATTTTTTGCGCCTGATGGAATACATAGTAGTCGATATCACTTTCTGTTAAATTAAAACGATTTCTAAAAGCTTTCACATCTTCCGCTACATCATTGATAGCAAATTCAAACACAACTTCCCCTTGCATCCTGCAGTCCCCGCCTTGGTGCTCTATAATAGCTTCAAAGCCGGTACCGTCCGACTTGTTCAAAAACTGCATAGAATGATGTTTCACTTTTTCCAAAGCAACGGCGGCTCCTGCCGCACCAAAAAGAATACTACTCGCCAGCACGTCTTCGTCTAATTTCTTATCCGGCTCCAACACCTGCCCGGATATATCTCCCAACAGAAGCAGCGCCTTATCAGACACTTCACAGTTTTGCAAAAGTGCAGAAACCACATGGACGCCCGCATTAAAACTGGAACATCCAAGATTGATATCAAAGACCACACAGTCCTTCCCAATCCCCAGTCTCTGCTGCAGAAAGAATGCCGTGGAAGGCAGTTCATAATTAGGAGTCTGGGTCACCATGATCAGAACCTTGATATCTTCTTTGTTCCATTCCAGTTTATCTAACAGCCGAACTGCCGCTGCATAGCACAAATCAGAGGTTCTCTGGTGAGGTCCCGAGATATGCCGTTTGAAAACCCCTGTCAGCTTGGACTGCTTCTTTGTTCTTCTCGCTCCCAAAACACTCTCAAACGACTTGTTTTCCTCCACATATCCAGGAACGGCTGCCGCCATCCCCTGAATCTTAACATTATCAAATTCACCTGTCATTTTGGTCACCTACTGTAAATAATCACAAATATCCTGAACCGTCTTAAATTCCTTGATTTCATCTACGGTCAGACGCTTGCCAAATTGCTTCTTCACCTCTCCCATCAGGGACAATTTGCTGAGTGAATCCCACTCTTCAAAATCATCCAGTACGGAATCCGGCTTTAAAGTACCCTCATCCAAATCCATAACGTCTTCTAACAGTTCAATTTTTTCTTCTAATGACATCTTCCTCTACCTCTTTTCATTTATTATTTATATTACATGGTTTGGACGATCCTGATCGCCAAATCCACGGTATACATGAATCTTGTCCTTGTGCCATGTGTAGAAAAATATTTCTATATTTTCCTGTACAAAGGGGGCAAAATAGTTTGGAATTATATTGGTATCCTTTTCCTCCCGTCGGACAAAGCCGGCATCTCGTAATATGGTTCCCTCTATCCCATAGCAGTAAAAATCTATGTACTCATAATCCCCTTCTTCTATCAACTGGTCAAATGACTCCCCCGCAAAGGCGAGGTCTTCATCTCTTCCAAAAAAATCCACAATACGAAGCACCTTTGCCCCCGAGACATTTTCCTCCCTCATCACAATAGCACTTTTTAGCTGACCATTAAGACGCAGTCCATATACTCTATATGAAAAATAGGGATGCTCATAGTAACGGTGTTCAATATAGTTCATGCTTCTGCGAGGGCAATCTTTGGCTATCTCGTCCAAGTCCACGTTACTCCGAAACTGCTCTGCCGTTTCCAGTGGCTCAAGTACTACCCCGGTCTTTTTAATATCCGGCCGTTCGTAATGGTTAATGCGGGCAACCACAAAACTTTCCCGTTTTCCCAGGCGGTAGTAATGCTCCATCATTCCCACATTATCGCTTAATGCCGCAAGCGCTTTGGCATACCGTTTCATAATCCCCGGTGAAATCAGATTCCGGCAACCCATATTCGCCTCAAAAAAACGAGCCATTTCCTCCCCCAGCATCCGCTCCTCCGGATTTTTGAGAGCGCGAATCATCATAGAGGACATACAGGCCCCGTCCCCCTCTGCCATAGGCATGTATCCCATGGAGGCATAAATCTTACCCGTGGTATCGTCTTCTGCTATTATATAAAATACCTCCCCGTTTCGCACATGCTGAAATTCAAACATCTTTCTGTCATTTCCCATAATATGTCCTTTTTTCCAGTCTTCATCAATATGTTTCATGATACGGGGTATGTCTTCATACGTGGCTTGTCTGATTTTTATCATACTCATACCTCTATTTCTTCTATATCTTATAAAATCGGATGTTATCCTTTCTTTTTTCTATCCTTCTTTCCATTAAAGGTCTTTGGAATATCCTCCACGATATCAATTACTTTTGGCACCTTATAAGATTCCAATTTTTCCTTCATATATTTCTTCAGTTCATCCATAACAAAACTTTCATTCACTACAACAGAAAGTTTCAAAAAAGAGCCGATTACTGAATCTAATTCTTCCACCAGCATACACTCTTCCACGCCGTCAAAAAGTTCAATAATCTCTTCGACCTCTGTCGGTGCAATTTTGTACCCGCCTATATTTATCACATCATCTTTTCTTCCAAGCAGATAAACAAATCCATCTTCCGCAAAATATCCGATATCATTCGTATATATAAGACCATTGCGCAGAGCTTGCTTTGTCAATTCCTCATCACCAAGATATCCCTGCATATTTACTTTACCCTCACATACTAACAACCCGGGATTTTCCTTTGAAGACTCAATTTTATTTCCTTCATCATCCACAAAAAACAAATTTGCATGATGGCTTGGTTTTCCTGCACATCCCGCTTCCTTTTTATAATGATTATAATCATATATTACGATAGCACCCGCCTCAGACGAACCATAGGAATTATACAATCTGGCATCCGGGAGCAGCTCGCCCAGCTTCTGCCGCAGATTTTCCGGCATAGGCGCTGTTGAATTCTCCATATATTCAATGCGGTCACGATATTCACTTAATTTATCTCCCGTTATCTGTAGCAAAACCCGGATTCCGGATGGGGGAATACACATACAATTAATCGGATATTTATCCAATGCGCCAAAGAAATTTTTCATTGAACTCATGCCCTGAATCACGACAACACTGCTTCCCTTAATAATCGCCGTATAAACCTTACGAATAGGATTTGCATGATTTAATGGGCCCACAACTAACATACAATCCGAATCCTTTATATCTAACCCATACATGATATTTTCTGCCGTTGCAAACAGATTTTCATGCGACAAAATAACTCCCTTTGATTTTCCTGTTGTTCCGGTCGTCAGCATTACATCTGCATAATCACTGTCTAAGGGAAAATCCTCCCATGAATCCGGCTCATTCACGGCATCCATTTTCTCGTATACCTTCTTTAAGTCAAAAATAGACACGGAACTTTCAATGGCTTCTTCTTTATGGGATAAAATAAGTGAAGCACCTGTCTCTTTCTGCATTTCTAACATGGTTTCCATGGGCACATCTGTTTCCAGGGGAACGGCAACTGCTCCGAGGAGATGAATGCCAAAATACACTATGATATGCTCCAATGTCTGGGACGAACGAATCAATACATAGTCATGTTTCTTAATCTTATATTCAACCTTCATGATGTAAGCGATGCACTTCACTTTACTCCATAATTCAGCATAGGTCAGCGAACGGTCAATGTCCGCTGCTGCCATCTTATTCGGAGTTTCCCCGGCATGCTTCTTCAGATACTGTTCAATCGTCATAATCTGTCTCCTTCATTCTTCCATTCTCCAGCGCAAACAATAAACTGCTCCAATATTCTCCATACCCTTCTGTCTCTGGTGTAACAGGTTTCTCCAAGTCGTTCTTCATATCCACCACTATGTTTCCTTCCTGGGAAAGAACCATAATTCTCGTCCCCAAAATCAAAGCTTCCTGTACATTATGGGTAATAAATATGATAGAAATATTTTCTGCCTCAAACTTACTTATTAATTCATTCTGAAGTTTTCTTCTGGTCATTGCATCTACACTGGCAAAGGGCTCATCCATCAAAATAAATTTGGGCTCCAGCACTAGCGCTCTTGCAATGGCCACTCGCTGCTTCATTCCCCCACTCAGCTGATAAGGATAAAGACTGCGACTATCATACAATCCTACTTTCTGCAAAATTTCTTCGGCCTTATGAACTCTGGCTGTCCTATCTTTTACTCCTTTTATTTTCAGTACATAAGTAATGTTTCCCAAAACTGTTTTCCATGGAAACAGCTGTTCAAAATTCTGGAAGACAACCACTCTGTCATTCCCTGGTTTTTCTACCCTGTTTCCATCAATAATAATGGTTCCCTCATAGCTTTCAAATCCCGCAATACAACGGAGCAGCGTAGTTTTTCCACAACCGGAAGGTCCCAATATACATAAAAATTCCTTTTCCTTCACGTCAAAAGAAAAGTCGTTCAAAACAACTTTATTTGAATTTTTATATTGCTTTTTCAATCCCTTGACTATCAACTCACTGTTCATTTTGAACCATTCCCCACTTCCGTATAGTATGCTTCTCCAGCTGTGCAAACAATAAGTGTTCCACAATAATACCAATAATCATAATCACAACAAGTGCCGCAAAGGTTCCCGCTGTATCCATCTGATACCGCTTGATATAAATAAACCAGCCCAGACCGCCAACCGCTCCGGATACACCAAAAATCATCTCGGCACTAATGAGCGCTCTCCAGGCTCTTGCCCATCCAACCTTTAGGCCGGATATAATGGAAGGAAGGGAAGCCGGTAAATAAATATCCGTGATTAATCTACCCTTTGATAATCCAATATTCCTTCCACATTCCACATATATGCTGGGCGTAGAACGGAATCCATCAATAATACTTCTGGAAATCGGCCAGAGGACAGAATGAACAATGATAAAAACTGTCGTCGCCTCTCCCGTTCCGAACCATAGTATAGCCAGGGGCAGGAGTGCCACTCCTGGCAGCGGGTCAAATAATGTAACAACCGTGTCATATATCGCACAAAAAAACTTTGAGAGAATTGCCAGGGCAGACAGAATAAATCCGATAACAATCCCCAAAAACAATCCCATGCCAATTAAACGGAGAGAAAAAACAATGGAAGTCAAAAGATCCTCCTGCGTCACTCCTTTTACCAGGGCATTCCAAATCTCCCCCAGAGATGGAAACAACAATTCCGGAAATATTCCACTCCAATAGCAAATCTGCCATATGAATAGCAGCGCTATCACGATGATAAGCATTTTGCATGTTCTCTTCATACGTTTCCTCATTTACTATAATATATTATCAAAACAAATCTCGCTCAAATCCGCCGGCGCTTTTTCCATAAAGTCCGCACGCTCCATGAACTGAGCAATCTCCAATGTTCCGTGCGGCTTCATATCATAATCGGAACCCTCTGCTGATAAAAATTCTTTCATTTTATCCGCCGTCACCCCCTCTTTTTCACACAGCATTTCCGCTGCTTTATCCTGATTATTGTTCAGCATGTCCATTGCCTCTTCCATGGCCGAAACCAAGGCCTGATACACCTGCGGTTTCTCGTCGTGAAGCTTGGTTGTCGTTGATCCTACAATAATCGTTGCATCTTCTGGAAATGCCGCCGCAACATCCTCCACTTCATGAATATTACTCTCCTCCTTCTCCTGCAGGAAATATGGGGATGTTGTCAGCTGACAGGGAACGCTTCCTGACAGCAATGCCTGCATTCCATCCGGATGGGACATAGTAACCATATTATTGTCTAAAGCATGTGGGTCCCCCAGCTCCTTTTCACAGGCCATAGCCAGCATGACGTGCTGAATGCTGCCGTAGCCCACCAGCGCAATCTTATCTCCCTCTTTAATATCCTTAATCGATTGGATGCGGTCTTCTGTGGTATTTAGCCCCATCGGCTGTGCCGAAAGCGCCGAATACATCTTGATTTCTCCGCTCTTCATTGAGTTTATCAAAAATGGACCAACCCCGGAATGCGCTACATCAATACTTCCCGCTACCATTCCTTCATAAATTTCTGCCGGGCCATTTAATGTTTTCCACTCGACTTCAATTTCTCCGTCATAATATTTTTCAATCAATTGCTCCTGCTTCATAATCTCAAGAGGAGCATAGGCAAGGCCCCACTGATATGCCATTACCAGCTTCTCTTTTCCATTTTCGGATGAGTTCTGGCCACAGGCAGAACTTAAGCATATTACCATGCCCATCACTAAAGCCGCTGCTAAGATTTTTTTCATACTTTTCATTTTTTACCTTCCTCTCAAATTGTTACTTATTTTGGTGCTGCTTATTTTCGATTACCTGACAAATATCCCCGACACTTTCCATGGAAATCATCTCATCAAAGGAAAATTTCAAATCAAAGTGCTGCTCCAGTTTCTGGAATAGCACAATCTGCCCAAAAGAATCCCATTCTGGCAAACTGTCAGAAGATGTGCACTCCGTAACTTCAATATTCTCTCCCAGATTAAGCGCTTCTCTCAAAATCTCAATTACTTCGTTTAACATACCATCAATCCTCCTTGATAAATATCGTGTCGGTCATTCCGTCCGGAAAATACTGTTTCAGTTGGCCAAACCGTAATGATGCAGTGTTTGTTTCTTCTACCCAGGAATATCCATAGGTACATCCTGCTTCTATAGCAATTTTTGCCGCCTTCGCATACAAACTCATGGCAATGTGATTCTGCGCTCCGTTATAAATATGGTTACCATAAAATTTTTTACCAGAACAAACAAATATAATAAAAGAAACAATCTTGCCATTTTCCTTATAAAGCAAAACATGACCTTTCTTAATACAATCTGCCACCTGCTCTCTACTGTCAAAATGACTGGTTCTGCAATCAAAAACACCCAGCAATTTTTCATACAGCTCATTTAAATCCTGTAACGATGCAACAATGACTTTTTTTTCATCCGCAAAGCGTTCCAGATATTCTCCATAGGGATTGTTTGCAGGATTAAATACATTTACAAGTTCTTTATTGGATAGCCTTAAAAAACGAGCAAATCTTCTATAACCAGAGTTTTCAAACACTTCCAGCAATGAGTCATCACAGTCACCAAGATAGTCCAGTACACTTTCCCGCTGCTGCATAGCAAGCAGTTTTTCTAATTGCTGCAAATCCGAACTAAAAAAAAAGGTTCTCATCGCATACTTACTATAACATGAAAATACAATGGTATGAGAATCCAGTAATACGGAATACTCTGATTCATTATTATATTCATAAAAATTGGTGTATGCTTTTGAGTGCGATGCACGTTTTATAGCTGATATATGTTCCCTTATTTGTTTTGTGTTCATATTCAAATTATCCTTCCTGTTCTAGTCCTTTCCCTAATAATTAGAAATAATCATCTCACAAAAATCCAAGCATCCAAGATCCAAGATCATGGAACTCCATGACAATCCTGCTCCAAATCCAGCAAGACAGCACTTATACTTGCTTTTAACCATCTGCCCACTAAAATTATGTGTAATAGCAACGGGGATTGTTGAACCACTGGTGTTACCAAAATTTTCTACTACATTCATTGGAATCTTTTCCCAGGATATCCCCAGTTTATCGGAAAGTTTCTGTAACATAAATTTATTGGGCTGATGAAATATGAACCAGTCGATATCTTCTTTTTTCATACTGGCATATTCCAGTATTTCATTAATCAATGGTGGAACTTCTTTTTGGACAAAGTTAAATACTTTAGAGCCGTCCATCCACAAGTCATCATAACTCTTCATTGTCCCATCACCAATATCCACTGGAACTGCTGTCTGTGGACTCCTTGGCATCTTATACCCCCCTGCGTGCATAATCAAAGCTTCTCTTTCCGTTCCATCATTATAAAAATTAATATATATATCAGATGCTTTATCATCCCTCTCAAATATTGTTATAGCTGTTGCATCACCACCAAAAGATGCTGAAGTCAATGGTGTTTTTTTATCTTTCCGGTTGAGAACATCACTATTGAAAACCAGCACCTTTTTATCGCCCACTACATCCAACAATAGAAATGCCTGTAATGCCCCCAACATAAATCCTGCACACCCCTGCGGAATGTCTATACAAATTACATCTTGTGGCAGATTGCACTCACCGTGAATAATATTACTCACATGAGGAATAAAGTAATCCGGAGTCAACCCGGTAACTACAATAGCGCCAATTTCCTCTTTTTTTATATAGCCTTTATTCAGCAGATAATTGAGCCCATATACACAATAGTCGGATGCGGTAGAGTCCGCTTTTGCCGCCCTTCTTTTTCCAAAGCCCATAATTCTCTTTAGTCTCTTGGTCTGAAGGGTCGCAAAGGGTTTGGTCTCTTCATCATAGTCATACTCATTCTCCGGCATAACAGTTAGTATTCCGGTTATTTTTTTCCCTTTTATGGTGGTAATCATAATGTCCCCCCATTGTTCTTAACAACATTGGCAATAGTCTCAATTGTTTCAAAATTTTCCGGGACGATATCCAGGCCATCAATTGATATATCAAAGGTGGCATCCAACTCTGACACCAAAGTAACCAGATCAAAAGAGTCTAAATATCCGTCCTCAATAAAATTTTCGCTTGTACTAAAATCGAACTCCGGTCGGATTCCTTGCAAAATTTCCATAATTTTATTCATCATAATCCCTCACTTCTTTTTATTCATTAACTACCATCTGTGATAGTTTTAATCGATCAATCTTTCCATTCGTATTTCTTGGCAGCTCCTCCATCACATGATAAACTGTCGGAACCATATAACGCGGAAAGGAATTCCCTAGGGCCTTCCGGATTTCCACCTCCGTCTTTCCGCTTTCTTCATAGAACAGCACAATGTTTTTATTCTTATTATCATAAACAACACAGCAGTTTGTCACCAGTTTTAAATTATTTAAAATCTCATGCTCAATTTCTCCCAGTTCAATCCGGTACCCCTGATGCTTGACCAGCGTGTCTTTTCTTCCTTTAAAATGAATCAGCCCATCCTCGCCATAGGAAGCAATATCACCGGTTCGATAAATCAGTTCCGGATATGCCGTATTCAGAGGATTCTGAACGAAAGCGGCAGCTGTCTTATCCGGATTATTGTAATACCCCATCGCCAGTGAGGTTCCCCTGACACAGATTTCTCCTTCTTCGCCAACTCCACAGAGATTATCTTCCTCAGAAAGCAGAAGAATATCTGTGTTATTGCACGGTATCCCTATGGGCAGTGGTTCATCATCATCAAAATCTTTATCTACAATGTAATATATACAATCCAATGTAATCTCAATTGGACCATAAAGATTAGCAAATACTGCCTGAGGGAGATGTTTTTTCCAATAATTAAACTGTTTGGTAGGAAATACCTCGCCGGCAAACCATACCGTTTTAATATCCGGTAACGGAAGTTTCTCCAATAAATCCATATTTGCTATGTTGACCATTATAGTAGGAACCCAGAACAGAAAATTTACCTTTTTCTCCTGAAGTTCCATCAAAAGCTTAGCCGGAAAAACTCCCAGCGCACTATCAAGAAGAACCATTGATGATCCCTTCATCATCATAAGACATATTTCAAAATCATATATGTCAAACACGATTGGTGACAGCGCTCCGATGACCTCATCCCCGGAAAAATGAAACGTTTCCACCGACCAGGTCAAAAAATCAAAAAAACTACGGTAGTTTAATACAACACCTTTAGGCGTTCCCGTCGAGCCGGAAGTATTGATAATACAAAAGGGATCCGTGTCAACTAATTTTCCACGCCTCTTGCTCAGTTCTTTCTCATCAATGGACATGTTATCAAAATCCAGGTCATCCACATTCACAACTTCCATCGGATGCTCTTTCCAATCAATTATATCTATGTACTGCCCACTGGTAATAACTGCCGCAGGTTTCAGCAAACGAAGGATATTCTCCAGACGATGAGCCGGAGTCTTTACATCCAGATTGTTAAAAACATTAGCACTATATAAAATTCCAATGTCAGCCACAACCGCATCAATTGACTTGGGAAGTAAGACTACAATGGGCAGGAAAGACTGTTTCCCAATCTTATCCGCAAGTAATGTGCCAAGTTTTTTCCCTCTCTTCTGCAGTTCAGCAAAGGTACAACTCTCTTCCTTGTGAAGAAGTGCATTTTTTTCTTTATTCCCCAAAACTGTTTCGTCGAAATAATCCAAAATAGATTTATACACTTTCTACCTCCTACTGAACAGTTGTGACATTTCCATAAGAATACTCTTTTACTAATGGTTTACTATCATAAGGCTCTGCTAAAAAACAATTCACATCCCGTGTCAGCCATTCAACCGCTTTGTCATATGCTGCCTTCTCTGTAAAGGAGGATACATAAGAATCGCCTACCGCCTGCTTTAAAAAGACTCCCTGCTCGATTAATTCCTTTTCAAAGGATGGCGGTACACACGGTATTACATCTCTGTATTTAACATACAGAATGTGTTTATCTTCTCGGATATTGCCCTCTTTGTCAATGATATGACCCTCAAATTCTTTGTCATAACGATAAGGAACTCGTAACTTTTCCTCTACATAATGCATATGCGTGTGGCACTGTGGAAGCCGAGAACCGAAAAACAGAATCCTCGCATTTTCTATTTGATGAAACCGGTCAAAAAAACTTCCCGCTCCCAACGATTTGTTTCCACTAACCTCTGCCAATTCTTTATGGTCACCAATCACACACACAGACATCAATGGATCCTCTGACCGGATGGCATCCTCTCTTTTTCTCGCATACTCATTTATCATGCCCATTTTACATTTTGTATTTAAGACATCATAATCCTCATGATTTCCATAACTGAAAGTAAAGGTTGGGAACACCAGGGTATTGACTTCCAACTCACAAATAGCATCAAATAGTATTTCCACTAACTCTTTTCGTTTCAAATCCCGACTGGGGAGCCCAAAAGACAAATCCGTATGGATTAAGAGAACTTCACAGTCATCTGCCTTTACATTACGCATAGCCTGCACCAGTTCGCCATAGGTCACCCAGGATTTATCTCTGGATTGAAACACTTTAAGACTGCTATCTCTCTTCATTACAGTCGTCCTCCATCTACGTAGAAATTTCTTCCTGTTACAAATTGTGATACATCACTTAGCAAATAAAGTATGGCATTTGCTACATCCTCCGGTTCTGCCAGCCCCAATGAATCACCTTCTTTAATATTGGATTCATACATCTCCCTCGTCTCTCTCGCCATAGGGGTATCGACGGGTCCGGGAATAACTGTATTAATGCGATATTTCTTATCTATCAATTCATAAGCCAAAGATTTCACCGCCGCTTCTAATGCCCCTTTTGAAGCGGCGTAAATGCTCATGCACTTTTGGGGATTATGAGCATTTACAGCTGAAATCGCCACTATGCTCCCCCCTCTTGAATACTTTCTCTTTATAAAATATTTAATCAATTCCATAAAAGAGACAAAATTAATATCAAATGTTTCTTTTATGAAAAATTCAGATAACATTTTGGCCGGTACCGGTTTGGCAATTCCTGCGCAATGAACCAAACCGTCTAAAAGTCCATCTTCTGCCGCTTCTGAAAACATAGCCGGATAATTTTCAAATTCTCTGAGATCAAAAGCAATTTTTTTGTGACCTTCCCCCGATAAATGTCGCATTACATCTTCAAGTTTATCAGAATCTCGTCCAACAGCGATTACCTGCGCTCCATACTTGCTTAATTGAATTGCTGTTTCTCTTCCAATTCCGGAGGAAGCACCGGTAACTATGATTCTTTTTCCGCCCAGTTTCAGAAAATCTTCCATTATTCAATCTCCCCATAACAAAAATCGCTTAATTCTAACGGCAAAATCCCTTTTGTATCCAGCGTCAGATAAACATTGCTCCAGGCAAGTCCAACGCCAAAACCTGACATAAGGAGAGAAACCTTATCCTTCTTTCGCAACAATTCAGCATTGCGGCATATCGTCAACGGAACGGTCGCCGTAGATGTATTGCCAAACTCATCATAGGAAATCAACATTTTGGAAACATCAAAATTACATTCATTTGCCATTCCATTCAGTATTATTTTCTGTGCCTGATGCAGCACATAATAATCAATCGCTTCCTCAGAAATAGAAAAATGCTTCTTTATATCAACTATACTTCGTGACACCTCGTCAAGGGAAAAAAGCAAAACTGCATTTCCATCCATATTGATTTCCCCTTCTAAGGACTTCGTGATCAATTCGTGGCGTGAACCATCTGTATACTGCGAATAACAAAACCCCTCTTCTCCCTCTACATATTCTAATGCTGTGGCGCTTGCTCCATCTCCAAAGAGCAGCGCATCCGTAGACGTCACCTTAATATCATCTCCGGAATATCTGCCATCGCCTACTAGAAGAAGACCTTTTCCGTGTACATTATTCAAAATTGCTGAAATAATCTGCAGACCGCTAACATAGCCGGTACAGCCAAGATTCACGTCGAAAGCAATACAGTCTTTTCCAATCTGCAATCTTTTTTGCACTATCATAGCCGTAGCTGGCGTCTGTACATCCGGTGATTGTGTCACAAAAATAAGCGCCTTGATTTCATCTCTTCGCCATCCCAAATGCTCAAATACTCTTTCAGCTGCTACACAGGCCATATCCGAAGCAGCTTGTCCTTTCTGGCATACATGCCGTCGGTTAATTCCCGTCACTGAAACCTGTCTTTTTGCACGCCGTGATTCTAGTTGATCGACCAGTTCCAGATTATTTACGACACGTTTTGGCGCCGTTGCAGCTA
Organism: Lachnospiraceae bacterium; assembly: GCA_022510605.1. Lineage (GTDB taxonomy): Bacteria > Bacillota > Clostridia > Lachnospirales > Lachnospiraceae > Eubacterium_F. The sequence goes on from JAFLTB010000022.1 coordinate 35,390, forward strand.
TGCCACATATTTTAATATTTTTATACTGACCAAACAATATGCTTCTCCACCTTTATTTCATATTATCCATCAAATCTTTTACTGTCTTGTATTCACGTATTTCCGAAGCGTGTGGAAACTTGTTGAACTCTTCGTTCATGACGGAAATAACGGACAAAACAGCAACGGAATCCCATGTTTCATAATCTTCTAACACGGATTCTTCTTTTACATCCTCCAAATCCACTTCCAGAATGTCTGCAATAATCTCCATTTTTTCTTCGCTTGTCATGTCATCTTCTCCTTGTTATTCATATTTTAATAGCTACAATGTCACTGCATGATGTCACATATATCCTTCACAGTGACGAATCCACGTATCATATCTGTTGTGAGACTAATTCCAAATTCTTTTCTCACTAACACGGTAAGTGACAATGCGCTCAGAGAATCCCATTCATCCACGTCTGCAAGAATCGTATCTTCTGTTAGTTCTCCCTCACAATCCATAATCTCCTCAAGTAATTCTAATTTTTCTTTCAGTTCCATCGCTTTTCTCCTTATACTGTTATAGTTTATACTGCACCGGCCGAAACAGGAATCAAAGCTCCCGTCATATATTTTGCCTTGTCTGACAACAAATACTCAACCAAATACGAGATGTATTCCGGTTCGATCAGCCCCAGTGGTTGCAATCCTTCAATTTTATTTTCCTCCAAGTACGTAACCTTCTTCAGCATCTCTGTATCGACACCGGCAGGCAGGATGGCATTCACTCGGATTTTTCTCTTTATCATTTCCTTCGCTGCCACCTGAATCGCCACTTCCAATGCAGCCTTGGACGATATATATGTATTCATACCGGCACCAACTGTCTTAGTCGCATTCGAGGATATTGCCACGATACTACTTCCCTCTGTGGAATATTTCTTCTTACTAAAATACTTGAGCAACTCCACAAATGCCATATAGTTTACCGCCAGCACTTCTTGCATGACAGCGAGGTCATTTGTTCTAATCGGCATGTCCCGATTGATACCGGCACAGTAGACCATTCCATCCAATACAATGTCCTTTTCTTTACAAAACTTCAGTATATTTTCTATATTCTCTAAATTATGTAAATCATAGGGAAATATAAATGCTTCATTTTCCAATCGTGAAACGAGTTCTTCCAATTTAACCGTATTACGAGATACAAGGACAACTCGGTATCCCGATTCCGATAAATATTCTGCTGTCTTTGCCCCAATCCCCTGGGAAGCACCTACAACAAGTATATTTTTCATAAAATCTTTTCCGTCCTTCCTGTCTCCTGTCAACATGGCCGATCCTGGTCACCATCTCCCCTGAATATGCGAATGCCATCAATCCCAGGCTCCATAAGACTAATAGAAACATTTCTCTGCTCAAAGGGATGAAAATAATTGGGGATGATATTGACATCATCCACTTTAAGTTTTATAAAGCCTGCTTTTTCATAGAGTTCTGTAGGCACCCCAAAAGAATAAATATCTATGTACTCATAATCATTCTCTTCAATCAGACGTCGCAATGAGAAACCTATTTCTCCCAAATCATTCACATTACCATAAAAATCTATAATCTTGCAAGCCTTATTTCCATTTACTTCCTCTTCTCTGGTAATGATTACAGATTCTGTCTCTTTTCTGTCTGAATATATCTTCCAGACATCATATCTGTATACAGGATGTTCAAAATACCTTTTTCGTATATACTCATAATCCTTGGATAATACATATGATAAAAGCGTTTCCTCTGAAATAACCTGCTTCATCTCCTCTACACTATGAATCGGAGCCAGATGGCATCCTGTATCTTTTACCTCTTTTATGACCTTCTTGTGAATATCGGCAATACAATAATCACTTTTATCTCCCAGCATATAATAATGATCCATTGTAAGAGGAGACCTTCCTTGTAACTGATGTATCTTTATCGCTTTGTTCGTGAGCCCTGCAGAACACGCATATCTTGCATTCAAATCCCGCCATAGAAAATCATCAATATCCATTCCCAATAACGGGTTCTCACTTTTAATTGTTTTCCACATTCCGCAGGATGCATCCGGATTGTCACTTCGATTATACTTAATGACTCCTTCTATTCCATAAATTGTCTGCGACTCTTCATCAATACCAATATACACATTCACCCCACTGTCATCTACATATTGCCACTCGAAAAACTCTCTGTCTCTGGCAAGTATATGTCCCTTTTTCCAGTACTCATCAATAAATGCCATAATCAACGGAATATCTTCATATATTGCGCGTCGTATTGTTATCATACTGATTCCCCTCACAGACATAACTACTGTAAACTACAAAAAGCCATCTCTGCCTCATGGCAAACACAGCTTGTACTTTTGATATCTATCTTTTCCCTTTGAATCTTCCCATCACGACTGCCTCCTTGCATCCAAAAAGAATGTCTTCCCTTACATTCCTTTTATATATCGGATTAAGTACACAGAAAGTTAAGTATTATGACTACCAACTATTTTACCACAGTATGATTGTAATTTCTACATTTTTTTGCATGCTCCCTCTGCTTCCATTTCTGCACGATTCCCCCGCAGACAATAAATGGCTTGCTTTTCTAAAAATCCTTATATAAAAAAGAGATGCCGCCAAAGAGCATCTCCTTTCATCGTCTTTATATTGGATATAAGTTCATTTCATCCGTTATCCTTTTCCGTTTCATACTTTATATTTTCACGTGCCATCTGGCTGTATTCCTCGTGAAGCTGAGCAATATAGTCTACAGGTTGTCCAGTTAGTTCACTGACTTCTTCTGGTGTTATACTATTATCAAACATATGATTGATGATCTGCTCTATACCAAGTTTAATACCTTCCCTTCTGCCTTCTTCCCTGCCTTCCTTTCTGCCTTCCTTTCTGCCTTCTTCCCTGCCTTCCTTAAGCCCTTCCTCTCTGTATTCTTCCTGCATCATCCTCATATACTTTTCTTCATCGAAATCATACAATATACTCACTTTCTTCACCTCCGCCCGGTTCTTCCTTAAAAACTCTTCCAGTATTCCTTCCTCGATACACTCTGTTATAGCCCACTCTACCGCCTTACTCAAAGGCATTTCTTTCTGGTATTTCTTCACCCGCTCAACATACAGCGTATACTCCAGCAGTGTCGGGCATTCTTTCTTTAGCTTCTCATTGTACCCCGGATTGATATTTAGCTGCTGTACGACCAGTTCCAGATTAGTCTCCCCGGTATCTGTGGCAAATGAATCCGACAGTCTCATCACCCGGCGCTCCGGCTGCTTCTGTTCTCCATTGTAAAGCACGATGAAACGTGGTGTCGGCAGCGGAATCCTTTTACTGGAATATATATTCTCATTTATGACCCATTTCTCATACAGTGTTCCTATGTACATCAGATACCGCAATGGCATGTTGGGATTTACTGTAGACTGATGCTCATACAGGTGCATTTGCAAATCCAGCACACAGGAAACGTCATTTTTCATGGACATATAAATAGCATTCTCCAGTGTGGTAATCTGCAGGTCATCGGGGTTTTCATAGCAGGTTCCCGTCACCGCATTAAAAAGTGACAGCAGTTCTTCCTTTTCCTTAAACAACATGCGAAAAAGTGAGTCTTTATACTCCCTTTTTGCTGCTGGTACATCTTTCCGGAAACCTTCTTCTATGAAGCCTGCATCCAATCTGTCATTAGTGTCTTTTCTTTTCTCAGTTCCTTTGTTGTTTCCCATAATACATTCCTCCCCTGAACGCTGGCAGG
>JAFLTB010000023.1 GCA_022510605.1 Lachnospiraceae bacterium
AATAGTATTGATGCACAGCCGAGAAAATGCGAAGCATCTTTCTCGGCGTGCTTCCGTCGCTAACGCTCCGGAATGGAGGAATAGTATGAGATTTCCAGCCTTTATCCAGCCAGGTGACACAATTGGGTTTGTGGCGCCATCTTTTGGCTGTGCGACAGAACCTTACCGCACAGCATTTTCCAATGCCCTGAAAAAATTTGAAAATCTTGGCTATCATACCAAACTGGGGCCAAACTGTTATTCAGACTGTGGTATTGGCATCAGCAATACGCCAGAAAAGTGTGCGGCAGAGTGGATGACGATGTACCGGGATTCCGGCACTGACTGTCTGATTTCCTGCGGAGGCGGGGAATTAATGTGTGAGGTATTAAGCCATATGGATTTCAGTGAACTGGCGGGAGCACGTCCCAAGTGGTTTATGGGATATTCAGATAATACCAATCTGACTTTTCTGCTCACTACGCTGGCGGATACGGCCTCCCTGTATGCGCCCTGTGCGGCATCCTTTGGTATGGAGCCATGGCATCCGGCCATTACGGATGCTTTTGATTTGCTTCAGGGAAAAAAGAGGGAGATAAGCAATTATCCGCTGTGGGAAAAGGAGTCTAAAAAGGATGAGGAGCATCCTTTAGAACCCTACCATGTGACAGAGCCCTTTTGCCTGAAAGCCTTTCCAGATGAGGAGGAGACAGTGTTTCAGGGGCGGCTGGTGGGAGGCTGTCTGGATTGTCTGTCCCAGTTAGCCGGCACCCGGTATGACCGGGTGGTGGAATTTGCTAAGAAGTATGAAAAGGACGGTATTATCTGGTTTTTGGAGGCCTGTGATCTGAATGTTATGGATATCCGACGCACTCTCTGGAAGTTAAGGGAGGCGGGATGGTTTCGGCATGTCCGGGGATTTCTGATTGGGCGTCCGGCGCATTTTGACGAACCGATGATGGGACTGAATCAATATGAAGCAGTGACCGGGGTGCTGGCAGAACTTAACGTGCCAATTCTGATGGATTTGGATATTGGCCATCTGGCACCTATGATGCCGCTGGTATGTGGTGCCTCTGCCACGGTACAGCGGACAGGGAAGGATGTTCAGATTCGGATGGAAATGAAATAATATTTTATAAAAAATATTTTGTAAAATGGCGAAAAACAGTTGACGAATGGAAAAAATATGGTATAATTTATGTTAGTGCAAAAAAATACCCAATCAGTTGTATTGAGCACAATTTACAACTGGAGGGAGGTTAGGTGTGATACAATGTCTAGTGTAACAGTTAAAGAAAACGAATCATTGGATAGCGCATTACGTCGTTTCAAGAGAAACTGCGCAAAGGCTGGCATTCAGCAGGAGATTCGTAAGAGAGAGCATTATGAAAAACCAAGTGTAAGACGTAAGAAAAAGTCTGAAGCAGCTCGTAAAAGAAAATACAAATAATAGCACATAGGAAAGAACCCGTTTTCATATATTATGGAAGCGGGTTCTTTTTGGCGTGAACGAGGGACGCAAAAGGATTCAAAGCGCCATTGTGCTAGCACGATGGTGCCCGTTTGAACCCTGTTTAGTCTTGCGCTAGCGGCAAAATAGCGTTGTTGCTTTCAGTCGGCGATGCCACCGCATCGCCTCCTTCAAGCGCCTAGCTATTTTGCCGCTATCACAATCCAAAATCTCTGACCCCAATTTGTGATTTTTCGATTTACAAGAAAACGGAATGAGACGTACTGGACGTACGTCGATTGACGTTGACGCAGTAAATCAGAAAATCACAAGATTGGGGCAGGGTTCAAATTAGCACCATTGTGCTAGCATAATGTCAGGAACCTATTTTGTGTGGCAGCATAGAATAGTAGAAACCACCTTTAGGGCTTTTTTATGAAAAAGATTTCGGAAAAATTAGAATTGCCCCCGGATATATTAGAGGGCGCTACCATTGTCAATGTATATGGAAATCAGAGTGCACTGGTAGAAAATTATAAATCCATTATTGAATATTCTCCCAATCAGATAAAATTACAGGGAAAGCATGTGAAATTACTGATTGAGGGGGAACATCTTGAGATAGACCGATTTACTTTGGAAGACTGCAAGATACGGGGGAATATCCAGTTAGTACATTATATTCAGACGTAAGGGGGAATTGCACTGAAGTGGTTTAGGGGATATGTGGTCTGCCGGTCGGAAAACGGTTCCTGGGAACGTTTTATGAACATGTGTAGACATCACAACATCAGAATGTGGAATATTCGTAGAGAGGAAGCGGTATACTTTCATATATATGCCAGCGAGTTTAGAAAACTGATTCCGCTGGCCGGCAAAACCCGTGTGCGGCCGCATCTTACCCAAAAAAAGGGATTGCCTTTTTGGCTGCATGAAATGAAAAAAAACTGGACGTTTTACTCCGGTTTTCTTTTGTTTCTCGTCCTTCTCCAGATTCTTTCTTCTTTTGTATGGGAGATTACCTACAATGGACAGAGCAGTTATTCCAGAGAGACGCTGGAAAAGACAGTGGAGGAAATGCAGGTATATCCGGGTATGAAGCGGAGCCGTCTGGATTGTGACGCCATTGAGAAAAAACTGCGGGAAATCTATCCGGATATCAGCTGGGTGTCAGCGGAGGAAGTAGGCAGTGTGTTAAAAATTTCCATCAAAGAGGGGAAAAAGACCATTACTCACGAAAAGGCGGCGGCGCCGGAACATCTCACCGCCCGGTATAACGGTGTGGTGCAGGATATCATGGTAAACCGGGGGACAGCTAAGGTAAAAAAAGGCCAGAAGGTGAAAAAGGGGGATATTCTCATCAGTGGGGTCGTTCCGGTGACCGACGACAGCGACCAGGTGACAGAAAAAATGACAGTGGCGGCCAAGGGAGAGGTAACGCTGCTTGTGGAGCGGGAATTTTCAGAGGAGTTCCCCCTGGATTATCAGAAGAAGGTGTATACGGGACGCCGGCTCTATCTTTATGATGTGGAACTGGGAAGCCAGTTTTTTTCCATAAAAAATCCATTGAAACAGTTGGATAAATCTTGTAAATATGATATAATCAGTACGGTGCGTACAGACCGGCTGATTCATCCGCTGTCTTTTCCAGTAAAGGTGACGGAGAGAGAATATCGGGAATACCAGATACAGGAAGCGGTGTATACCAGAGAGGAATTAAAAGAGGCCGGCATGAAGCGTTACCAGCAGATATTAGGAGAACTCACAAGGGATAAAATGGAGTTGGTGTCGCATTCGGCCGCCCTCAGGCAGAAGGATACAAAGACCTGGCTGCTGCAGGGAAAAATTTCCTTTCTGTGCCGGAGCATGGAAACCAGAGCAGTGACCAAAAAGGAAAGTGAAGTGAAAAAATCAGATGGAGAAACAGAGCGAAAATCAGGAAATCCTTCTTGATATACCGGTGGAACATGAGAGAAATATTTTTGGAGGACTGGATTGCTATGTAAAGAAAATAGAGCGGACGCTGGGAGTACATGTGATTCTGCGGGACGGTTCCGTAAAAATTCTTGGCAGTGAAGGTAATATACGGGCGGCTGAGCATGTCTTTCAGGAGTTGATTACCCTGTCGGAGCGGGGCAATACCATTACTGAGCAGAATGTGGATTATCTGCTGTCCCTAACCACCGAACATTCAGACGTTTCTCTGGCAGACATTGACAGGGAACTGATTGGTTATACAATCCAGGGAAAGCCCATCAAGCCAAAGACACTGGGGCAGCAAAAATACGTGAGACAGATTCAGGAAAAAATGATGGTATTTGGCATCGGGCCGGCGGGTACCGGCAAGACCTATCTTGCTATGGCCATGGCGATACAGGCCTTTAAGAGCGATGAAGTAGGGAAAATCATTCTCACCCGTCCAGCCATTGAAGCAGGAGAGAATCTTGGTTTTCTGCCAGGGGATTTACAGAGTAAGATTGACCCTTATCTGCGGCCTCTCTACGATGCCCTGTATCAGATTATGGGAGCGGATTCTTTTCAGAAAAATTCAGAAAAGGGGTTAATTGAAGTGGCGCCTCTGGCTTACATGCGGGGACGTACCTTAGATAATGCTTTTATTATTCTGGATGAGGCGCAGAATACGACGCCGGCTCAGATGAAAATGTTTCTGACCCGGATTGGTTTTGGCTCCAAGGTGGTAATTACGGGAGATTTGTCACAGAAGGATTTGCCCTTTCAGGCGGAATCGGGACTGGAGCAGGCCGTTTCGGTATTAAAAAATGTGGAGGAAATTGGCTTTAGCCAGTTGACAAATAAAGATGTGGTGCGCCATCCGCTGGTACAAAAGATTGTCCATGCCTATGAGAAATTTGAGGCCCGGGAAAAATACCGGGAATCCAGGAAAAACAACGGCAGGAAAGCGGGGCGGAAATGACAGTATATTATGAAAACGAGAGCGGCATAACCTTTGATTTTCCAGTGCAGGAGCAGTTGGAAGCGCTGGTGGCCTGTGTGGCGGAGACGGTAGGATGTCCCGAAGAGGTCGAGGTCAATACTACAGTAGTAGAAAAGAAAGAGATTCACCGCATGAACCGGGAGTTCCGCCAGGTGGACAGGCCTACGGACGTTTTGAGTTTTCCCATGATGGAGTACGATGCACCGGCGGATTTTGCCGGGGAGGCCTTTCAGAGTACCAAGACAGTGTCTCCGGAGTCAGGGGAACTCCTTTTGGGAGATATTGTGCTTTGTGCCGATGTGGTATGCAGTCAGGCAGAAGAATACGGACATTCCATACGGCGGGAGTTTTCCTTCCTGGTAGTACATAGTATGCTTCACCTGTTTGGCTATGACCACATGGAGGAGGGGGAACGTCTGGCAATGGAGACATTGCAGAGACAGATTATGGAGAAGGTAAAAATCAATCGATAAAAGCGTGTATAGGACGTTTTGGAAAATGGAGGATAATATGAGTCAAAAGCAGAAGAGAATAGTAATGGGAGTATTTTTTGCAGCGATAGTGACGATGATAGCAGGGGGAGGATTTCTCCTGTACCGTCAGATAGACCAGGGCGGTGATGGACCAAATCCTCAGGCGGACACGACACTGCCGCCAGCTTCCGCAGAACCGGCACCGACAGAGGATCCTCATGCCGGCATGGTAAGAAGCGGGATGACCGGACAATGGGTGAAGGAATCTACGGAAAACCAGCGCCCTTTTGCTGTGATGATTAACAATATTGAATATGCGTTCCAGCGTCAAAGAGGAACTTCGAAAGCCGATATTCTCTATGAGGCTCTGGCAGAGGGCGGGATTACCCGGATGCTTGCCATCTATCAGGATGTCAGGAAAGTAAAGCAGATTGGTTCTGTGCGCAGTGCGCGACATTACTACGCCCAGTTTGCTTATGAATGGGATGCCATATACTGTCATTTTGGACATACTAAATACGCCGTCAGCAAAATGAAGAAGTTAAAGACACAAAATCTAAGCGGGCTATCCGGCATCGGCCCGGTGGTCTACAGCAGAGTTTCGGGAATTGCGGCACCCCACAATGTATATACTACGGGGAAAAAACTGATTAAGGGTGCTAAAAAACTGGGATACTCTACCAAGAAGCGGAGTGGACGGAGTGCCGAGCATTTTACCTTTTACGATACCGATACGGATTTGGGATTTGGCAAAGAAACCAAAAAGGTAATCATTCCATTTTCCAATTACTCCACCTGCCAGATGAAGTACAATAAGAAAAAGAAAAAGTACATGAAATATGAGTACGGTCAGAAACATATGGACGCCCAGAATAAGAAACAGCTGTCCTTCAAAAATGTGATTATCCAGCTGGTGGACGAGACCAATATTGACAGAAACGGATACCAGACCATGACACTGTCCGGCACTGGTAAGGGATATTACATTACCAATGGAAAGCGGACAGCCATTACCTGGAGACGGAATGAGAGTTCGAATACCATGACATACAAAGACAAAGATGGCCGTACCCTTATGGTGAATCCCGGGAAAACATATATTGCTGTATATCCAAACAGCCGGAAGAAGTTTATCCGCTTTCAGTAGGGGATGAGACAAGGAAAGGATGAATTGCCGATTGAGTACAAATAGTGAAACAAAAAGGGCAGATTTTTTGCAGCAGGGCGGAATCCTTGCCATGGCCTCCCTTCTGGTTCGTATCATTGGGATGATTTATCGGATTCCCATGGCCAATATTTTAGGGGAGGAAGGGAATGGAATCTATGCGGTAGCCTATGAGATTTATGATGTGGTTTTGATTATTTCTTCCTACAGTCTGCCGTTAGCCCTTTCCAAAATCATATCTGCCCAGCAGGCCAAAAAAGAGTATCGAAATATCGGAAAAACCTTCCGGGTGGCCCGAACCTTTGCCATTGCCTCCGGTGGGATTTTTGGCGGCATTCTTTTATTTGGCGCCGGTTTGATTGAGACCTACATTTATCCGGAATATTCCGGTGTGCGGATGCCAGTGCGGGTATTGGCACCTACTATATTTATCGTGGCCATGCTAGGGGTGTTCCGTGGCTTTTTCCAGGGGAAAAAGACTATGATGCCTACCGCTATTTCCCAGATTATTGAGCAGATTGTGAATGCGATAGTCAGTGTGGCGGCCAGTTATCTTTTTATGAAATGGAATGCCGAATCTCTTCAGCAGGCAGCCTGGGGAGCAGCGGGAGGTACTCTTGGCACCTGCCTTGGCTCCGTGTCAGCCCTTTTGCTTCTTCTTTTTGTGTACTGGATATATCGGCCGGTTCAGGAAAAACTGGAGCGTCGGGACCGGACAGGACGGGAGGAGGCCACAAGCCAGTTATTTAAGGTACTGATTCTCACTATTTTGCCAGTGATTTTATCCCAGACGGTATACAATATAAGTGGACTCATTGACTACAAGCTTTATGGCTGGCTCTCCGGCAGCAAAGGGGTAGAGGATGTAGTGATCAAAAGTATGATTGGGGTATACAGCTCCAAGTACCGTCTGCTCTGTGGTGTACCAATTGCCATATCCACAGCCATTGCTTCCTCCATGATACCAAGTGCCGTTGCTGCCTATGCGGAGCGGGATGTGTCACAGTGGAAATATAATGTTTCTTCCGGAGTGAAGTTTAATATGATTGTGGCATTTCCCTGTGCCATGGGCTTTATGATATTGGGACAACCTATTGTTAAAATGCTGTTTGCTTCCTCCAATTATGTGCTGGGAGGACATATGCTGATGGCCGGCTCCAGCGCCATTATCTTTTATGCGCTGTCCAATGTAACAGGAGGGGCTTTACAAAGCATTGACAAGATGCGTCTGCCGGTGATTCATTCGGCGGTGTCCCTGGTAATACACATTGTAATCGTGATTCTGCTGCTGCAATATACAAACGTGGGGGTGTATGCGCTGATTATCGGTAATGTTACCTTCCCGATTGTGGTATCAATTCTGAATCTGATGGCTATTAAGCGATACATTCCTTCCTACCGCCAGGAGGTGGTAAAGACCTTTCTGGCGCCTTTGTCGGCTTCTCTTTGGATGGCGGCGGCCGTGGTTCTCATCTACTGGGGCACTGGATTTGTGACGGGCTCGAATACTCTGCGCACGCTGGTTTCTCTCTGTGTGGCAGTGTTTGTATACTTTTCCATATTTTTACTGCTGCGGGGAGTTACAAGGGAAGAACTGTATGATTTTCCAATGGGACGCCGGCTGTATCTGCTGGCAAGAAAACTGCATTTGATGTAAGGGTGGGATAATACTATGGAGACAATTCTTATTGTGGATGATGAGGAAGAAATTCAAAACCTTTTGAAAATATACTTGTCCAATGAAAATTACAGAGTGATTGTCTGTGGGAATGGGAAAAGTGCCCTTGCCCATCTGAAGCGGGAGAGAGTGGATTTGGCCATTCTGGATGTGATGCTGCCGGATGAGGATGGGTTTATCCTTTGCCGGAAAATCCGAGAGGAGCATTATTTTCCCATTATTATGCTGACAGCAAAAAATGAGGAAGGGGACCTGTTAGCAGGATTAACTATGGGAGCCGATGATTATATTACCAAGCCCTTCCGGCCCATGGAACTGATGGCCCGGGTTCGGACGCAGCTGAGGCGGTATACGAAATATAATCAGACGGAGCAGAGCGAGGAAGGAATGCCACAGGTATCCGATGTAATCGACATCCGTGGCTTATACATGAAGGAAAGTACCCATGAGGCCAGTCTGTATGAGAAAGAACTGGAATTGACCCCTCTGGAATTTTCTATTTTATTTTACCTCGGACGCAGACAGGGACAGGTGGTTTCCTCGGAGGAGCTCTTTGAGGCCGTGTGGGGTGAGTCCTACATGGACAGTAACAATACGGTAATGACACATATAGGACGCATAAGGGAAAAATTAAAGGAGAGCGCAAAGCATCCTAAATTTATAAAAACTGTGTGGGGGGTGGGGTATAAGATTGAGTAGTGGAAAAAGCAGTGAAGCGGCCCGCAGGCGTTGGCGCAGAACAGGAGTCAAACTGGCAGTCTTTCTGATACTGTATACCGGTGTGATTTTCAGCGGGTATATTTTTTCTCTATATTTGTCCATGTTTCCATGGATGAGGGAAGATACGGCCTATCCATTCCTTCATTTCCTGAATGTATATAAAGGAGAACTGATACTCTTGGGAATCCTGTTTGGATTTCTGGGAATCATTCTCTGGGACTACCACAAAATGTACCGGCTGGTGGAGAAAGAGGTAGCGGAAGCCTACCGCCATGCCGATGAGGCAGAACAGCGAAAAAATGATTTAGTGGTGTATCTGGCCCATGATTTGAAGACCCCTTTGACTTCTGTGATGGGCTATTTGGAACTTTTGCAGGAGGGGACGGATTTGCCGGAGAATATCCGCCGCCGCTATACGGAGGTGGCGGCAGAGAAGGCAGGGCGCCTGGAGGAGTTAATCAATGAGTTTTTTGAAATTACTCGCTATAACCTGACCCAGATTACCCTGGAAAAAAGTGAAATCAATCTGACCCGGATGCTGGAGCAGATTATCTTTGAATTTCAGCCGGTATTGAAGGAGAAAAACCTGACCTGTAATTTGAAGGCCCCGAAAGATTATTCCTTTGTTTGTGATGCAGGGCGTCTTATGCGGGTGTTTGACAATCTGCTTCGCAATGCGGTAAATTACAGTTTCCCGTCCACCGAAATCCAGATAGAGATGCGGCCGGAACAAAAAGGCCTCTGGCTGTGTTTTGAAAATGAAGGAAATACCATACCCCAGGAAAAGCTGAGCCGGATTTTTGAACAGTTCTTCCGCCTGGACGATGCCAGGAGTACAAAAAATGGTGGGAGCGGCATAGGACTTGCCATTGCCAGAGAGATTGTGAAACTTCACGGCGGACATATGGAAGCCTATAGTGAAAATAACCGAATTCGTTTTGAAATCACCCTGCCCCGGAAGTAGCACGCCAGCGTAAAACTAAACAGGGTTCAAATTGGCGCCATCGTTCTAAAATATAATTGTGAGAAAATCGTGAGATTTTTGTGTGACAATAACAAAGATTTCCCTTTTGTTTTCTGATATACTCTGATAGGAAACAGCGAAAGAAGAGTATAACAAAAGGGAGGTCTTTTTACTTTGCAAAGAAGACGGCGTAAAAAAGGAATGGGCACAGTAAAAGTTTTTATTATAACGGTTCTGATTTTATCGGGGCTGGGTGGGATTGCTATAGGGAGAAATATCTTTTTTACAGGCGACTCAGAGGAAAGGGAAACGATTTCCGGGCTTGGGGAAATCGATGAGGAACAAAACAGGGAATTTCTGGAACAGATTCAGGAAAAACGAGAGCAGATTCCAGAGGAATTGATGGAGGCCCTGGAGAAAAATCCAGAAATGGCAGAGTTTGTAGCAGGCTATCCCCAGGCAGAAAAGAAGGAAGCAAAAAAATTTTCAGAGGCAGAGCGAAACCAGACCTTTCCCTTGCTGCTGCAATGGGACAAGCGGTGGGGATATGCGGATTATGGAGAAAGTATCATTGCCTTATCCGGATGTGGCCCAACCTGTCTGTCCATGGTGGTATTTGGCCTGACCCGCCGTGAGGTGACGCCATATGAGACAGCCAGATATAGTGAAAGGGCAGGATATTATGTAGAGGGCTCGGGAACCAGCTGGGGACTGATGACAGAGGGCGCCGCCCATTATGGGCTCTCTGCCAGAGAATTGTCCCTCAGCGAAGCAGCCATGAAGGCAGTGCTTAATAATGGTGGTATGATTATCTGTGCCATGCGGCCGGGAGATTTTACCACAGAGGGACATTTTATAGTGATTTATGGCTATGGTGAAAAGGGTTTTTTAGTACACGACCCGAATTCACCAGCAAGGAGCGGGAGAAGCTGGAGCATGGAAAAACTGTCCGGCCAGATTAAAAATCTGTGGGGATATAGTTTTTAGGTGGCACGGTACATCGTGCTAAATACAAACACAGGAAAAGCAAAGAGCAGCCCTGAAGAGAGCTGCTCTGTTATATTTAAGGTTTAATACTTAATCTCTGTCTTTATTCTCGCAGTAAGCATTATACCGTTCGTCCATCAGCTGATCGATATACCCTTTGCTAAACAGTGGAAATTCCTCTGCTACCATCTGGCATAACTGGCTGTGAACCTGGAAATAATTGTCCTCCTCGGAAAGTTCTGAATCAAACAGGGAGGCAATGCGCTCATCGGTGATGTTTTCATCCACCCAGTCCAGTACTTTGTCGGTGGCCTTTTCTTCTTCGGAGACAATGTTTTTCAACTTCTTTGCCCGGAGGAGAGAAGTAATCCCCACGACAAAGAACACCACAAATACCAGAGCCATAATCAGGGTGGAAAATTTATTAAAGAGACTGACTACGCCGAGGATATTCAGGGCCAGCAGTCCAAAGCCGAGAATGCCGAAAATGATAAAGGACACGCCGCTGAATTTCAAATCGGTGTATTTATCCTTCTTCTTTACATAGACAGAACTGGCCTCCGTTCTCAATTCAGAGAACATGGCATTGGCTTCCTCAGACTGAAGTTCCTCCAACTGCTTCTCGATATCAGGAATCAGTTCAGAAATATCTTTTTCTGCCAATTCATCCATGGAGGAAAAATCGGCAAACATTTTGTCAGCGGCTTCCTTTTCAAATTGTGCCACCACAAGCTGGAGTGTGCCGTCTTCCTCCGGCAGCAGTCCGGCGGTCTGAATTCCTCCGTAATTTAAATAGGCGATGAATTTAGCGCCTGTTTCTTTATCCTTTACCTGACAGAGTGTTACCGGTGCATCGGGAGCGATTTCCTCCGGCAGTTCATCCACCAGTTCAACGCCGCAATCGACGCAGGTGGTTATACCTTCCACGTATTCATTTCTGCATTTTGGACACCATGGCATGTCAGAATCCTCCTTTTACTATGAAATAAATCGAAACCATCATACCATATTTTGTGGGGGAAAGCAATTGTTTTGTCGTCGGTGTTGTGCTATAATTCCTATAAAATCAAAAGGAAGGGACAACCATGAGAAAACTGGCGTTAGAGGATGAAATACTGATGAGGGTGGAAAAACCAGCCCGCTACATTGGCAATGAAATAAATATGGTAAAGAAAAATCCGGAGGAGGTGGAGATTCGTTTTTGTATGTGTTTCCCGGATGTATATGAAATCGGCATGTCCCATCTGGGAATCCAGATTTTATATGATATGTTCAACCAGTGGGAGGACGTCTACTGTGAGCGTGTCTATTCGCCCTGGCCGGATTTGGATAAGATTATGCGGGAGAGAGGGATTCCGCTTTTTGCGCTGGAATCCCAGGAGCCGGTGCGGGACTTTGATTTTCTGGGTATTACCATACAGTATGAAATGTGTTACACCAATCTTTTGCAGATACTGGATTTGTCGGGAATACCCCTCCATGCCGCAGAGCGCACCTGGCAGGAGCCCATTGTCATAGGAGGCGGCCCCTGCACCTATAACCCGGAACCTATTGCAGAGTTTTTTGATGTTTTCTATATCGGTGAGGGAGAGACAGCGTACCGGGAACTGTTAGATGCATATAAGCAGTCCCGCAAACAGGGGGAGAGCCGGCTGGAGTTTCTGAAGCGGGCGGCCGGGATTGAGGGCCTATATGTGCCACAATTATATGACATAACGTATCATGAAGATGGCACCATTGCTTCCATGGAGCCCAATTGTATTGAGGCGCCGGAGAAGGTGAAAAAGCAGGTGGTAACGGATTTGAGTGACACCTATTATCCCTCCCATCCGCTGGTGCCATACCTTCGCGCGACCCAGGACCGGGTGGTGTTAGAAATCCAGCGGGGCTGCATCCGGGGCTGCCGGTTCTGCCAGGCGGGGATGATATACCGTCCCATCCGTCCAAGAAGCCTGGAATTTCTGAAAAAACAGGCGGTGGACATGATAGAAAACACCGGTTATGAAGAAATTACGTTAAGTTCCCTGAGTTCCAGCGATTATGAACAACTGCCGGAACTGGTATATTTTCTCATTGAGGAGTGTAGAGAGCGCAAGTTAAATATTTCCCTGCCTTCCCTCCGGATAGACGCCTTTTCTCTGGATGTTATGAGCAAGGTGCAGGATGTGAGAAAGAGCAGTCTGACCTTTGCACCGGAGGCTGGCTCCCAGCGGATGCGGGATGTTATCAACAAGGGTCTGACAGAGGAGATTATATTAAAAGGAGCCTGGGAGGCCTTCCAGGGTGGATGGAACCGGGTTAAGCTCTATTTTATGCTGGGACTGCCGGGAGAGGCAGAGGAGGACATCGAGGCCATTGCTTCTCTGGCAAACCAGATTGCTGCCACCTATTTTGAACTGCCAAAGGAAGAGCGCCATGGCAGGCCGGAGGTCACTGCCAGTACCTCCTTCTTTGTACCAAAGCCCTTTACGCCGTTTCAGTGGTCGCCTATGAATACCGCAGAGCAGTTTGAGGATAAGCGAAGATTTCTCCGGGGAAAAGTAAAAGAGCAGATAAACCAGCGCTCCATCCGCTATATCTGTCACGATGCGGTGACCTCGGAGCTGGAGGGAATCTTTGCCAGAGGAGACAGAAGGCTTTCTACAGTAATAGAAAAAGCCTACCGCAAGGGATGTATCTTCGATGCCTGGACGGACTGGTTTCAGCCGGAGGTCTGGGAGTCTTTGCTGGAGGAGTGCGGGGTGGACAAGGAGTTTTATAATTACAGGGAGCGGGAAGAAGAAGAAATTTTCCCATGGGATTTTATTGATATCGGTGTGAGCAAGGCCTTTATGCGGCGGGAGTATGAGAGGGCTCAGGCGGGGCAGGTGACGCCAAACTGCCGCGCTCAGTGCAGCGGCTGTGGAGCGGCTGTGTTTGGCACCGGGGTGTGTAGGAACAGATGAGTGCTTTTTCCACATGAACAAAAATCAGGCACCTATGTCTATAAGGAGGAAACAATCAGTGAAAACCAGGATGCGATTTACCAAGACCGGTTCCGTGAAGTTTATCGGACATCTGGATTGTATGCGTTTTTTTCAGAAAGCCTTTCGCCGGGCCAAATTGGATGTGGCGTATTCCCAGGGATACAGCCCACACCAGCTTATGAGCTTTGCCTCGCCCCTGGGAGTGGGGGCGACCAGTGATGGAGAGTATCTGGATGTGGAGTTTCACTCTCTGCCGGACATGCCTTTACCGGAGCTTGTGGAGTATATCAATCAGTTTATGACCGAAGAGATTTTTATAACAGAGATGGAAATCATGCCAGATGGCTTCAAAAATTCCATGTCCCTTTTGCGGGCGGCAGATTATCTGGTTGTGGAAAAAAGGCCGGGCATTTTTCCGCCGGACTGGAAGGAAAGGTGGGAGCAGTTTGTAAATCAGCCGGCCATACCTGTGATAAAAAAGACGAAACGAGCAGAAAAGGAAATGGATATTAAGCCCTTTTTGCTGGCATATTCCATGGATAAGGAAGAATTTTCCCGCCGGACAGGGCAGGACTATGGAAGGATACACTGTGAATTTCTCTCGGATGATGAGGAAAGGGAGAGCCTGTATTTACAGCTCACAAGCGGCAGTGAAGTGAATATCAAGCCGGAGCTTGTACTGGATGCCTTTTTTGCTTTTTGTGGACAGGAATGTCCGCCTTATTCCTGCCAGTTCCACCGCTTGCAGATGTATTTTGCACCGCCTAAAAAGAAGGAGGCTCCTCATGAATAACCGGAGACAGATTGCCATTACCCGGCTTTGGAATAAACTGGTGATGGTCTATATGGAAAATGAAAAAATTTACGATGTGCTGGCAGGGGAGGATGACAGGGATTTTCCCCCGGGAAAATCCCCGGAGCAATCTTTGGAAGAATCCCGGAAAGAGACACTGGATGTGGGAGACATCTATGTGGGCCGTGTGCAGAATATTGTGCAGAATATTAATGCCGCCTTTGTGGAAGTAAAAAAGGGCGTCATCTGTTATCTGCCCTTATCGGAGTGTCAGGGACGGAAAATTAAGTGCGGGGATGAACGGGTAGTACAGGTAAAGAAAGCGGCGGTTAAGACCAAGCAGCCAGTGGCAACCATATTTCCGGAGCTGGCCGGGCGGTTTTGCGTAGTGAGTACGAAAACCAGTGAAAAGGGTATTTCCAAAAAGATTCGGGAGGAAGAAAAGCGGGGACAGCTGCATGAACTGCTGGCGGAATTTGCCGGGGAGGAATATGGGGTACTCCTTCGTACCAATGCGGCGGCGGCAGAGCCAGGAGAGATATTGGGAGAATGCCGGACACTTCTGGAGCAGATGCACCGGTATATGGAGAGCGGCCAGTATAAAACCTGTTTTTCCCTTTTGCGCAAGGAGGATTCCTTTTATCTGAAGTATATTCAGGGCTGTTCTATGGAAGAACTTGAGCGGATCATTACCGACAGACAGGAGATATATGAGGAACTGTCTGAAATCTATGGAGACAAGGCAGTGTTTTATCAGGATGAGGAGTATCCGCTGGATAAGCTGCTGGGGCTCACTGCCAAACTGGAAAAGGCGTTTGAAAAGCGGGTCTGGCTAAAGAGCGGCGGCTATCTTGTCATTGAGCCCACCGAGGCACTGACGGTGATTGATGTCAATACCGGCAAGGCGGTGGCGGGGAAGCGGAACCAGGAAACCACCTTTTTTAAGATGAACTGCGAGGCAGCAGAGGAAGCGGCCAGACAGATTCGGATGCGGAATTTATCCGGCATTATCCTTATTGATTTTATTGATATGAAGCAGAAGAATCATCAGAAGGAGTTGATGAAGCTTCTGGGGGAGGAATTGAAAAAGGATAAGACCCAGACGGCACTGGTGGATATCACGAAGCTTGGTCTGGTGGAGCTGACGCGGATGAAGAAAAATAAACCCCTGTGGGAGGCGTTGAAGCGGGATGAGATTTTCAAAGAAAACACTTGACACAGCAGGTCAAATAATGGTATACTTCTCTAGTGTGCCGCACAACGAGGTTATAGTTCTGCCCTTTTTTAAGAAGGGACAGACACCGAAGTTGGCGAGTAATGAGAAATAGGAGGTGCTATATGTACGCAATTATAGCAACCGGTGGTAAACAGTACAAGGTAGAAGAAGGCGATGTAATCAAGGTAGAGAAATTAGGACTTGAAGCCGGTGCCGAGGTTACTTTTGACCAGGTGCTTTTCATTGGCGACAAGACTGCCAAGGTTGGTTCCCCTACCGTAGAGGGTGCTTCGGTAAAAGCAACGGTAGTAGCAGAAGGCAAGGACAAGAAAATCATTGTTTACCGTTATAAGAGAAAAACCGGATACCACAAAAAGAATGGCCACAGACAGCCATTCACCAAGGTAAAGATTGACAAAATCAATGCGTAATCTTTCCGGACAGAGCCTATGATTCAGGTAATTGTAAAAAAGAAGAGTGAGAACATAACTGGTTTTCATATTGAAGGACATTCCGGGTATGCCGAGTATGGTTCGGATATTATCTGTGCCGCTGTTTCCGCACTGGCCATTAACTGTGTGAATTCCATTGAGGAATTTACGGAGGACGCTTATGTGATAGAACAGGAAGAAAAGCGGGGCATGATAGATTTTCAATTAACCGTAAAGCCATCGGAGCAATCCAAGCTTTTGTTGGACTCCATGGTGTTTGGCATACGGGAAATTTCCCGGCAGTATGGCAGTCAGTATGTTACGTTAATCAATCGTTAGGAGGAAAAAACCATGATGGATATGAACCTTCAGTTGTTCGCACATAAAAAAGGAATGGGCTCTACCAAGAACGGTAGAGATTCCGAGTCTAAAAGATTAGGTGCAAAGAGAGCGGACGGACAATTTGTTTTGGCTGGAAACATTCTCTATAGACAGCGTGGCACCAAAATTCACCCAGGCGTGAATGTGGGCCGGGGCGGAGATGATACCCTGTATGCTCTGGTAGACGGTGTTCTTCGTTTTGAGAGAAAGGGAAGAAATAAGAAACAGGCTTCCGTATATCCAGTAGAAAACAAATAGAATTTGTTCACAAGTAAGTTGTAACGTGAGAAAATTGTCAGGGGCTGTGCTGTTTTGTACAGCCCCTGCTGTGCTGTTTTGTACAGCCCCTGAATTGTCGTAAAAAGAGAAAGGGCAGATTATGTTTGCAGATAGAGCGAAAATCCGAATCCGTTCCGGCCGGGGCGGTGATGGACATGTCAGTTTTCGAAGGGAAAAATATGTGGCCAATGGCGGCCCGGATGGCGGAGATGGCGGCCGGGGCGGCGACCTGGTATTGGAAGTGGACCCGGGACTTAACACCCTGAATGAATTTCGTTATAAGCGCAAATACTTTGCAGGTGATGGTGAACCGGGCGGCAAGAGACGCTGTCATGGAGCAGACGGCGATGATATGGTAATTAAAGTGCCGGCGGGCACCATTGTAAGGGAGGCCCAGACCGGCCAGGTCATCACCGATATGTCCTATGAGAACCACCGGGAGGTGCTCTTAAAGGGCGGCAATGGCGGAAAAGGAAACCAGCACTATGCCACCCCTACCATGCAGGTGCCAAAGTACGCCCAGCCCGGCAAGCCGGGAATAGAACTGGAAGTTATACTGGAACTGAAAGTAATTGCCGATGCAGGACTGGTAGGCTTTCCCAACGTGGGAAAATCCACGCTGTTATCCCGTGTCACCAACGCACAGCCTAAAATTGCCAACTATCATTTCACTACGTTAAATCCCAATCTGGGAGTGGTGGATTTAGAGGGGGCAGACGGCTTTGTGATTGCCGACATACCGGGACTGATTGAAGGAGCTTCCGAAGGAATTGGTCTGGGACATGAATTTCTGCGCCATATCGAGAGAACCCGTGTCATGATTCATATGGTGGATGCCGCTTCTACCGAGGGACGGGACCCGGTGGAGGATATTCGGATTATCAACCGGGAATTGGAGGCCTATAATGCGGAGATTGCCGCCAGACCCCAGGTGATTGCCGCCAATAAAATTGACTGCTTTTATGGAGAGGACAGAGAGACGGTACTGACTCTTTTGAGGGAGGAATTTGAGCCGGAGGGAATCCGGGTATTTCCGATTTCCGCAGTGACCGGGGAAGGGGTAAAGGAACTACTCTATTATGTGAAGCAGATGTTAGATGAGAGCCAGGAGGAGAAGGTGGTCTTTGAGAGGGAATACCTGATTAAAGAGCCGAATTTTGCCGATGAACCCTTTACGGTGGCAAAAAGTGAGGAGGAAGAAGGAGTCTTTCTCGTGGAAGGCCCCCGGGTGGAGCGGATGCTTGGGTATACCAATCTGGATTCGGAAAAGGGCTTTGAATTTTTCCAGAAGTTTTTGAAAAATAATGGTATTCTGGAAGAACTGGAAAAACTGGGAATTGAGGAAGGCGACACGGTACAGATGTGTGGCTGGCAGTTTGAGTATTATAAATAGGAGGAGACTATGACAAGCAAGCAGCGCGCATACTTAAAGGGTATTGCCATGAAGACGGATCCGATTATGCAGATTGGCAAGGCTACGCTGACTCCGGAAATCACCAAATCCGTAGATGAGGCGTTGGAGGCCAGGGAGTTAATCAAAATTAATGTGCTGAAAAACTGCGTGGCTGAGCCACGGGAGATGGCAGAGATTCTGTCAGAGAGGACACGCTCGGAAGTGGTTCAGGTGATTGGCAGGCGAATTGTTCTTTACCGGGAATCCGCTACGAAAAAGCAGATTGAACTTCCCAAATAGGCATAGGAGACAGGTATGAAAAAGACAGGTATTATGGGCGGAACCTTTAATCCGGTTCACAATGCCCATATTATGATGGCACAGGCAGCCTATGAACAGTATGGGCTGGATGAGGTCTGGTTTATGCCCTCGAAAAATCCGCCCCATAAGAAAACCTCCGGGATTGTGTCGGAGGAGCACCGGAAAAGGATGGTTCAGGCGGCTATTGACGGTATTCCCTATTTCAAATTTTCCGATTTAGAATTGAAACGGGAGGGAACCACCTATACCAGTGATACGATGGAACAGCTTCGCAGAGAGTTTCCGGACAGAGAGTTTTATTTCATTCTGGGCGGGGATTCCCTGAGGGATTTTGACAAATGGCATAAGCCGGAAAAAATTCTGAAATACTGCAAAATACTGGCGGCACCCAGAGGCAGTTTATCCGATGAGGAGATGAAAAAACTGTGCCGGCAGCAGGGAAAGAAACTTCATGGGGAAATTCTGCCCTTAGCCATGAATCATATCCAGATATCCTCGGAACAGATTCGGAAACGGATTGAGGCAGGAAAATCGGTGTTGGCCTATTGTCCCCGGAAGGTAGTAATGTATAGTAACCTTCATGGATTGTATGGCGCTCCGGTGCCGAAAATGAAAAAGAGCCAGGCGGATAAAGAACTGTTAGATTCCCTGGAAGCTACCCTGCGTCCCAAGCGTTATATGCACACGCTGGGAGTGGCCTATACGGCTTCTTCTCTGGCTTTCTGCCATGGCGCCCAGGCAGAGGAGGCTGAACTGGCAGGGCTCCTTCATGACTGTGCCAAGTATTTTACCGACGGCGAGATGTTTGCGCTCTGTGAAGAATATGAAATTGAATTGAGCCCGGCAGAGCGGGCCAATACAGCGCTGATTCATGGCAAATTAGGAGCAGCGCTGGCAAAGAGCCGGTACGGGGTAAAAAAGGAAGAAATCCTTTCGGCCATCCGCTATCACACCACGGGCCGGCCGGCTATGACGTTATTG
Organism: Lachnospiraceae bacterium; assembly: GCA_022510605.1. GTDB lineage: Bacteria > Bacillota > Clostridia > Lachnospirales > Lachnospiraceae > Eubacterium_F. The sequence goes on from JAFLTB010000023.1 coordinate 19,137, forward strand.
GAAAAAATTCTCTATGCAGCCGACTATATCGAACCGAGACGGCATATGGAGCCGGAACCCTATTCGTTGTCAGAGGTGCGGAAAGCCTGCTTTGAAAATCTGGACCAGGGGCTTTTGATGATACTGACAAATACGCTGCAGTATTTACGGGACTCCGGGAAGGAAATTGATGAGCGGACGGTTGAAACTTATGAATACTATAAAAAGAAATTGACTGCGGAGATAAGTGAGTAAAAGGAAGGAGAATGGCATAATGGAAAATAATGCAAAAGAAATTGTCCGTATTGCCTATGATGCGCTGGATGAAAAACTGGGGCAGGACATAGAGATATTAAAAATCGATGAGATTTCTGTCATTGCGGATTATTTAATTATCGCCAGTGGAAACAATCTGCCTCAGATTAGTGCCATGCTGGATTTAACAGAGGAGAAGCTGGCCGAGGCCGGATATCTCAGCAAGCGGATTGAGGGAAATAAAAAATCCACCTGGGTGCTGATGGACTATGGCGACGTGATTATTCATATATTTTCCAAGGAGGACCGCTTATTCTATGACTTGGAGAGAATCTGGCGGGATGGCAGGAAGGTAACACGCGAGGAATTGGAATAAGGGGTTGCGATGAGACAGCATAAGGCAATGTTTCAGTATGTAGAGGAAATTCTCTACAGTTATGACCGGAAAAAAGGAGATAAGAGTAAGAATAAAATTGCATATGACCGGTATCAGCATACTCTGCGGGTCTATCATTGGATGCTCCGGATTACCAATGAACTAAAGGATGATACTTTGGATTTGGAATCCCTGAAAATCGCCACTATTTTTCACGATGCCGGATATGGCAGTCCGGACAGGGATAAGCCCCATGGACAGGTGAGTTCTGCCATCTGCAGAGATTATCTGGAGCGGCGGCAGTACCCGCCGGAAAAAATTGATTTTATCTGTTATCTTATTGAGGAGCATTCCAATAAGAAGCTGTTTTATGAAAGCCGTACACCGATTGAACTGGTGGTGCTGATGGAAGCAGATATGCTGGACGATACCGGGGCCATGGGGATTATACTGGATTCCTGGATTGCCTCGAAGGATGAGAATGCCACCTTTGAATCGGTGTGTAGACATTTTGAAAAATATACGTACCGGCACATGAAGCAGATGGAGTTTGTCACAGCTCCGGGCCGCCGGTTCTGGCACGAAAAACGAAAACTGGTTTATGAATTTCTGCGCCAGTACAGACGGGACCTGGGAGATATGAGATAGTATGACAGCCCACGACGAAATAGGGTTTAAATAGGCGGCATCGTGCCTGGGCATTCATTGCGCTTCATTGGATTTGAAGGTACAGGAGAAGCGCTTATGGAGCGGTTTTCCTTCCCATACACTGCGGTGGAAATCCTGAAGGATATCGCTGGTAAGTGAAATGGCATTGTCATAAATAAATTGCAGGCTTTGGTTGGTTTTTCTGGCGTAACTTTTTGGATGCAGAGTCATCATATGTCCCTCTAACTGCTCATAGTGCAGGGTAAGGTGCATAAGGAAGCGGACCAAAAGCCGTTTTATGGAATATCCACCAGTTAAAAGCCACTTGTAAAAGCGCATACCAAGAAGGGCCTCTTTGATTTCCCTTTTCGACAGGCGGAGAGGCTTATATGCCTTAAAGATTGCCTGGACAATATCACGATTGCACACAACCTTTTTCCACATCGGATAGGTGACTGGCCGGTGGCCGTCCCGGCGGAGCAGGTGGCGGTCAAATTCGTGTTCAATGGACAGATGGTGGTAGCCTGGCCGTTTGGACAGGGGAATGACAAAGGTGTGGCATTCGCTGTCCAGCATATAGTGGCAGATAAAACCAAGAACATAGGCGTATGCGCCGGAATCCTGTCCTTCCTTTCGCAGAACCGGAAGCAGATGTCTTAGATATTTGTCTATGGGCTGCCCATGCTGCCAGTATCCCATCTGGTTGGTGCGGCTCTTTATCATGGGATGATAAAAAAACAGAAAATCCGGCCCCTGGAGTCCGGCTTCAAATTCCTTTTGGTGATTTTCAATAATCGTTTTTATTTCCTCTGGCAGTTTGGCAAGAACCTTTTTGCCAAAGGAATCATGTGCATAAATACATGGCATGGAACAATTCCTCCTTTAGGGATAGTATAACAAATAACGATAAAAATATAAAGATAAATATTTTGTTTGGGAGACGGGGAGGGGGAGTTCCCGACTGTCAGAAAGGAGCTGGCAATGGAAGCAGTAAAAAGGGAAAAAAACGGAGTGGTCTATTACACCTTTCCCATATTGGAACAGGCAGGGATTGTCCATGGCTTTTCCACAAGACTGGGAGGCGTCAGTGAAGGGGACTGTGCCACAATGAATTTAAGTTTCACCAGAGGGGATGACCCGGAGGCCGTACAGGAAAATCACAGGCGTTTTGCCGGAGCAGTGGGATACGATGTGGAGAAGCTGGTATTCAGCAATCAGGTGCATGAGACCGTAATACGTCGTGTGGATGCCTCAGACTGCGGAAAGGGAATCTTCCGGGAATCGGATTTAATCGGAGTGGATGGGCTGATGACAGAGGATGAAGAGGTTGTGCTCATGACTTTTTTTGCCGACTGTGTACCTTTATTTTTTTATGACAGAAGACGCCGGGCCATTGCTGCGGTACATTCCGGATGGAGGGGAACCGTCCGTCGGATTGGGGGGCTGGCAGTAGAAGCCATGGGACGGGAGTTTGGCAGTCAGCCGGAAGATATCCTCTCGGTGGTTGGACCCTCTATCTGTCAGGACTGCTACGAGGTAAGCGGGGATGTGGCAGAGGCCTTTCGGGAAGAATTTACACCGGAGCAGTGCAGGGAACTGCTTTTGGAAAAGCCAGAGGATAAGTATATGCTGAATCTCTGGCGGGCCAATGAAATTATTTTACAGGAGGCGGGGATTCCTGCCAGTCAGATACAGGTCAGCGGACTGTGTACCTGCTGTCACCCGGAGCTTTTGTTTTCCCACCGGGCCTCCCATGGACGACGGGGCAATCTGGCCGGAGTGATTACTCTGGGAGGAAAGATGGAAAAGTAAACCTGGACGCTTCGGAATGGAGGACGTCATGAATAACCGAAATTATCAGAAAGAATTAACGGAGTTGTTGCAGAGCCAGGAGGAAAAAAAGAAATTGTTTCTCCATTGCTGCTGTGCGCCATGCAGCAGTTATGTACTGGAATATCTGCATCCTTATTTTGACATCACTATATTTTTTTATAATCCCAATATTACAGAGGAGCCGGAATATCAGAAACGGAAGCAGGAACTGATGCGTTATCTGGCGGAGGTTCCCTTCGGGAAGGAAATCCAGAGGATGGATGCGGACTATGAGCCGGAGAAATTTTTACATTTGGCAAAGGGATATGAGAAGGAGCCGGAAAGAGGGGAGCGATGCCGTCTCTGTTTTTCCCTGCGGCTGACAGAAACTGCCAGACAGGCGGCGGAGGGAAAATACGATTATTTCTGTACTACGCTGTCCATCAGTCCCCACAAGGACGCCCAGCTGCTAATGAGCCTTGGCGAGGAACTGGCAGAGCAGTATGGTATACCGTATCTGCCTTCAGATTTCAAAAAGAAAAACGGATATAAAAGAAGCATTGAACTGTCAGCGGAGTATGGACTATATCGCCAGGATTACTGCGGCTGTGTCTTTTCCAAAGCGGCAAAGCAGGAGGTAGAAAGGAAGAGTTGAATGAGAAGTTTTACAAGGGAGAACAATAGAAAAAAGAACCGTGGGACAGGCCTTTTCGCCGGACTGACAGTTTTTTTTCTGGCGGCAGGAATGGCCATCGGTTTGTCCGGATGTGAAGAAAATACAGGTACTACATCGGAGGGGCCGGTTACCAGAGAAGTGTTTGCCATGGATACCATCATGGATTTAACCGTGTATGGAGAAAACGCCGGAGAAGCCATAAACCAGGCGGTGGAACTGATTCACCAGTATGATACGCTGTTCTCTGTCACGAATCCGGAAGGCGATGTGGCAAAAATTAACCAGGCGGAGGGAAAGCCGGTAGCGGTATCAGAGGAAACCGGAGATTTATTAAAAAAAAGTCTGGAAGTGTCAGAGGCCACCGAGGGAGTTTTTGATATATCCATCTATCCGCTGGTGAAGGTCTGGGGCTTTACTACCGGGGCACACACTGTGCCGACAAAAGCAGAACGGGAGGCAGCACTGGCAAAGGTGGATTACCAAAAAATCCACTTATTGCTTGATGGCAGGGTGCAAATTGAGAAGGGAATGGAGTTGGATCTGGGAGCGGTGGCGAAGGGGTATCTGTCTCAGAAACTGATGGAGTTGTTTCAGGCACAGGGGGTTACTTCGGCCATTGTATCTCTGGGAGGCAATGTGCAGACTATAGGCAAAAAGCCGGATGATGCTCCCTTTGTGATAGGCATTACCAATCCGGCAGATGGAACCAGCATTTATGGTACCCTGGAGGCGGAGAATAAGGCCGTTGTCACCAGCGGTATTTATCAGCGCAATTTCAGGGAAGCGGGAAAACTGTACCATCATATTATGGACAAGTCTACCGGCATGCCGGCGGAGAATACCCTGGCCTCTGTGACGGTGGTGGCAGAGGACGGCACCACGGCAGATGCTTTGGCTACGGCCCTGTATGTGATGGGAGAGGAAAAGGCCATGGAGTATCAGGAGAGCCATCCGGAGATTCAGCTGATTCTGATTCGGAAGGATGGGAGCTGTGAGTATACGTCGGGGATTTCGTTTAAGGAAATGGAATCATGAGGTGGAAATAATGGAGTATAGGGAAAATGCACTGTGTCATGAAGAGTATTGCCATTTAAGAGAAAGTGTGGGATGGATGAATTTTTCAAAAGCGCAGACGGAAAGGGCGCTTACTCACAGCCTGTATACAGTAACAGCGGTAACGGAAAATAACCATACGGTTGGCATGGGGAGATTGATTGGAGACGGCTTTTATTTTGTGATAGTGGATGTTGTGGTACAACCGGATTATCAGGGAAAGGGTATTGGCCGTGAAATGATCCATAGGATAATTGAATACGTTGACAGGGAAACGCCAGTGGGTGGTCGCTCCAGCATACAGTTAATTGCAGAGAAGGGAAAGGAAAGATTTTATGAGAAGCTGGGTTTTAAGACAATTCCCCATGATTTCTGCGGCTCGGGAATGAGAAAAGTTATTCATAAATAGACACTTCCCCGTATGGTGTATACTTGGCAGATTGTCGATAATACAATAGCATTTGCTTATATGGAGCGGATGCTATTTCCTTTAGGAGGGATACCTATGCCTGATATTGCGACGATAAAAAAAGGGATTTATATGGTGGTTTCGGAATATCCAATAAAAAAGGCAGAATTGTTTGGGGCATATGCAGAGGGGACATATCGTTTGGAAGGGCTCTTTTATATTTATTTATTGGCTTCTAAAAAATATTTTACAAAAAAAACGAACCTTTTCCTTACTTCTTACAATATATAAATGAAAGAAAATTATGTTTTGATAAAATATGATTTGCTAAAGGAGGATGAAGCATGAAAAAAAGTTATTTATTTCTAACTATTATTTTTATCGTTATAATTGGAATGGGCGTGCTCTTCTTTTTTTTGTATAATCACCCACAATCCCAACCAGAGACAGGGATAGGTTATATTATTGGTAATCCGGATGTGGAGGAAGCAAAGACAGTTCCCAAAGAGAGGTGGACAGTTTTTAATGAACATGAGTTGGCTATAGATACTGAAACGCAGTTTAAAAACGCTAGTGAACTGACGATTCCGGCAACCTATGATGGCAAGCAGATTTATTCTTTTGAGATAACTTTCACTGATAACTGTGATGAGGCTCCTCATTTGAAACATGTAGTAATCGAAGAAGGGATCCGCTCCTTTTCCGAGATGGGTTGCTTTGTTCCCTGTACTAATCTGGAAACCGTGGTGATTCCCGAGACAGTGACATGGATAGGTAAATGGGAATTTAAATACTGCGCAGATACCGTGACATTATATGTAAAAAAAGGTTCTTACGCGGAGAAGTATGCAAAAAAGCATAAGCTTAAATATCGGTATGGAAAACCAGAAGAACACAGGGGAGAGTGAAAGAACATGCTTGTTAAGAATTGGATATCTTTTTTAAAAAAGCAAAAGGGGTTGTTTACTATCCTTATGATATCGCAGATTTTCTCTTTGGTCTGTATTTACTTTGTATTCGGGATATTTCAAAACAACATATATGAACTTGTGGACAATGAGGACACACGGTCGTTAAACGCTTCACTAAAAGGTTGTAAAATCCAGCCATCACAACTGAAAGATGTAATGATAAGGCTGGTCGATGAAAATGGGTTTTCCATTGCAAACTGTTATATAAGGGCAGAAAGCATAGATAAAAAATGGGATTATATGGACCGCTGTCAATATAAAGATGGAGAATTTTCGTACAGTAGCATAGCATGGGAAAATATGAAAACAGGTATGGAAGGAAGTATGCCGGATAGTGAACAGTATGAGGATGCGGAGAAAGTGGTGGTGTTAGGCGAGGGACGGGAAGAGAAGATCGGTGACACCCTGATATTAGAAGGAGAACGTTATCAGGTGATCGGAATCAACGTCATGGAAAGCGACACTGAACTGGAAATTCCCTTTACTGCTTTCCCTGAAAACTGTAAGTGGATGGATTTTCATGTGATGCTGGAACAGCTGCCGACCCGAACCCAGTACGAATTGTTCTGTAATGAGATGGAAGAAATCGGAGCAAAACTGGATGAATTTTATATTCGCAACAATGCAGATCTAAAGCGGGGGTACTCCATGATAGGAGTGAGCATAGTGTTGGCACTGCTTGCCGGAGGAAATATGTATATGGTATACCGCTATATTTTCCACAGACGGCGAAGAGAATTAGTAATCTATGCTTTATGCGGGTGCAGTAAAGTCCGGGCCCGCCGGATGTTTTTTGGTGAGATCTTCTTGAACATGATCCTGGTGATCACGATCGGTACACTTTTATTTCGATTATTCGTTTATCCTCCAATGCAGAACTGGTTCCGTTATCTGCCTGTTATCTATGGGATTAAAGAATATCTGATCATACCTGCCATATTTCTTGTTGTCATACTCTCGATTGGTTACCGTCTTTCAAGGAATATGTCGAAGCAGAGTATTGTGGAATTGCGAAAGGTGGGATAGTGATGTTGTCATTGGCAGCAAGTGGCTATATGAAGCATATGAAAAGAAATTTGTTTATTGTTTTGCAGATATCCTTTCTTCTTCTTGCACTCGTTGTGACGGTGACGATTCTGAGTGAAGAATATAACCGGTATCGTCCGGTAGCGGCACTGAATGGAGAGAAGGGTTTCGCTATAGATGCGTATGGATATCACGGTGAATCAGCGGAACAGATCGCACAAAATATGCAGAAAGTAAAATCTGTTATATCTTGGGGATATGGGGGTTTTAATATATCTCAGGATAATAGGTATTGTATTGCGTTTGCTTATCCTGAAAATCTGTTGTCTGACTATGTACCGGAATTACAGAGCGGAAGCTGGCTGGATACGTCGCAGACTGGAGAAGGCGGCATGGATATTGTCGTATCGGAAAATCCTTACGGGTGGAAAGAGGGGAGTCAGGTAGAATTAAACTATTATGATGAAAATGCCCAGGTACATAGTGTGAGGGCATTTGTCCGCGGTGTACTTGAAGAAGGAACTGAGATTATCGGCGCCGGTATAGGGGTGAGCCGGAAGATTCATGGCGATTACCGCGACTTGTATTCCACTTATCGTTATGAACAGTTGGAAGATATACTGATTCTTATGAGTGAAGGACAGGTGAAAAAACAGGGGATTCCCATGACCTACAATCAGACTCATTTTGTTATCTATGACGAAGATATTACAAAGGCACAGATGGCTGCCAATGAAAGGCGTCTCAAGGAGACTCTCGGAGCGGGTACGGAGAGTACAAGTATTCTACACGATTTGACAGAGTTTATGGATAACAGCAATTTTGAGATGCAGAAAAAGATATTTTTGTATGTGCCGGTACTCGTCTGTGTGCTGTTGGTGACAGTGATAAGTCTTGTCAATGTATGTACGCTGAATCTCGCAGATGACATCCCGCAGAATGCCGTATACTGTATTCTCGGTCTTCCGTGGAGGAAGAACAGTTTATTTTCTCTGATACAGAGTGCGATCACTGCAGTTATGTCGATGGTATTGGCATGCTTCTTCTTATTAATCATACAGCGAACAGCATTGAATGCTTATATTTATGCACGGCTTGACGGGCTAACCGTTTTCTCTGTGTTGCTTATTCTGGTCATTCTCTGTCTGTTTCATTATTTGTCTGCTGTCTGGATCATAAGGAGAAATAAGCCGGTAGAATTACTAAAAAATACATTGTAAAGGAGACATAGGGATGATTCAGCTTAAGAATATCATAAAAATATATAATAAAGGTAAGAGTAATGAATTTGAGGCGTTAAAAGGAATTGATGTAGATATAAAAGATGGAGAAATGGTGTCAATCATAGGTAAGTCCGGAGCGGGTAAGTCTACGTTATTGCACATACTGGCAGGAATCGACAGCTTTGAGTCAGGTTCTTATCACGTAGGAAAGACAGATATCGGTAAGATGTCGGATAAGCAGCTGGCAAAATTCCGCAATGAGATGGTGGGAATCGTCATGCAGGATTTTGCACTGATTGAGGACTACACGGTGGCTGAGAATCTTATGATCCCCCTTATTTTTGGGAAAATTCCGAAGAAAAAGCAGGCTGGAATGATCGATAAAGTTCTGGCTGAGGTTGATATGTCTGACGTAAGAGATAAACTTGTAAATCAGTTGTCCGGTGGTCAAAAGCAGAGAGTCGCTATTGCGAGAGCAATCATAAATTCACCACAATTTATTTTGGCGGATGAACCGACAGGGGCATTAGACCAGAAAACAGCAGCCGGAATCATGGAATTGTTCCGGAGACTGAACGGAGAGGGCCATACGATCCTAATCGTAACACATGATATGGATGTGGCTCAGAGGTGTCAGAGAAATATAGAGATAGAAGATGGAGTTATCGTGTCTGCATCTCGTGAGGAAGCGCAGATATAGCAAATCAAGGGCCTTCATTTTCAGTATCAGTGGTGTCAGTGTAATTGACAAAATAAAATAAATTCTGTATATTTGTCCTTAACTGAGTCTTCGGAATGGAGGAAACCCAATGAGCAGAGAAGAAATCAGCCGTTTCATTGACGAGCATGGGAAAAGTGTATACAGTTTTTGCTGCAATCTGACAGGTAACCGGATGGAGGCGGATGATTTGTATCAGGACACCTTTCTCAAAGCATTTGAAATGCGCCGTCGGCTGGACAGTAGTGACAATCCAAAAAGTTTTATTATGGGCATAGCGGTAAATTTGTGGAAGAATCAGTGCAGAAAGAATGCGGGAAGACAACGTATTGTGCCTTTGCGGGAGTATCAGGAGGAGAAAGTTAAAGAAATAGAGGCCGCACAAAATCTGCCGGAGGAACAGATCATTCGCAAAGAAATGCTGGAGGAAGTCAGACGTATCGTAGAAGGATTGCCGGAGAAGATACGCATGGTCATGTATCTCTTTTATACAGCTGAGATGTCAATTAACGAGATTGCACAGATTCTACATGTTCCCAAAGGGACAGTCAAGAGCCGGCTGCATCAGGGGAGAGAATTGACAAAGCAAAATTTGGAGGTGAATGAAGATGGGAAAAGAATCAGTAGATGAAATTTTAAGGGAGGCCTTAATGGCAAAAGAAATCCCATCACCGCAGTTGCAGGAGCAATTGAAACAGGAATTTTCAGACAGGCAAAGGAAACACCGGATTTTGCGCGGAGTGACGGTGGCTGCAAGTTTTCTTCTGGTAGTGGTGGCATTGGGGACAACGGTATTTTCTGAAGATATCCGTGCTACGATAAAACAGTTCTTTGGTACAATTACTGAGAACTACGTGAATGGTGACTCGGGACAGAAGGAACAGGCAGAAGAGGAAGTGTATAAGATTGGTGAGACTGTGACAAAGCAGGGGGTTGGCATTACACTGGAAGAGGTTTTAGTGGATGCGAACAAAATTGCTTACAGTATGAAAGTAAGAGCCGATTCTCCAGAAATTCATTTCCATGAGGAGATATACCTGAATGGTGAAAAACTTTCGGATACCAGTAGTGGAATCAGTTGGTACCAGGCAGAGGAAAATGCAGAAGTCATTGTATGGGAAAAGGAATTGAATCCGAATATGGAATTGTCGGGAGATGTTCAGGTACAACTGCAGATTGATTCTGTGGAAGTTGGCTCGATGACAGTAGAGGATAACTGGAACTTTGAGACCACAGTCAATGTGGACAAAGCCAACAGCCATACAACCAAGGCGGAAATGGGGATTGCTGTCAAACTGGAAAATGGTGATGTTATGGTTATCAATGACGTGGTGCGTACTTCTACTGACTGTAAGCTGCATATTATTTATCAGCCGAAAGAATTATATACAGGTGATGTGGAGCTTCGTGTAGAGGGGCAGGACGAACATAATAATCCAATTAACAGCAGTGGCAGTTCAATGAAAAAAATTAAGGGGACAAACGATTATAACATGGTTGTAACTCTGGATGGTGTCAGTAATCAAACAAAGAAAATGACACTGGCAGTGTATGGACTGGAACGAAAAACATTTGATTACCAGCAGATGAGTAAGGAATTTACTGTAGAATTTCTGTAGTATTTAAAACTAAGAGGGACCTTCCAACCGACTGGAACCAGAAACAACGAGATAGCGTCTCGCGTTTACGGTTCTCGCTGATTGAAGGGGCCCTCTTGATTTTTGAACGTTTATGAAATCCTAAATAAAGTGATAAATAATTGCCGCAATAATAATGCCAATAATACTGGCGATAGTGAATTTAATTGTCAGACCAAAGGTCAGCACCATGACCCCGATATCTAACTTCAGGGGATTTGCCAGACCAAAACTCTGTCCATAATCCAGCCAGGACAAAGCCGATACGCCGCTTGCTAAATGTCCGATAAAACTACCCAGCACAACACCTGCTAATACCAGTAAGAAAAGTGCCCATCCATTTTTTCCTGCTCCTCGAGCCATATGTAATACCTCCGTTTCGTTCTTGGGTTTCTCTTGTATTAGAATACAACATATTTTTTGATTTCGCAACGAAAGTTTGACAAAAAAGGAAAAGTGTGATATATTCAATTTATCGAAAAACGATAAATTTCTTTGGGCGGCAGATACATACGGATTGCTTCCTTTGCTGACGCTCTGGAACGGAGGATGTTATGAACAGAGAGCAGGGAACGAGGCAAAAATGGTTGATTCAGGGACTTCATTATCTTTTGGATACCATGTTTGTGGTGGGGATTATCGTAACGGTTACTCTGCCGTTTACCGTGCCTCGGATGGCAGTGTATTATCCGCAGATACAGGACAGGCAGTGGGAAGTTATACTGATTTACTTTATGCTCGGTGTATTCTGTCTCTTCGCCCTGCAGGAACTGCGGCGGATTTTTGCAACAGTAAAAGAAGGAAATTGTTTCGTGGAAAAAAATGTTGTCAGTCTTCAGCGCATGGGAAACGTTTTTCTTGTTATTGCGCTTGTTCTGCTGATACGGGGTGTTGTGTATCTCACCCCGGCTATAGTGATTGAATGCTTTCTCTTTTTGCTGGCGGGGTTGTTTTGCCGGGTCATTGCCATGGTGTTCGCGGAAGCAGTCCGGTATAAGGAGGAAAACGATCTGACGATTTGATGGGAGCAGGAAAGTTTTTGAAAGGGGCGGCAAGGAACGATGGCAATTCGGCTGAAACTGGATGAAATGATGAAAAAGCGTGGAAAGGGATTGACGGAGCTGGCGGGAGAGATTGACATTACGCTGGCGAACCTGTCAATATTAAAAAACAATAAGGCAAGGGCAGTCCGGTTCTCCACGCTGGCGGCATTGTGCCGGGCGCTAAAGTGTCAGCCGGGAGATTTGCTGGAATATGTGGAGGAAACAGAAGGAATTGAAGGAACCGATGGGAAAGACAATGAAAGTGCTGCGAGGGAGGAATGAGAATGACGGCTTATAACAGGGGAAGAAAAAAGAAAAAAACTGTTGTTTTGCATAATATGTTTATGCCAATCTGGCTGTTATGGTTCTTTCCTGTTACCTGGATTATAATTCTGCCGGGGAATTTTGTTTTTGATTTACTGATTCTGGCGTTGGGAATGAAGATTTGCCGGGTACAGAGAATCGGGCAGCAGTTGAAAAAATCCATTGTCAAGACCTGGCTCTTTGGATTTGTGGCAGATTTTATGGGAATGGCTCCGCTGTTTCTGCCAAAGTGGTATTTTGATTTTAGGTCAGAGCAGGGTGAAACAGGAGGTTTAGTAGAGACGGTTTATAATGCGGTGTGGTATGACCCATTTCAGACAGCGGCCTCCTTTCTCATTGTCACCCTTGGGGTAGTTGTTTCCATTGTTTTTATTTTTATTTTCAACTATTATTTTGCCCTGAAAAAGACAGAGCTGTCACGGAAGGAAAAGAAAAGGACGGCGCTGATTCTGGCAGTAGTGACAGCGCCCTGGATGTTTTATTTTCCGACCTTAGGATGGTAACAAAATCTGACGCATTGGAATGGAGGTAAACATGCGGAAAAAGAAAAAAACACTGACTCTATATAATGCGTTTTTTCCACCCATCTGGCTACTGTGGGTTTTTCTGCCGCCAGCCTGGGTTATTGTTCTGCCGGCAAATTATATTCTGGATGTACTGGTTTTGGTGCTGGGAATGAAGATTTGTCATGTGGAGGATATGGGACAGCAGTTGAAAAAAACTATGGTTAAGACTTGGCTTCTCGGCTTTGCCGCAGATTTTCTGGGCTCGATTCCACTGCTTGTGGTGGGCTGGCGGTATCTTTGGCCGTGGGATGTATCAGAAGCAGGGGAACTGGAAGAGAAATTGTATGAGGCAGTGTGGTATCAGCCCTTTGAAAGTGTGTGGTCTTTTCTCATTGTTACCCTTGGATTTCTCATTGCCATCGTCTGTATCTTTGCCTTTAATTATTTCATTGCCTTTAAGAAGACGGAACTGACACAGGGGCAGAAAAAAAAGACGGCGCTGATTCTGGCAGTGGTAACGGCGCCCTGGACGTTTTATTTTCCAATAGAACTTTACTACATAATTGATAGGATTCTTTGCCTTTTTCCCTAGCACGCTAGCGCAAGACTAAACAGGGTTCAAATTAGCGCCGTCGTGCTATATAGGCAGAAAATCCTGGGAGAAGAAAGTTTCTTATAGGGGAATAATGGATGGATTACCGGTCTAAATGGCCGGTAATTTATTTTTTTTCAAATTTTTTTAAATTTTTTTGAAAAATAAAAAGGAAATCCCTTTTTCGCGTTGTATTATATATATAGGGGGATTTTTTTTCAGGGAAGGAGGATGATTATGACTATACGTGAAAAACTGGAAAAAAGGGAGTATGATATTCTCAGTTCCCACGCCGCCTTCAGCGACAAATCCCAGGGGCGGGATGTATGGGAAGAACCCTGTGATTTGAGGCCGGTGTATCAGCGGGACAGAGACCGTATTTTACATTCCAAGTCCTTTCGGCGTCTCAAAGGAAAGACTCAGGTGTTTTTGGCTCCCGAGGGAGACCACTACCGGAACCGCCTGACCCATACCTTGGAGGTGTCTCAGAATGCCCGGACCGTGGCAAAGGCTCTCCGGCTCAATGAGGACCTTACCGAGGCCATTGCTCTGGGGCATGATTTGGGACATACGCCCTTTGGACATGCCGGGGAAAGGGAACTGAACCAGATATGTCCGGGAGGCTTCCGCCATCAGGAACAGAGCGTTCGAGTGGTAGAGCGGCTGGAAAAGGATGGCCGGGGACTGAATTTGACAAAGGAGGTACGGGATGGCATACGAAATCATTCCACTTCAGGCAGCCCCATGACCCTGGAGGGAAAGGTAGTCCGTCTCTGTGACAAGATTGCCTATGTAAATTCGGATATTGACGATGCTATCCGGGGCCGGGTTATAAAAGAGGAGGAGATTCCAAAGGAGTATACCAGAATCCTTGGAAATACGCTGAGAGAGCGTTTGAACACCCTGATTCATGATATAATCAGCCAGAGCATGGACAAAGGAGATATTATCATGTCAGGGGAGGTGAGCGAGGCCCTGATGGGACTGCGGAGTTTTATGTTTGAGAGAGTGTATGTCAATTCTATTGCCAAATCCGAAGAGGGAAAGGCGCAGTATATGATTGGACAGCTATACGATTACTATAGCAAACATATTGAGGAACTTCCTGCGGAATATGTGAAAATGATAGAGGACGACAATGAGCAGGACTCCACACGCACGGTGTGCGATTTTATTGCCGGCATGACAGACCGGTATGCGGTTATGACCTATGAGAGTCTGACCATTCCACGGACCTGGTCAGTTTTGTAACGGGTTCAGAAAAGGAAAGACAGAGAAAGGAGGACATATGTACTACGAAGAAGAATTTGTGGAAGAAGTCCGTCAGCGAAACGACATTGTGGACGTGATTTCCTCCTATGTGAATTTGAAACGGGGCGGCAGCAATTACGTGGGACTGTGTCCGTTTCACAATGAAAAGACCCCTTCCTTCTCCGTCAGCCCCGGCAAGCAGATGTATTACTGCTTTGGATGTGGGGCAGGGGGAAATGTTTACACCTTTTTGATGGAGTATGAAAATCTTACTTTTGTGGAGACCCTGGAGCAATTAGCCGAGAGAGCGGGTATGGAGCTTCCGGCCAAAAGCGATTCTGCCGGAGATAAAAGACGGCGGGATATGAGGGATGCGATTCTGGAGGTAAATAAACTGGCGGCCAATTATTACTTTGCCAAATTGAAATCTGAGAGAGGACAAGCCGGTTATGATTATCTGATAAAAAGAGAAATTAAGCCGGAAATTATTGTTCGGTTTGGACTTGGATTCTCCGATAAAAATAGTGGAGAACTTTATCGATTTATGAAGGCAA
Organism: Lachnospiraceae bacterium; assembly: GCA_022510605.1. Taxonomy (GTDB): domain Bacteria; phylum Bacillota; class Clostridia; order Lachnospirales; family Lachnospiraceae; genus Eubacterium_F. Next base: position 34,190 of record JAFLTB010000023.1, read on the forward strand.
AGGGATATTCCGATGAGGTTCTGAAGGAAACCGGGCTTTTTACCTATGATGAAAGGCGGGGAGCCTATGACAAATTCTGGAACCGGGTAATGTTTCCGATTCTGGACCGAAACAATCGGGTCATCGCCTTTGGGGGACGGGTCATGGGAGACGCCAAACCCAAGTATCTCAATTCTCCGGAGACACTGGTGTTTGACAAGAGCCGGAACCTGTATGGGCTGAATTTTCTTCATGGGAAACAGGATAAAGGGATTATTATATGCGAGGGATATATGGATGTCATTGCCCTGCACCAGGCCGGCTTTACCAATGCGGTGGCCTCTCTGGGTACGGCCTTTACCAGCCAGCACTGCAGCCTGCTGAAGAGGTATACGGATTTGGTGTATCTCTGTTACGACAGTGATGGAGCCGGTGTGAAAGCCGCCATGCGGGCCATTCCGATGCTCAAGGAGGCGGGGCTTCGTATCCGGGTTATTGATATGCGGCCCCATAAAGACCCGGATGAATTTATCAAAGGGCTGTCAGCGGAGGAATTTCAGAACAGGATTGACAAGGCAAAAAACAGCTTCTTTTATGAGGTAGATGTCATAAAAGAGGACTACGATATGAACGATCCCGAGTCAAAAACAAGGTTTATGAATGAAGTTGCCAAAAAATGTCTAACCTTTGATAATGAAATAGAGCGGAATAATTACATGGAAGCCTTTTCCAGGGAATATGGCATACGGGTGGAGGATTTCCGCAAACTTACCGCCTATCACAGTGCTCAGATGGCCGGCATTGACTATGAAAGGCGAAAGCAGGAACGAAGGCAGAAAGGCACGGACAGGCCTGCCGAGGATGGCATTGCCAAAAGTCAGGGGATTTTTCTTACCTGGCTGAGCAATGACCCGGCATTGTTTGAAAAGACAAAGGATATTATTACCGCCGGGGATTTTGTAGATGAACCTTATCATCAGGTGGCTGAAATGATGTATGAGCAATACAAAGAAAATGGCAGAGTGGAGCCAGCGGTAATTATCAGCAAATTTCAAAGCAGAGAGGAACAGTCTCTGGTAGCAGGTCTTTTTAACAAGGAAATCCGGGAAATTAACCGGGATGCCGAACAGAAAAAGGCAGTCAACGAGGTAGTGAAAAACATCAAAAAGTACAGCCTGGATTATAAGAGCCGGCATGTGACAGACCTGGCTGAATTGCAGGGTCTGATTGAAGAAAAAAAGAAGTTGCAGAAATTACAGATTATGTTATAATATTTTTTCGCTGTCCATACAGCAGAAATGGAGGAATACATGGACAATAAAAACACAAATGCAGACGAACAACAGAAGATTCTTGAGGTGATGAATGCTCTGGTAGAAGAGGGAAAAAAGAAGGACAATCTTTTAGACTTCGACGAGATTGACAAGGCCTTTGTGAATAAGGGAATTGAGCTGGATGCCGAAAAGACGGAAAAGGTCTTTGAGTATCTGGAAAACAAAGGGATTGTCGCTATGGTGCCGGACAGTGATGCCGTGGATGACGAGGATATAATTTTGGATGTAGATGATGAGCCCACCGAAGAGGAACTGGAAAACATTGAACTGGCAGTGCCGGATGGCGTCAGCATTGAGGACCCGGTGCGGATGTACCTGAAAGAAATTGGTAAGGTGCCTCTGCTGACAGCGGAGGAGGAAAAGGAACTGGCCATGAAGATGGAGCAGGGAGACGGCGAGGCGAAAAAACGTCTGGCGGAAGCAAACCTGCGTCTGGTAGTCAGTATTGCCAAGCGCTATGTAGGACGCGGCATGCTGTTTCTGGATTTAATTCAGGAGGGGAACTTGGGACTGATTAAGGCGGTGGAAAAATTTGATTACCGCAAGGGCTATAAATTCAGTACCTATGCCACCTGGTGGATTCGCCAGGCCATTACCAGAGCCATTGCGGACCAGGCCAGAACCATCCGAATCCCTGTGCATATGGTGGAGACCATTAACAAACTGATTCGCGTGCAGAGACAGCTTTTGCAGGAACTGGGAAGAGAGCCTTATCCGGAGGAGATTGCTTCCAAGATGAATCTTCCAGTGGAACGGGTGCGGGAAATCCAGAAAATTTCCCAGGAGCCGGTATCCTTAGAGACCCCGATTGGCGAGGAGGAGGACAGCCACTTGGGAGACTTTATCCAGGATGATAATGTGCCGGTGCCGGCAGAAGCCGCCGCTTTTACCCTGTTAAAGGAACAGCTGGTGGACGTGCTCAATACTCTGACAGAACGGGAGCAGAAGGTTCTCCGTCTCCGTTTTGGTCTGGACGATGGACGGGCCAGAACCTTAGAGGAGGTGGGCAAAGAGTTTGACGTTACCCGTGAGCGGATTCGCCAGATTGAGGCGAAGGCTCTCCGCAAGCTCCGCCATCCAAGCCGCAGCAGAAAATTAAAGGATTATCTGGACTGATGGAACTGTCTGTGCGGATGCAGAACAATGTCAGTCTGGTGCCGGAGCACTCCTGCGTGGGAGACATCGGCTGTGACCATGGATATGCCTCGATTTATCTGTGCAGGGAAAAGCATTGCAGGGTAATTGCCATGGATGTCAACCGGGGGCCTTTAGCTATTGCAGAAAAAAACATAGCCCAGGCAGGGCTTGCAGAGCAGATTGAGTGCCGTCGTTCCGATGGCATGGCAGAACTGATTCCCGGTGAGGTGGATACGTTGCTGATTGCCGGTATGGGTGGTATGCTCACCACCCGGATATTGGAGAGCCATCCTGAGGTATTACAAGAGATTGACATGCTGGTTTTACAGCCACAATCGGATTTTTATGCTGTGCGAAAATCGGTTTTCTCCCGGGGATTTGCCATAACAAGGGAGACCATATGCCGGGATGGCGGAAAATATTACATTGCCATTCAGGCGGTCAGGAGCCGGGGGGCTGGAAACCAAAGCGGTATCAACCAGAAAACACGAACATACACCGAGGCAGAATATGCCTTTGGCCGCTTCCTGCCAGAGAAAAATGACAGGCTTTACCGGGAATATCTGCTGGCAGAGAAAGCGAAGACAGAACATATACAGAGGGAATTAGAGGAAAAGGAGGGGGCTTCTTCTCATATCCAGTCAAGAATACAGGAATTGTCGCATACGTTAGAACTGATAAACCAGACGCTTTCTGGGTTTAAGAAATATGGAGGACAAAAATGATTACAATAACGCTTGAGAAAGAGCAGATTAGCTGCTCACAGGGAACTACGCTGTATGAACTGAGCCAGAAATACCAGAAAAATTATGAATTTCCTATTATTGTGGCCAAATGTGATGGCATTATCCAGGAATTGTATCATGAGGTGGTGGAGGGAACCCATGTGGAATTTTGCACCACCAGAGATACCGATGGGGCCCGTGTCTATCTCCGGGGCATTTCCATGCTCCTCTTAAAAGCCATTTACAAGGAGGTGCCGAAGGAGGAATTAGAGCGGGTCCGTATTGAATTTTGTCTGGACACCGGATATTTCTGCCGGATGGAAGGGCAGGCAGTAATGACACAGGAACTATTGGAGCGAATCGAAAAGCGGATGCGAGACTATGTGGAAGAGGACATCCTCTTTAAGAAGCATGTCATCCCCACAAGGGACGCCAGGCAGTTGTTTGACTCCCTGCATATGTGTGATAAGGGACAGCTGATGGAATATCGGCGAAATTCCCGTACAACGGTATATACGTTAGGAAAATTTACGGACTATTATTACGGAGCCATGCCATACAGCACCTCGATTTTACAGCATTTCCGCTTAGAACTTTTTGAGGACGGCTTCGTCTTTGTGGTGCCAAAGGAGGAGGAGCCGGTTACCATGCCGGAATTTAAGCCCAGCATGAAGCAGTACAGGGCGTTACAGTACACCAATGAATGGAGCCGAAAGCTGCACGTGGCCACGGTGGGGCAGTTAAATCATCAGATTGTAAACGGAGATTTTCAGGATTTGATGTTGACCCAGGAGGCGCTTCATGAGAAGAAAATCGGGGATATTGCCGAACAGATTGCAGAGAGTGGGTGTCGGATTGTCACCATTGCCGGACCATCTTCCTCGGGAAAGACCACCTTTTCCTACCGGCTTTCTACCCAGTTAAAAACATTGGGACTGCGTCCGTATCCCATTGGACTGGATGATTATTTTGTCAACCGGGTGGACACACCAAAGGATGCCGATGGCAAATACAACTACGAGTGCATTGAGGCCATTGATACCAGACAGTTCAACCAGGACTTGAACGATTTGCTGGAGGGGAAGGAGGTACAGCTTCCCACCTACAATTTTATTACCGGCTGCCGTGAGTATGATAAGCCGTATATACAACTGGAGGCAGAGGACATTCTTGTCATTGAGGGAATCCACGGGTTGAATGACAAACTTACATATTCGATTCCAAGAGAGGAAAAATTCAAAATATATATCAGTCCCCTGACGACGCTGAATATCGACGGTCATAACCGGATTCCCACCACAGAGGGACGGCTTCTCAGACGAATTATACGGGATGCCAGAACCCGTGGCAATTCTGCCCGGAAAACCATATCCATGTGGAATTCTGTGCGAAGCGGAGAAAACGTAAATATTTTTCCATTTCAGGAGCAGGCAGACGCCATGTTTAATTCAGCCCTGATTTATGAATTGGCGGCCATGAAGCTTTATGCGGACCCGCTGTTATTCCAGGTGACAAAGGACTGCCCGGAATACGCTGAGGCACAGAGGCTTTTGAAGTTTCTGGATTATTTCATTCCGGTGGACCCCCACGATGTTCCGTTAAATTCTATCTTGCGGGAATTCATTGGTGGTGGTATATTATTAGGATGAGCAGCACAGGTAATCGCGCCCGCTCAGACGAAAGGGAGCGGGTGAGGAAAGTCCGGGCTTCACAGGGCAGGATGCCGGATAACGTCCGGTGG
>JAFLTB010000024.1:0-8137 GCA_022510605.1 Lachnospiraceae bacterium
ATCAGCGAGAGCATTTGATGCGAAGCATCACCCGCTCGAGTCGATTCGTGGATTTTCCTGATTTTAATCCCATATAAACCAACCGCTTTTGATGCGAAGCATCACCTCTGCTCGAGTCGATTCGTGGATTTTTCTGATTAGAAACTATCAAAAGCGACAGTCTCCTACTACTGCGGATGGTGGGACTTGAACCCACACGATGTTGCCACCGCAAGATTTTGAGTCTTGTGCGTCTGCCAATTCCGCCACATCCGCTCACAACGGAGATAATCATATCATTTTTTTTAAATAGTGTCAACAATTTTCTTGAAAAAATGAAACAAACAAGGTATGCTATAGTATAGAAGGGAATTTTGTGAATATGAACTTTTTGCAAAATTGAAAATCCAAAATAAAGGAGAATTAAAAAATGGTACAGAGAAGAATGAAAAAAGCGGGAGCACTTTTTTTAGCAATCATACTGGCCTTTACCGGAGTGGGAACAGTTCCTGTATCTGGAGCGGAAGAGGAAGAGGTTATTTATGTTATGCCTTTTGAAGGGCAATGGAAGTACTATGGACAGACAAAGACTTTCAGGGAGGATGAGCACTATTCCCTTTTCAGTGAGACGGAGACGGAATGGACTCTTGATGCTGATTTGGATTGGTATCTTGATATAGAAAGTGAAGAAGTAGGTGAACAGCCTTTTGTACCGAAAGGAACAACGGCCGTTACCGGACAGAGTGTACAGCTGGCTCCGAATGCACCGACCTTTGAGGTGCGAGCCTATACCGTACCAGCAGATGCAGTGGCGGTGGTAGAGCCGGAAGGAATCCTCACGGTTACAGGTCCGGCTGCAGTAGTGGCGCCAGAGGGATATCTGATAAGCAATGAGAGTACACCGGGAGCAGTCTGGAGTGAGAAAATGGAGATTGGGGCACTGCAAGAGGGGCTCAATGTCATTACCTACTATCTGCGTTCCAATCAGAAGGATTCTACAAGAAAGGCCATTGACCAGACGCCTAAGACGGTTACCATTGAGGTGGACACCATTGCACCGGTGATTACCTCTTTAGTGGGTGGGGAGAACAGCACAGATATTACGGCAGAGGGAAGCATTGTCGGCAGTGAACCGGGAATATACTATTACATGGTAGTTCCGGCCAATTATCCCCAGACTGTAACGAAAGAACTTATCAAAGGAAATGTGGCTTCCAATTATGGGATTGTCGGTTATGGCCGGGTGGATGGAGTCAATGCGGCCCCCCTGAATATTAAGGGCTTGATGGCCCAGACCGAGTATCGTATTTGCGCTTATATGGTAGACCGGGCCGGCAACGAGTCCGATTTGAAGGAAAGTGAAGCATTTTCCACCGATAAGATGGCGTTATCCGGGGAGGTAGAAGTCTCGGGAACTGCCGAGGTGGATAACACACTGACGGCGAAACCAAAGTTGGATTCTGTGGATCCGGGCACTTTGACCTATCAGTGGTATCGCATAAAAGTAGCGGGGGACGAAGAGGAACTGAATGAAATTTTTGATGAGACCGGGGGTGCCGCGGAAGACGATTTGGAAGCCAGTGATGATGACGAGGATGAGGATGATGACGAGGATGACGACGAGGATGAGGATGATGACGAGGATGATCTTGTCACGCTCTCTCAGATAAAGAAACTGGCAGAGGATGGGGATGACAGCGACGATGAAATTTCTACCATAGATGGTGCGGAACTGATTTCCGGTGCGGATTCTGCGGAATACAAAGTAACAAAAGCGGACATCGGTTATCGTTTGATTGCCTGTGTCCAGGCAGAGAACTATTCCGGCTATGTGGCGGGCTCTACGAAATCCTTTGTGCCAAAACTTATGCCATCCTATACTATGCCGACGATAGCCAGTGCCATCTATTCGCCATTGAGAAAACTTTCCTCTATCACACTGCCCAAACGGTGGTCCTGGGTAGATACAAGCATTGTGCCGGTATATGGAAATTCCGGCTATCGTGCCAAGTATGAGCCAGAAGACAGCGCTGTTTATAAGACGGTGGTTGTCCGGGTAAAGGTACCAGTCAGCAAGAAAAGTTTGGCAAAGAGTATGGTGAAGGTGCCAAAGAAAAAGGCGTATACGGGAAAACCGATAAAAAATAACTTCACTGTGAAGGATCAGAAGACGGAACTGGAGTTGGGAAAAGATTTCAGAGTTTCCTATAAAAACAATAAAAAACTGGGTAAGGCAACGATTACCTTCACTGGTGCCGGCAATTATAAGGGAACGGTTCGTGCCACTTATAGTATTCAGAAAAAATCGGTGAAAAGCCTCACCTGTAAGTTCAAAAAGACCAGAGCTTACACTGGTAAAAAACGGACGGCAGGCCTGGTGCTGAAAAACGGCTCCGTCAAATTAAAGAAAAATAAAGATTATACAGAGGTTTATAAAAAGAATGTAGAAATCGGAAAGGCTACTATTGTCATCTGCGGTAAAGGTAACTACAAGGGAAAACGAACCCTGCATTTCTCCATTGTGCCAAGGAAAGCTGCTATCCGAAAAGTGGCAAGGAAGAAGGGGGGATTCCAGGTGGGCCTGTCTGCGAAAAAGGAAAGCACCGGATATTATGTTCAGGTGTCCTCCGTGCGCTCCTTTAAGAAGGCAAAGACACAGGAGTATACTACCCAGGGAAAACGTTTTGGTGTCCGAAATCTGGGTAAGGGAACAACGTGGTATGTCCGTGCCTGTGCTTATACAGCCAAAAAGGGCAAGATTTATACCAGCGCTTACAGTAAGGTAAAGAAAGTGAAGACGAAATAAGGGCCCGGTAACCGGGCGGAACAGATGTATGATTTTGGTGGGGAAGCAGGAAAGGAAACAGGAAATTTGGAAAAGAAACTTGTTTTGATTGATGGCAACAGTATTATAAATCGTGCATTTTACGGGGTGCCGGAGTTGACAAACCGGGATGGCCTGCACACCAATGCCATCTATGGTTTTCTGAATATTATGTTCAAGGTGATGGAGGAGGAGGAGCCCAGCCATATGCTGGTGGCCTTTGATGAAAAGGCGCCCACCTTCCGCCATACCATGTACGAGCAGTACAAAGGGACGAGAAAGCCTATGCCAGAGGAACTTCGGGAGCAGGTTCCCGTGTTAAAGGAAGTATTACAGGCCATGAACATCATGATTTTTTCCAGAGAGGGAATAGAGGCCGATGACATCCTTGGTACTATGGCAAAAAAGGGCGAAAAAGAGGGCTATGAGGTTTCCGTGGTCTCAGGGGACAGGGATTTATTGCAGTTAGCCAGTGATACGGTACTGGTGCGTATTCCCAAGACCAGAGGAGGCCAGACCGTTGTGGAGAATTATCATACGGCCCAGGTCATTGAAAAGCACGGAGTGACGCCGGCACAGATTATTGATTTGAAAGGCTTGATGGGAGATTCCTCAGACAATATTCCCGGTGTGCCGGGGGTGGGGGAAAAGACGGCCCTTAAAATACTGACCATGTTTGGCACAGTGGAAAATGCCATTGCCCATGTGGAGGAAATCACACCGAACCGGGCAAAGGAGGCGGTGAAGAAGCACGCTTCCCTGGCAAAACTCAGCAAAACCCTGGCAACCATCAAGACGGACTGCCGGCTGGGAATTTCCATGGAGCAGTGCCGTCTGGAGGATATGTATAACGAAAAGGCTTTTCGGCTGATTCAGTCTCTGGATATTAAATCGCTTCTCAAGCGGTTCGGCGACAATCCGACGGGGGACGAGGGATTAGAAAAGAATTTTGTCAATATTACTACTTCTGTAGAATGGAAGAAATTCTGGGAAGGATTAGATAAGACGCAGGCCATCGGAGTAAAGGCTGTATATCGGGAAAAAGAGGATGTTTCCGTAGATGGAGCAGGTCAGATGACCTTGTTTTTATCCGGAACAGAAGGACGTCTGCTTGGCATGGCCGTGTCGTTTTCCAAAGAAAAAACAGCCTTTGCCCGTGTAGGAGAAAAATTGTCGGAGCAGGATATTACCAGCCGGCTGGGAAGTCTGTCGAAGGAAGGTCATGTACTGGCGGCCAATGATTTGAAGTCCCAGTTGGATTTTTTTCCGGAGGCAGCGCCGGAGAATGCCGTTGATACCAATGTGGCAGCTTACCTGATAAATCCAATCCAGAAAAGTTTTGCAGAGGAGGATATTGCGGACGAGTATGCAGGAATTTCTCTGTATCCTTACAGCCAGGTCTTTGGCAAGCAGCCGTTAGAGGCCGCTTTGGCTGAAAAACCGGAGGAACTGGCCCGATATGCCTGCTACTGCGCACTGGTAAATGCTCTTGCCTGTCCGGCCCTGGAAAAAGAATTAAAAAAGCAGAAAATGGCGGAACTGTTCCGTACTATGGAGATGCCCCTGGTATTTGCCCTGTACGATATGGAAAAATGGGGAATATTGGTAAAAGGACAGGCATTGACGGAGTATGGCTCCAGACTGGGAGAACGAATTGCGGAGCTGGAAGAGCAGATTTATGACAGAGCCGGAGAGCCCTTTAATATCAATTCTCCCAAACAACTGGGCGTTATTTTGTTTGAAAAAATGCGGATGCCCTATGGCAAAAAGACCAAGACAGGGTATTCCACCTCGGCGGAAGTACTGGAGAAACTCCGTTTTGAGGATCCGATTATTGAGATGATTTTAGAGTACCGCCAGTTAGCAAAGTTAAAATCCACTTATGCGGATGGGCTGGAAACTTATATTGATGAAAAGGATGGGCGGATTCACACCACCTTTAACCAGAATATTACGGCGACAGGGCGTCTCAGCAGTACGGAGCCCAATCTCCAGAATATTCCAATCCGCATGGAACTGGGGAGACAGATTCGCAAGGTCTTTGTGCCGGAGAAGGAGTATGTTTTTCTGGATGCAGATTATTCCCAGATTGAACTGCGGGTATTAGCGCATATGTCCGGAGATGAGCGACTGATTGAGGCCTATAAGGAAAATGCAGACATTCATAGAACCACCGCTTCTTTAGTATTCCACACACCTTATGAAGAAGTTACGGACTTACAGCGGCGCAACGCGAAGGCAGTAAATTTTGGCATTGTATACGGAATCAGCGGTTTTGGTCTTTCCCGGGACTTAAATATTACCCGTAAGGAAGCGGAACGCTATATTGAGAACTATTTTCATACCTATCCCCGGGTAAAAGCCTTTATGGAAGAGCTGGTTGAGACGGGAAAGAGCAAGGGATATGTCACCACCATGTTTGGCAGGCGTCGTCCCATTCCGGAATTGAAATCTAAGAATTTTATGCAGCGCCAGTTTGGGGAGCGCATTGCCATGAATTCACCGATACAGGGGACGGCGGCAGATATTATAAAGATTGCCATGCTGAGGGTGGCAGACCGGTTAAAGCAGGGACATTTCCGTTCCCGTCTGATTTTGCAGATTCATGATGAATTGTTAATTGAGACCCACCGGGAGGAGATTCCAGAGGTGACAAGACTGTTAGAAGAGGAAATGGTGCAGGCCTGTGAATTGGCAGTTCCGCTGATTGCTGAGGTGAAGCAGGGCGATAACTGGTATGAGGCAAAGTAGATGTCCGCTGACGCTTCGGAATGGAGGGGAATATGGTAATTGGCATTACCGGCGGTGTTGGCTGTGGCAAATCGGCCGTCATGAAAATATTGGAGAAGGAATATCATGCGCATATAATCATAGCCGATGAAATGGGGCATGAGGTTATGGAGCCGGGAGGAGAGGCCTTTGATACCATTTGCCGGGAATTTGGCCGGGAGATTCTGCTGGCAGATTCCGGTGATGGGGAAAAAAAGGCTATTGACCGGCAGGCACTGGCGGCGCTAATCTATGGGGACGACAAAAAAAGGGAAAAGTTAAATGCCATCATTCATCCACTGGTTTTGCGGAAAATACAGGATAAGCTCCGTCAATGGCAGGAAGAACCTCTGGTGGTGATTGAGACGGCCATTCTGTTTGAGACAGGGTGCGATGCGCTTTGTGATGAAGTGTGGGGGGTATTTGCCAGCCGTCAGACCAGGCTGGAGCGGCTGATAACTTCCCGGGGATATACGGAACAAAAAGCCATATCTATCATGGAAAAACAGCTTTCCGACGAAGAACTGGCAGGGAGATGTCATAGACGGATTGAGAATGACGGCTCTTTTTCAGATTTATATAGACAACTTCGGGAATTACTTCTAGGCACAGAGGAAAAAATATGATACAATAAGAAAGTAAGAAGAAAAAGAAACCAGAATACGCAGGAAGTACGAGGCGGAACAATGACGAAGAACAATAATGAGGGATATGTATTCGGCCTGGATATTGGAACCAGGAGTATTGTGGGAACGGTTGGTTATCGTATTGGAACAGACCGTTTTATTGTGGTGGCCCAGGAAGCCATTGAGCACACGACCCGGGCGGTGATAGATGGACAGATTCATGATATCTCTACGGTGGCAAAGACCATAACGGAGATTAAGAACCGGCTGGAGAACCGGCTTCACCAGAATTTAATGGATGTCAGCATTGCGGCGGCAGGCCGGGTGCTGAAGACCAAAAAAGTCCAGGTGGTTTGTGATTTCCCAGGAGAGACAAAGGTGACAGAAGAGCACATTCGGTCTCTGGATATGCTGGGAGTGGAAAAGGCCTATGAAGAAATCCGTCAGGAGATAGCGGAAAACGAAAAGAAATTCTTCTGTGTGGGATATTCTACGGTGAAATATTTCCTCAATGGATATCCCATGGAGATGGTGGAAATGCACACTGCCAATTCCATTGGCGTGGAACTGATTGCCACTTTCCTGCCAGAGGAAGTGGTGGACGGCCTGTATTCAGCGGTGGAGGAAGCCGGACTTCATGTGGCAAGTCTGACACTGGAACCTATTGCGGCGATTCAGGTGGCAATACCGGAGAAATTCCGCCTGTTAAATATTGCCCTGGTCGATGTGGGAGCAGGAACCTCGGATATTTCCATTGTGAAGGAGGGAAGTATCATTGCCTTTGGCATGATTCCTCTCGCCGGCGATGAGGTCACCGAGGCCATTGCCCAGAATTATCTGGTGGATTTTGAGACGGCAGAATGGGTGAAAAGACAATGTGAGCGGCGTAAATCGCTGACTTTCAGCAATATATTCGATGAAAACATCCGGGTTACCAGAGAGGAAATTGCCGAAGTGTGTGCGGATGCCATAGGGGAAATTACGAAAAGCATTGCTGAGCGTATTATTGTCCTGAACGGCGGTAAAACGGTCAGCGCCGTCTTTGTAGTGGGTGGCGGCGGCAAGCACGAGGGCTTTACCAAGGCTCTGGCTGACTATCTGGAATTGCCGGAAAACCGGGTGGCAATCCGGGGGGCAGAGGTGCTGAACAATGTGGAGTTTGAACAGCCAGGCATTCAGAAGGATTCCACCCTGGTGACGCCTATTGGAATTTGCATGAATTATTATGAACAGCGCAGTAACTTCATTCATGTCACGGTGAATGAACAGCGTGTTAAATTGTATGACAACGGCAAGGTGACGGTATTAGACGCCTGTATCAGTGCCGGTTTTTCCCAGACAAATCTGTTTCCGCTGAGAGGAGAATCCCTGTACTATTCCGTAAACGGCGAAAGCCGGGAGACAAAAGGGAAATCGGGCGAACCGGCCCAGATTTGGAAAAACGGCAAGGAGGTCAGCCTGAATGAAGAGGTGGTGGAACGGGATGACATCCGGGTACGTCCTTCCACCCGGGGAGAACAGGGACGCCTGACAGTAGGGGATATCCCTGAATGCCGTGAAGAAATCGAAATTACCCTTATGGGAAGAAAGGTACTGTGTCCTAAGCTGGTGATGGTGAATGGCATTACAGCCAATCCTCTCTATGAGGTGAGACAGCAGGACAAGATTCAGGTATTTGATTATTACACCGTGGGTGGTGTGTTTGAATTTGCTGAAATGGAAAAAGAAGATGTAGTTCTTTTGAATGGCAAAGAGGCAGGGGATGATGATGTGGTAAAAGAGGGTGACACCATTGCCCGCCGGTCAAAGCCAGGGAAAAAGAAGCCGGCAAAGGAAAAGGAGCCGGAGGAAAGCAAGCCGGCAAAGGAAAAGAAGCCGGAGGAAAGCAAGCCGATAGAAGAAAAGGAGCCGGAGGAGAGCAAGCCGATAGAAGAAAAGG
>JAFLTB010000024.1:8237-38952 GCA_022510605.1 Lachnospiraceae bacterium
TAGAAGAAAAGGAGCCGGAGGAGAGCAAGCCGATAGAAGAAAAGGAGCCGGAGGAAAGCAAGCCGGGAGGAAAAAAGGAGCCGGAGAAGAGCAAGCTGATAGAGAAAAAGAAATCAGAAAGAAAAAAAATAGTGGAAATAGAGGAAGAAGAGCCGGAGGAACTGGGAAATCCGAATGAGCAGATGGAGAAGGACCCTTTGTTACAGCCATTGAAGCCACTTCCCAAGTGGATGGAGGGAGTTCCCTTTGACACAGCAAAACTGGGAGCGGACGGAAAGGTCATTCCGGGTGTAAGGGGAGGCGCTTCTGCGGCGGGAATAAAACCGTCAGAAAGTCAGGCAGAAAAACCGCCTGAGATGCCGGCGACACCAGTGCATGTAACCGTAAATGGCACTTCGGTTACGATGCCGGCAAAGGCAAAGCCAATTTTTGTAGATGTTTTTGATGTATATCCCTTTGATATGTCCAAGGTAGGAGGAACCAGGTTGGTGACGAGAATCAACGGCATAGATAAGGATTTTACAGAGCCGGTTTATGAAGGCGATGAAATTGATTTATACTGGGAAAAGTAGAGAAAGGAGGATATTATGAGAAGAGAGTTGAAGAATTTACGGAAGAACCGCTATATTATGCTGGCGCACCAGGGGTTATATGGAGCGGTGGGATTGTTTACGATAATTGGTTATTTTGTGCCGGAAACAGTTTCCCTTCCAAACTCGCTGTTGAATACAGCGGAGGCCGGTTCCCGTTATGTTGAAAAGGAAACAATTACCCTTCCATACCTGCTGGTTATTTTGGCTGCTTTGGTTCTTATGGTGTTGATGGAATCGGCATCCTACAAAGGCAAGAAACATTTTTTGGAGGGAGACAGAATCGGCCCTGTCTATCATGTCTGTCGTCTGACATTTGCCACAGTGTTTTCCTTCATTTTGCAGGACAGTCAGAATGGTCTGCTCTTTTTTGCACTAATTCTGTTCTTTGCTATTGAAACGGTATTTTATGTACCTTTTGACGAATTGATAAAGAGAGTAGGATTTTATGCTGTCTTTACATTGATTTATGTAATATTGTCTATGACCATTACTATGGCTATGGGCTTTTTGTATCAGGACAATAAGATTTCCATTCCTCTGCTTTTCCGGGAACTGATGCTGGATATTGTGATGGTACTGGCAGTGGTGGCCATAGGAGAGGTACTGGCCAACATATGGAATTATTTTGAAGGCCATCTGATGATGCAGAACCGGGCCATGGAAGACCTCAACGAAGCCAATGAGGTTTTGAAGGAGCATCAGGAGAAAATAAAAAAGACCAATGAAATGCTGGGGATGCAAAAGATTGAACTGCAGACTGCCAATAAAAAGATAAACCGCGCCCACGATGAAATGTCGGTACAAAATGAGATTTCATCCATTATTGCTACTTCTTTGGAAAAAGAGGAATTGCTGCAAAATATCACCCGGATTATGCAGATTCGTCTGGATATGGACTGGGTGATGGTGATTCTGGAGCCGGATAACAGTCTGCTTGTGCCGGGAGAGGAGCCAAAGGGACGATTTGTGGCGATGTCCTCCAGTCTGGGTCAGGAGTTTGAAGAAGAGATTATGGACTCCATAAATAAAACGGAGCTCAAGAAACTGCTTTCACTGTCCCAAACCTATATTCAGAATTCAGTCACAGACACAATTAAATTTTTCAAGTATCTGGAAGAAGAGAAAGAACCGGCCTCTATGCTTTGTTTACCTATTATCAAGCAGGATGAGAGACTGGGAACTCTGGTGGTAGGAAAGAACCGGGAAAATGCTTTTATGGACAGCCGTGTTTTTTACGAAAATATAGCCAGCCAGCTGAGTATTGGAATTTCGAATGCTGCACTGTATGCCAAGATGAATGATATGGCAATCCGGGATGGCTTGACAAGAATTTATAACCGCCGCTATCTCACGGAGCAGTTGGACACTTATCTGGCAGAGGCTATAAAGCAGAAGGTACCTGTATCGCTGGCGCTTTTTGATATTGACAAATTCAAAATGGTAAATGACACCTATGGCCATCAATGCGGGGATGAGGTAATACGCTATGTGGCTACCCTTCTGAATCGATGTGCCTTGTCCCATGGAGGAATTGCCGGGCGATATGGCGGTGAGGAATTCGTTGTTGCTTTTCTGGGAAAAGATCTGGACGAAACCTACCGGATTATAGAGGAGGTACACGGACAGATTCGCAGTGATACTGTCTCCTTTGGGGGCAGAGAGATACAGGTGCGGGCCAGTGCCGGTGTGGCCAGTTATCCGCATACCTGTTCCAATCCAAGTGAGCTTTTAACACGGGCCGACTGGGCGATGTATCATTCCAAGCGGAATGGCCGCGACCAGATTACCATAGACAGCGACCAGATTACCAATACCATGTAACCGATATGTGTTCCATGGGAGCAGTGAGACAGGAGTGTTTATGAAACTCTACAGTATAGCCAGCGGAAGTAGTGGAAACTGTATTTTTGCCGGCGATGAGGAAACAGGTATTTTAATTGATGTGGGAATCAGCATGAAAAAGGTGCGGGAAGGGTTAGAGGCCGAGAACCTCTCCCTCGAGCATATCAAAGCAATTTTTGTCACCCACGAACATACAGATCATATCAGTGGATTGGGGCCGGTGTTACGCAAGGTGCCAATCCCTGTTTATGCTACCGCTGGAACGGTACATGCCATCTGGGAAAAGGGTAATATGAATAATATTTCACCGGATTTGTTTCACATTATCCGCCCTCAGGAGGAAATAGGTCTGGGGGATATGCTGATTCATTCCTTTTCTATTTCCCACGATGCCGCCGAGCCCGTATGCTATACGGTGGAAGCCCAGAAGAAAAAAGTGGGAGTGGCAACGGATATGGGATGCTACAGCGATGAGGTAATACGCAGTCTGGAGGACTGTGATGCGGTGTTGTTAGAAGCCAACCACGATATTAATCTGTTACAGGTGGGAAGTTATCCCTATTCGCTGAAAATGCGGATTTTGGGAGAACGGGGGCATTTGTCCAATGACGCTTCTGCCCGGCTGATTAAGGAGATTCTGCACCCGGATTTAAAACATATTCTGTTGGGGCATCTCAGCAAGGAAAATAATTTTCCAGAACTGGCGTACCAGACCGTTTGCTATGAACTGGAGCAGAGCGAAATCTGGAATCAGATGGAGACAGAACTCTCTGTGGCAAATCGATTTGAACCGACAAAACTTGTAAACATAGAATAAGAAATGATGGAGGAAAATATGAAAAAGACGATTATTACCGTAGTGGGAAAGGACAGTGTGGGAATTATCGCTAAGGTCTGTACCTACCTGGCAGAGAAAGGTATCAATATTTTGGATATTTCACAGACGATTGTGGATGGTTTCTTTCATATGATGATGATTGTGGATTTTAGCAGCCAGGAGAAGCGATTTGTGGAAATTGCGGAGGAACTGGAGCAGTTAGGAGAGGGCATCGGTTGTGTGGTCCGCGTCCAGCGGGAGGAAATTTTTGATAAGATGCACCGGATTTAGACTGCGCAGAAAGCGCATTGGAAATGGAGAGTTGTATGATAAATATAAATGAGGTCATTGAGACCAACAAAATGATAGATAAAGAAAATCTGGATGTCCGAACCATTACTATGGGTATCAGTCTTTTGGACTGTGTGGACAGCAATCTGGACAAATTGTGTGATAATATTTATACTAAAATTACCAGACTGGCAGAAAAATTGGTATCCACCGGAGAGGAAATCAGCATGGAATTTGGAATTCCTATTGTAAACAAGAGGATTTCCGTAACACCAATTGCCCTCATTGGCGGGGCAGCCTGTCACTGCCCGGAGGATTTTGTGGCCATTGCCCAGACGTTAGATAAGGCGGCTCAGGCTGTGGGTGTAAACTTTATTGGCGGCTACAGTGCCCTGGTGTCAAAGAAAATGACGGAGGCGGACAAAAATCTGATTTTATCCATTCCCAGGGCTCTGTCTTCTACAGAATATGTATGCAGTTCTGTGAATGTGGGCTCCACCCGGACGGGACTTGATATGGATGCAGTGCTTCTCATGGGCCGGATGATAAAAGAAACGGCGGTGCTGACAGCCGACAGGGATTCCATTGGCTGTGCCAAACTGGTGGTGTTCTGTAACGCCCCGGATGACAATCCTTTTATGGCGGGAGCCTTCCATGGTGTCACGGAGGGAGACGTGGTAATTCATGTGGGAGTCAGCGGCCCCGGCGTGGTAAAGACGGCGTTGGATAAGGTAAAGGGAAAAGATTTCGGCACAGTATGCGAGACCATAAAAAAGACCGCCTTTAAGATTACCAGAGTAGGGCAGCTGGTGGCGGGAGAGGCTTCCAAACGGCTGGGCGTACCTTTTGGTATTATTGATTTATCTCTGGCGCCGACGCCGGCGGTAGGAGACAGCATTGCAGAGATTTTTGAGACGCTGGGTCTGGAAAAAGCCGGTGCACCAGGTACGACGGCAGCCTTGGCCATGCTAAACGACCAGGTAAAAAAGGGTGGTGTTATGGCCTCCTCCTATGTGGGGGGGCTGAGTGGGGCCTTTATTCCGGTCAGTGAGGACCAGGGCATGATTGATGCGGTGACAGAAGGCGCCCTTTCCCTGGAAAAATTAGAGGCTATGACCTGTGTCTGCTCTGTGGGGCTGGATATGATTGCTATTCCAGGAGATACAAAAGAGACTACCATTTCCGGTATTCTTGCAGATGAGATGGCCATCGGCATGATTAATCAGAAGACTACGGCAGTCCGGCTGATTCCGGTACAGGGCAAGGGAGTGGGAGAGAAGGCAGAATTTGGCGGCCTTTTGGGTTACGCTCCTATCATGCCGGTAAATGCTTTTGGATGCGATGATTTTGTGAGCCGGACGGGACGAATCCCGGCACCGATTCATAGTTTCAAAAATTAAGCGGGAATCCAGGGAAATGCTTTGCATTTTAATTTTATGGCGTAAAAAGCACCCGGCACAGAATGTGCTGAGTGATTCTGGAACATATTGACCTTGCCGCTTACAGCGGCAGGTCCTTTTACATTAATACAATTTTTGAACAAAATGCAGAAACTCAGGGAAAGAAACTTGCAATATGAAGCATTTTGGTATACAATAAAAAAGACAATGGCGTCAGTTCGGGTATTATAATGCCTGGATTGGCGCCTTATAACTAAGGAGCAAAAGGACAGGAGGATAACAAATATGTCATTATCACTATCGAAAAGGGCACAGGGGGTAAAGCCTTCGTCTACTCTGGCGATTACTGCCAAGGCCAAGGAATTGAAGGCGAAGGGAGTAGATGTTGTGGGGTTTGGAGCTGGGGAGCCGGATTTCAATACACCCGATAATATAAATGACTGCGCTATCCAGGCTATCCGGGAGGGCTTTACCAAATATACGCCGGCCTCGGGTTTGGTGGAATTGAAGCAGGCAGTCTGCGATAAGTTCAGAACCTTTAACCATCTGGAATATGATACCAGCCAGATTGTTATCAGCAACGGGGGAAAGCACTCCCTGACGAATATTTTTACAGCGATTATCAATGAGGGAGACGAGGTAATTATTCCGGCGCCTTTCTGGCTGAGTTATCCGGAGATTGTAAGACTGGCAGGAGGCGTGCCGGTGATTGTTAATACCTCCGAGGAAGAAGGATTTAAGATTACACCGGAGAAACTGGCAGAGTCCTGTAATGATAAGACCAAGGCCTTTATCCTGAATACCCCAAGCAACCCTACGGGCATGATTTATACCAGGGAGGAGCTGGAGGCTCTCGCCAGGGTTATTGTGGAAAAGGATATTTATGTAGTGGCGGATGAGATGTATGAGTATCTGATTTATGGAGAGGATGAGCATGTCAGCATCGGTTCTTTGGGCCGTGAGATTTACGAGCGCACCATTACCTGCAGCGGTTTGTCCAAAAGCTATGCCATGACGGGCTGGCGCATTGGCTACACTGGTGCCAGCAAGGAAATTACCAAACTCATGAGCAGTGTTCAGAGCCATCAGACCTCCAATCCGAATTCCATTGCCCAGAAGGCGGCCATTGAGGCATTGACCGGTTCCCAGGAGACGATGAAAAAGATGGTGGAGGAGTTTGCGGTTCGCCGGGATTATATTTATTCACGGGTAAAGAATTTTCCGCATGCCCATGCGCTGGAGCCAAAAGGAGCTTTTTATCTTTTTGTCAATGTCAGCGAAGCACTGCAGTTATCCTATAAGGGAAAAACGGTGGAGAATACCTCCACACTGGCAGATATTCTTCTGGAGGATTACGGCGTGGCAGTAGTGCCGTGTACCGATTTTGGATTTCCGGATTACATACGTCTTTCCTATGCTATCTCCAAGGAGCAGATAGGAAAGGGAATGGACCGGATTGAGAAATTCTTAAAGGAATTGTCTGGAAATGGGGAATAGTGGAATGAGTGAAAAAAAACTGGAAAAGTTTCAGATTCTGGGCAAAAAACTGGAGCATCAAGGGAGGATTCTGGATTTTTATTCCTATGAAATGCTTGTGCCCAATGGGAATCACACCCGGTGGGATGTGATTGAACACAAGGGAGCGGCGGCAGTGGTGCCGGTAGACCAGGAAGGAAAGATTATTCTGGTACGGCAGTACCGGGGCGCCATTGATGATTTTTTGCTGGAAATTCCTGCCGGAGGACGGGACAGTACAGAGGAGGATTTTGCAGTCTGTGCCGCCAGAGAGTTGGAGGAGGAGATTGGATACCGGTGTGAAAACCTTTGCCATCTGGTGGACTATCACTCTGCGGCGGCTTATACCAGTGAAAAGATTGGCATTTATTATGCGGAAAATCTGATTCCCGCCACACAGCATCTGGATGAAAATGAATTTGTACAGATTGAACGTTATACCCTTCCCGAACTGGTGGAGCTGATTGCCAGAGGGGAGATTACTGACGGAAAAACCATTGCCGCCATTATGGCTTACAAGGTACTGCGGGGAAAATAGACGAGAGGTATGTTTTGCCCCTCCTTCTCATAGGATGTATAGAATGCCGGGAAAATACCGGCAGTCATCGTGAGAGGGGGCAAAGGCATGAGAAAAAAGGAAAGTAAAAAAAGCCGGATAGGAATAACAGGTTTTTTACAGAAATTTGTCCTGTTTTTCCTAATCGGCTTTTTTTGTGGTGCTTTTCTCTATTATATTTTTCAAAATTCTTTCGAAGATTTAATGGGACAGATGGAGGAAAATGTGGCGGATTGGGCCGGTGGAGAGCGTTCGGCGGGCTATGAATTTTTTCACAGCCTGTGGAATCATGGAAAATATTTTGCCCTGCTTTGGCTGCTGTCTGCCAGCCGGGCCAAACACTGGTATCCCCAGGCCTTTGTACTCTATACCGGTCTGCGGCAGGGATTTTTAGCCCTGTTCTTTGTCTTTGGCCGGGGAGCGGGAGGACTGCTGGTTTACCTGGCCAGTCTGTTTCCTCAAAGTTTAATACTGGCGCCCTTATATCTGTTCAGCTTTCACTGGATTACAGAAAACAGGCAGAAGGAGAACAGGGTACCGGTATATGTTCTGGTAAGCCTGGTATTCCTTGCTGCCTGTCTGTTAGAATCTCATTATCATCTTCCAATTATGGAAGTGGTATTATAATTAAATCCAGATTTTACAAATGGCTTGCAATTTTGTCAATGAGCCGCTCGGTTTCTTCCCAGCCCAGACATGGGTCAGTGATGGATTTGCCAAATTCGTGCTCGTTGACCTTTTGTGAGCCGGAGAGAAGATAACTCTCTATCATAACGCCTTTTACCAACTCGGCAATGGCCGGAGAGACCATACGGCTGTGAAGCACCTCGTCTACAATCCGGGGTTGTTCATGGAACTGTTTACCGGAATTGGAATGGTTGGTATCCACAATGCAGGCCGGGTTTTGCAGGTTCAGGAGAGAATATTTCTCATGGAGCCGCACCAGGTCCTCATAGTGATAGTTGGGAATGGACTGGCCGTGTTTGTTGACGGCGCCGCGCAAAATAGTGTGGGTGAGAGGATTTCCGTCGGTGGTTACCTCGTAGCCCCGGTACAAAAAGGTATGGGGCGCCTGGGCGGCGATACAGGAGTTAAGCATAACAGAGAAATCACCGCTGGTAGGATTTTTCATACCGGCGGGAATGTCCATACCGCTGACCGTTAAGCGGTGCTGCTGGTCCTCCACGGAACGAGCACCTACGGCCACATAGGAGAGGATGTCACTGATATATGGCCAGTTCTCCGGGTAAAGCATCTCGTCGGCGGCAAAAAGTCCCGTCTCCGTGATGGCCCGAATGTGCATTTTACGCATGGCAATAAGCCCCTCCATAAAATCCGGTGCTTTTTCCGGGTCCGGCTGGTGAACAATGCCCATATATCCTTCGCCGGTAGTTCTGGGTTTGTTGGTATAAATTCTGGGAATCAGGATAATCTTATCCTTTACCCTTTCCTGCACGCCGGCAAGACGGGTAATATATTCACAAACTGAATCTTCATTATCGGCGGAGCAGGGGCCGATGATAACTAAAAATTTATCGGAGTCTCCTGTAATGACGGCTTTAATCTCAGCGTCTCTTTCTTCCTTTAATTTTTTCTGTTCCGGTGGCAGCGGATATAACTCCTGCAATACCTCGGGGGAAATAATCTCTTTTCTGTAATGAATGCTCATAGTGTATCTTTTTTCTCCTTTTTCTGGCACGATAACGTTATCGTACTGTCTTACCCGCCCATTTTACCCCATTTTATAAAATGTGTCAAATTTGTAAGGGTCAATATGCACAGGAATCGCCCTGAGAAAACTAGTTTTCCAGATGCGTTCATACTTTCGTAACATTTAACGTGTATAGTATACATGTTGCTTTCATGGCGACAAAGCAGTTACATAAAGGAGGTTCCGATTTTGATTGAAGTAAAAAATCTGGTAAAGCGTTACGGAGACCGCAACGTTGTGGACAATCTGAGTTTTACGGTGGGAAAGGGACAGATTGTCGGTTTCCTTGGCCCGAACGGGGCGGGAAAATCTACCACCATGAATATAATAACCGGGTATATCTCGGCCACGGAGGGTACGGTGACGGTCAACGGCCACGATATATATGATGAGCCGGAGAAGGCAAAGGAAAGTATTGGTTATCTGCCGGAGCAGCCGCCGCTGTATCCGGATATGCTGGTGCGGGAGTATCTGAATTTTGTCTGTGATTTAAAAAAGGTAAGAAAAGCAGAGAAGGAAAAGACTTTGTCCCGGGTTATGAGACTGACCAAAATTACAGATGTGTCCGAGCGGCTGATTAAAAATCTTTCCAAAGGATACAAACAGCGTGTGGGAATGGCGGGAGCCATGATTGGGGACCCGGAGATTCTGATTCTCGATGAGCCCACGGTAGGTCTGGATCCGAAGCAGATTCTGGAGATGCGGGATTTAATCCGGGAATTAAGCAAAAGTCACACGATTTTTATGAGTTCACATATTATGCAGGAAGTCAGTGCCGTTTGCAGTGAGATTCTGATTATTAACGAGGGGCGTCTGGTGGTGTCGGATAAGACGGAGGATATTACAAGTCATGTGGAACGCACCCATGAACTGTCCCTGTTAGTGAAAGGAAATAAGGATTTAATTCAGAGTGTCATTGGAAAACTGGAGCATGTGGAATCCTGCAGGGTGTTAAAGACTT
The DNA here is from genome assembly GCA_022510605.1 of Lachnospiraceae bacterium. Classification (GTDB taxonomy): domain Bacteria; phylum Bacillota; class Clostridia; order Lachnospirales; family Lachnospiraceae; genus Eubacterium_F. The sequence goes on from JAFLTB010000024.1 coordinate 17,924, forward strand.
CGGAACAGGAGATACACCGGGTAGAGATTTCCAGTTCGGTGGAATGCGATATAAGAGAATCTCTTTTCTATGCGCTGGCAGAGGCAAAATGTGCGATTCTTGAAATGAACCGCAAAGAGGCCTCTCTGGAAGAGGCCTTCATCCATCTGACCGGAGAGGGTACGCGCCAGTTTGGCGGGAAAAAGAAGAAAGGAAAGAAACCGGAAGACGGAAAGGAGGAAAAAGAAGATGTTCGCAGTTTATAAAAAAGAACTTCGTTCTTATTTTACTACGGTCATTGGATGGGTGTTCATTGCCTTTTTCCTTGTACTGGCCGGCTTGTATTTTATGATATATAATCTGTTAAATGGCATGACGGATTTCTCCTATGTGTATCAGGGCGTTCAGATGTTTTTTGTGCTTTTACTGGTGCCGGTACTGACCATGCGTATTGTGGCAGAGGAAAACCGGCAAAAGACCGATCAGCTTTTGTATACGGCGCCGGTATCCATTTCCCGGATTATTGTAGGTAAATATCTGGCGCTTATCACCCTGCTTGCCATTGCTGTTTTGATTGTCAGCACCTATCCACTGATTTTGAGTGGGCTGGTAAATGGTGTGGCAACAGGGGGAGAAACAGTGGATTTTGCCATAGCCTACGGCGCCACTTTTGGATTTTTATTGCTGGGGGCGGCCTATATTGCCATTGGTCTGTTTATTTCTTCTCTTACAGAGAGCCAGGTCATTGCGGCGGTGGCCTCTGGTGTCATTATGATATTTACTTACCTGATGTCCAGTCTGGCAGAACTTCTGCCTTCGGACCATGTTTTCATCTTCTGGTTTTTAGTTGTATTTATTATCGTTGTCTGCTTTGTGTTGAATTTCTGGATTCACAATGTATGGGTATCGGTTCTGGCTGGTATTGTGGCGGAAGTGGTACTGGTAGTTCTGTATCTTTTGTTTACGGAAAGCTTTGACGGCCTGTTAGAAAATTTCCTGAGCAGCATATCCATCACGGACCGATATACCAGTTTTACCCTTGGTATATTTGACATCAGTGCCCTGGTGTACTACATCAGTGTATGCTTTTTGTTTGTGTTCATCACGGTTCAGCGGATTAAGAAAAAGAGATACAATTAAAGGGTGAGGTATGGAAAGGAGGATATCATGAAGACAGGAAAAGGGTTAAAAAAATCATTTTCCAGCCGGAATTTCAAAATGGGTGGTTTCCAGACTTTAGTGATGGTTATTGTCATTGCAGTGGTTATCGTTCTGAATCTGGTTGTGGAAAAAATGGATATTACGGTGGATTTAAGCAGCAATATGATGTACTCGCTGTCAGAGGATACAAAGAAGGTGGCGGCGGACTTACAGGATGATGTGGTAATTTATTATCTCTGCCAGGATGGCAGTGAGACCATACAGATAGGCGCCGGTTATAAGGTTATCAATCTGGAAAATATTGTGCGGCAGTATGAGGAGCTGCCACATATCACGGTGGAAAAAAGAGACCCTGTATTATACCCGAATTTTGCCAAAGAGTACACTGAGGATAAAATCTCCAACAACGATGTGCTGGTGGTAAACCAGAATACGGATAAAAGCGTCCATGTGGCCTTTGCGGATATGTTCAACATGGAACTCGACTATACCACTTATCAGGAGGTACCGACAGAAATTGACATGGAGGGAAAAATCACCTCTGCAATACAGCAGGTGACCTCTGAGTCTACCCGGAAAATTTATATTACCTCCGGCCATGGAGAACAGGTGTTATCAAATTCTTTTGCCGATATTTTAGAGAAGAGCAATATCGCCACAGAAGAATTGGAGACCCTGTCGGCAGAGAAGATTCCAGAGGATTGTGACATTCTGCTCATCAATGGGCCGCAATATGATTTTTCCGAGGACGAATATACGAAAATAAGTGAGTATCTGTCAGATGGCGGCAAGGCCATGTTTTTCACCAGTGTCATGGTGAGTAAAAAAGATATGAAACAGTATTGTAAACTGTTAAGCGATTATGGCGTGAATGTAGCAGAAGGAGTTGTTATTGACACAGAGCAGTGTATGAGTTCGGATATGCCGATTGTCCTGGAGCCTACCGTGGAAAGTCATGATGTAACGGCGGATGCAGAAAGCCTTCCGGTGTATATTGATACCGTGGCTGGTATGACCAGCCAGAGCGAGGTGCGGAGCACTCTGTCCATTGAACCATTACTGACAACTTCGGATTCGGCCTTCAGCAGAACCGATACCAAGGCCACGGACAGCAATAAAATCGACAGTGATATAAATGGCCCCTTCAGTGCGGCCATGGCGGTGACCGATGAATACGCAGAAAAAACACAGGGCGAGGGTCATGCTACCAAACTGCTTGTGTTCGGTTCCCCTAATTTTACTCTGGATTCGTTAATCTCCAGCAATCAGTTCGGCAACCGTTCCATGATAATCGACGGTATTACCTGGCTCACTGGTGGTGAGGAGGTATCTACTCTGGCCATTCCTGCCAGAAGCATGCAGGAACAGAGTGTGCTGATTGAGGATGGCGACGTTATATTTTGGACGGTGGCTTTAGTGGTAATTCTTCCGTTAATTTTGCTGGGAGTTGGTTTTGTAATCTGGTATCGAAGGAGGAAGAACTGATGTCAAAACAGAAAAAGAATCTTTTGACGCTTCTCGGGCTTTTTGCTCTGCTGGCGGTGGTTCTGGTCCTGTACTTTTTTGTGCCCCGTGGAGAGGAAAACGATGTTCAGACAGCGGATTCCGATACAGAGGAAACGATTACCGTGGATGCCATAGACAGTGAAAGTATTGTCAGCCTTTCAGTGGAAAAGGATGGAGAGCCATTACTTGCATTGGAAAAGGAAGGGGAGAACTGGAAATTTTCCGGGGAAAAGAAAATTCCTCTGGATGAGGAGGCGGTGACGGATTTGCTGTCAGTTTTCCAGACGGTAGAGGCTTCCGGAACTCTGGAGTATGATTCGGACAGATTGTCGGAATATGGTCTGGATAATCCATCCATGTCGATATATGTAACCACCTCCGACAATAAAAAATACCTGTACGACCTGGGGAGCCAGGTGCCGGTAAAGGGTGGATATTATGGTCTGGATTCCAAGGAAGATGCCATTTATTTCATGGAAGAATCCCTGTATACCAGCATGGATATAAACCCGAATTCTCTGATTCAGCAGGATGAACTGCCGGAAATTGAGGAGTCCTACATGACATATCTGAATGTGGATAACAAAAAGGGCGATGATTTTGAGGCAAAGGTAGTCAGTGAACAGGAGCGGGTGGCCGCCTATTCCCGTTGGAATATTACGAAACCTTATGACAGGCCATTAGCTACCAGTACATTGGAATGGGGTACTACATTGGGATATTTCAATACCCTTACCTTTAACGAACTGGTGGAGTATGGAACTGATAATCTAAAGCAGTACGGCCTGGCGCAGCCGGCCTCTGACATCACTGTCACCTACTATGAGGCGAAGAAGGGTTATACGCCGGAAGCAGATTCTTCGGACACCGACACTTCGGCGGATGGTGCTTCCACGGAAGCGGATTCTTCAGAAGAGACGCCGGAGATACCGGAAAAGTACCGGAAATATAAAACCCTGCGTCTGCTCATAGGGGATAAAAAGGGAGAGGAATATTATGTTTGCCTGAAAGGTTCAAACAATGTATATACCATGAGTGAGGCTGTGGTGGAAAACATGACACAATTAGATGCCTATGAAGCCATGGACCACACGGTTTACTCCACGCTGGCTACGGATATTGATGGCTATGATGTGACCTACGGCAGCACTACCATGAAGATAACCCGCACCCCGGTGGAGGAATCCGAGGATACATCGGAGGATGAAAAATCGGAAGAGAGCGGTTCGGATGACACCAGCCTTACCAATGAACATCAGAACATCTGGCGGCTGAATGGGAAGAAAATATCGGCAGAGGATGAGGAGGACTTCCTTACCCCGTATTCCTCTGCGTATCTGCTGGAGTTTACTGCCAAGGCAAAGGACTCAGTAAAACCGGCCAGCAAAAAACCGGTGCTGACCTTTGTATACCATGAAGAAAACCGGGATGTGACGGTAAAATATCTTCCATATGACGGAACGAATTTTTACCGGGTAGATAAAGACGGCATGGATTATTTCCTGGTGGACAAACGCTCGGTGGATGACATTATCACCAAGTTTAAGGGAATTGAAAGACTGGGATAAAAGAAGGACATAAAAACCTCTATTCCGGAGCGTCAGCGGAGAACATCGAAGATGTTCTCCGAAAGCACGCCAAGAAAGATGTTTCACATTTTTCTCGAAAGATGCGAAGCATTTTCTCGGCTGTGCATCAATACTATTTGTGACGTTCCGGCACAAATAGTGGTTTGAAAAATATGGCTATCAAGCATATTTTTCAAACTAAGCACTTGAAAAATTCTCAGGTGCTTTTTATAATGATAACAGTTATTTGTATAGCAGTTTTTTAAAATAAGAGAAAGAAAGAGAGAGAGGATAGTTCCCATGACGGATGCAAAGACATATTTATATAATACGCTGAGCAAAACGGTGGAGGAGTTTGTACCGAATGAACCAGGAAAGGTAGCCATGTATACCTGTGGTCCTACGGTGTACCATTTTGCCCATATTGGCAATCTGCGCAGTTATATTATGGAGGATGTACTGGAGAAATATCTCCGCTTTGTGGGCTATGATGTAAAGCGTGTCATGAACATCACGGATGTGGGCCATCTGACAAGTGACGGCGATACCGGCGAGGATAAAATGTTAGCCGGTGCCAAGAGAGAGCACAAAAGTGTCATGGATATTGCCAGATACTACACCGATGCCTTTATGGAGGACTGCCGGAAACTTTCCATCAAAAAGCCGGATGTGGTGGAGCCTGCTACAAACTGTATAGACGATTTCATCCATATGATAGAGGTACTGCTGGAAAAGGGCTATGCCTATGTGGCAGGGGACAACGTGTACTTCGATACTTCCCGGCTGGAAAATTATTATGTGTTGTCCGCTCAGAAGGAGGAGGAACTGCAGGTAGGTGTCAGAGAGGACGTGGACGAGGATACCAATAAGAGAAATAAAACCGATTTTGTACTCTGGTTTACACGCTCCAAATTTGATAATCAGGAATTGAAGTGGGATAGCCCCTGGGGTGTGGGGTATCCTGGCTGGCACATTGAGTGTTCCAGTATCAGCATGAAGCATCTGGGGGAGAGAATGGACATTCACTGTGGCGGCGTGGATAATATATTTCCGCACCACACCAACGAGATTGCCCAGAGCGAGGCATATATCGGTCACAAGTGGTGTAATTACTGGTTCCATATCAATCATTTGAATACAAAAAGCGGCAAAATGAGTAAATCCAAGGGAGAGTTTCTCACAGTATCCCTGCTGGAGGAAAAGGGCTACAATCCTATGGTGTACCGTATGTTTTGTCTGCTCTCCCATTACCGTAAGCCATTGGAATTTTCATGGGAGGCGTTAGACAATGTAGCGGCGGCCTATGATAAACTGATAAAACGGTTAAAAAATCTGACAGAGGAAGGTGACGTTGACAAAGACGGCGTGGCAGAATTTGAGAAAAAATTTGCGGAAACACTGGGGGATGATATCAATACTTCCTCTGCCATTACAGTATTGTACGATATGTTAAAATCCGACTTATCCGATGCCACAAAGCGCCAACTGACGGCCCACTTTGACGAAGTACTGTCCCTGGAACTGACAAAGGCCTTTGAGGAGGCGGAAGTGGACGCTGAACTGGCGGCCTATGTGGAGCAGATGATAGAGGAGAGAAAACTTGCCAAGAAGGAGAAAAATTTTACCAGAGCAGATGAAATCCGGGAGGAACTGGCAGCAAAGGGCATTGTGCTAAAGGATACCAGAGAGGGAACCCTGTGGAGTCTGGAAAAGGCGTGAGGGGAAACAATTTTTCTTTTGGAAGGGAGATTGTTGGATGGAGAGACGACAGGTGCGAACCATCAAAATTCGTCGCATGGGATGTTCCCTGTGTCTGATTTTGGGTGTATTGATGGTGCTGGCGGCCTGCGGCAATGGCATCAAAGAGGAAACCAGGGATGCTGTCAACGAAAAGGTTGACCAGGCCTTACAGCTTTACACGGACATTGAGAAAATAGTACAGGAAAATCACCTGACGGCAGATAAAGTCTTTACGGATATGAAAACCCAGTTGGCAGATATGTCGGAAAAGATAAAAACGGGTATAGAGGAAACCACAGAAGAGGATGGACAGGCGACAATACAGGAACTGGATATGATGATACAGAATCTGCAGTCAGTGAAGGAGAGCCTGGAGCGGGATGTCGCTGCCGGGTAGAGAGACAAAGAAAGTTAAAATAATGCACCCCCCGGCCTCATTGTTCGAGCCAAAGTAATTCGCTTCGCGAATTGATAGGCTCTCACGGATGAGTCCGGGGGGTTGCTGTTTTGATTTTCTTTGTTTTCCAAAGTGGTTGATTGTTGTATTAACAGATGATAAATGCGAAAACTCAATTAAAATTAGAATTGAGTAAATCAATTAAACATGGTAAACTATACATAGAGTTTGTTTTAGCACAAAGTATATTGATTATAATTTGTTAGATAATATAGGATGCTGAAGAAAAGAGAGAATTCATTCAAGCCTTCAAAACGAAAAGAGGAACAGCAATGCCTAAAAAAGAACTTGCAAAGAGATATATTTTATTGATTTTGGGTTTATATTTATCTGCGCTGGGGGTCGCTTTTACAAAACATGGCGAGCTGGGCGTATCACCAATCTCGTCTGTGCCAAATGTGTTGAGTTATAAATTTACCTTTTTCACGTTGGGAACATGGCTGATTATATGGAACTGTATTCTCATTGGTGGTCAGATTATCATACTACGCAAAAAGTTCCAGCTGATACAACTACTGCAAATACCACTGTCCTTTTTATTTGGATATTTTACGGATTTTAATTTATGGTGTGTATCGCCGATTCCGGCGGAGAGTTATCCTGTTCGTCTGCTTATGGTATTTATTGGAATTGTAATTCTTGGACTGGGAATCTCGCTTTCGGTTATTGCAAATGTTATTATGAATTCCGGTGAGGCCTTTGTAAAAGCCGTTTCGGATACCGTACATAAAGAATTTGGGAACGTAAAGATTGCCTTTGATCTATGCTGTGTGATTTCAGCTGTGATTCTGTCCCTGTTCTTTTTTGATTTTATGATTGTCGGGACGAGGGAGGGCACTGTTTTGTCCGCCGTATTTACAGGCGTTGTTGTGAAATTCTTTAACAAAAGACTGAAGGAACCGCTTACGGGGATATTGACCTCCCATCACCGGCGGAGCATTTGACACTTGTGTCACCCGGCTTCGGCCGGTAGTGGGAGATGTGTTTTTTAATCCTTATCATTTAATTCCAAAAAGAAATTCAAATAGTCCTTCCGCCCGTCTTTGGTAGCCGCAATGGCTGAACGGGGATGGCGGTTCATCTGGCCAGTGAGAAGATATGGGATGTTGTACCCCCAGTCAATACCCGTTTTCTTTAATGGCTCAATGTGTTTTTCCAAAAATTTCAGGATTGGAATAATATCATATTTTGGGTTTTTCAAAAAGCCAAGTAATTGTTCCGTGGAACAGTTGCCAGCGCCCCGTCCCATACCGCTGGCGGTGGCATCCAGGTAACTCACACCACGGGTCAGGGCGGCAATGGTATTAGCAAAGGCCAGCTGCTGATTGTTATGGGCATGGATTCCTACAAATTTATCATATTTCTCAGCCATGGCAAGATACTTGTCTGCCAGTGCCTCTATCTGTTCCATGTAGAGGGAGCCATAGCTGTCTACCAGATAGATACCGTCCACCGGGCTGTTTCCAATCAGTTCCAGGGCCTCATCAATTTCTGCTTCCTTGGCGTTGGAAACTGCCATGATGTTAATGGTGGCCTCATAGCCTAAATTCTTGCAGTGCTCTACCATATGGATGGCGGCAGGTATGGTATTGATGTAGGTGGCAATGCGGTATAAGTCAATGACACTGTCTGCACGGGGGATGATGTCTTTCCTGTAGTCACAGCGTCCCACATCTGCCATCACACAAATTTTCATATCAGTGTTCTTATCGCCTATTACCTTTTGCAGGGCGTCCTCATCACAAAATTTCCATGGGCCAAATTCTTCCTCCTTAAAGATATCCTTCGAGGCTTTGTAACCAAATTCCATATAATCAACGCCGGCCCTTTGATTAGCCTCGTATAAATCTTTAATAAACTCCTCGCTAAAACGGAAATCGTTTACCAGTCCTCCGTCCCGGATGGTGGCATCTACAATCTTGATGTCCGGGCGAAAGGATAGAAGTGACCCTTTTTTCTTATCCATTTGTTATGTACCTCCTTTTTTATCGCTGACATTTTCCATTGTAACAGACTTTTCTAGGAAAGAAAAGGATTTCTTGTTGCTATTTTCCGTCAGACAAGGTAAAATATATAGTTGTGAATATAAATGGAGGCGATGGTTATGAAGAAAAGAATATTAGCATTATGGGTAGTGGCGGCAGTGATTGTCTCCATGCTCCCGGTAAACCTTGTTAAAGCGGACACGGCAGAAGATGTGAATGCGGCCGGTGCAGATTCCCGTTATACTTCGGTTAAGGCTTCTAATGAAGCCGCTGCGGAGGCGCAGAATGAGTCTCCGGAAGAGGTGGGGAACAAAATTAATACTATGGTGGCAGACCTTCTTAAGAAAGCGTTTGACAGGGAAGAATATGAGCAGATCTGGCAGCTCTATGAGACGGACCCGGACCAGCTTCAGAATTATGTAGGAGAGGACGAACTCAATACACTGAATCAACTGCAGGAACTGGTGGAACTGGCGGACAGAGCCATGGCATCTATTGAGCAGATTCCTCCGCTGGTGAATGCCAGTGGATATGCAGACTTTGCTGCAAAAGTCCGGAGTACCGAGACAGCGCTGAACTTATATTACAGCAAATATACAGAATTGAGGAGATTTTCCAAATATGTGAACTGTCTGACAAGGGCACAACGGGATGTTCTCATTGACAATCTGGCAGATTATGAGAAAGCCCGCCTGATTCTGGATGTAGAGGAGGCCTACGATGCGGTGGGCGGTTTTAAGGTCATGACAGAAGTGGTGCAGGAAAAGATTGCTGTGCTGGCAGCAGCAGTAGAGGCTGCAGAAGAAAGTGATTTTGAGATTTCTCTTGATGATTTTTATAATGGAGATGCCATCGAACTTCTTTTAGAACAATATGAAAAAGTTACCAGGTTTGAGGAGATGTTAAGTATTGTGCCGGAGATTCCTTCCAATAACGTGGAAATGGCGGCAGCTCTGAGAGCCTATGACTACTATGTGGAGGAGTTGACGGAGGAGGAGCGGGAGTTTATTCCGGAGGAATATAAAATCAAATTGACAAATGCCATTCAGGTCAATACCGACTGCCAGGATGTAATTGATGCCATTGACCGAATTGGTGCTCCGAAGAATGATGAAGATTTTCCGGCGTATGAGGCCCGGTATGAGGATGCTTATATGAAATACGAGTCCTTCATCAACAACTACAGCGGCGTCAGCGGTATATCGGATTTGATTACCAATGTAGATGTATTAAATGATGCTACCACGGTTATGGAAATGATAAAGAGTATCCGCCGGTTAGAGGAGTCGGAGGATGCAGCCATGTGTGCCCAGTTGATTCAGATGGAGGGGATTCGGACGACTTATCAGAATATGAGACCAGACCTGCAGGCACAGATTTATAATATCGGAGATTTTAATGTGATTTATGCGGATGCCCAGGCGGCTCAGGCTCTGAGAAATAAAATTGATAACCTGAAGACCTTTACACTGGAGGATGAGACGTATATTGAAGGAATACGCACAGAATATGATGCTTTGGATGCCAAGGCAAAGGCCTATGTAGGAAGCAGCCGTTATACGGTTTTAACAGCGGCGGAAGCGCAGATAAGGGCTTTGAATCAGAATGCTGCCAACCGTGTCATGGAAAAAATCAATGCCATTGGTACAGTGTCTCTTTCTTCCAAGAGTGCCATTGATTCGGCCCGGAGTGCCTACAACGTACTGTCAGCAAACCAGAAAAAACTGGTGACGAATCTGTCTGTGCTGACGACAGCGGAGAACCGGTACAAGGAATTAGATTCAGCCGCCTCTATCTCAAAGGCAAATGTCAGCGGTTATAAATCGAAATATGCCTATACGGGTAAAGAAATTATGCCATCGGTGAATGTGCGTATGGGGACGAAGCAGCTGAAGAAAAATCAGGATTATACCATATCTTATTCCTCGAATAAAAAACGGGGAACGGCTGTCATCACTCTGACAGGAAAAGGGAGCTATACGGGAAGTCTCAAACTGTATTTCAAAATTGTGAAAGCTTCTGTGAAAAAGGCGAAGATAACAGGCTTGAAAAAAACCTACCGCTATACTGGAAGAAAGATTACTCCGAAAATAAAGGTGAAAAAGAGCGGTGTAGTCCTGAAAAAGAAACGGGATTATACTATTTCCCTGAAAAAAAATACCAGCCGGGGTACGGCTTCCCTGACGATTCGGGGCAAGGGAAATTACAAAGGGAAGAAAAAAGTGAGTTTCCGTATTGTATAGTATATTACAGGATAAAAGATTTTGAGTTTCATTGACCGTATATGGAAAAAATGCTACAATGGAACAAGTCATGACAATAGAGGAGGATACTGGAATGGATTACAAAAAGGCAGGAGTTGATATTGAGGCTGGTTACAAGGCAGTGGCTCTGATGAAGGAGCATATTGCCTCGACCATGCGGCCGGAGGTATTAACAGACATCGGAGGCTTTTCCGGGGCATTTTCCATGAAAAAATTTGCTGGGATGGAGGAGCCGGTACTGGTGTCCGGGACGGACGGTGTTGGCACCAAGTTAAAACTGGCCTTCATCATGGACAAGCACGACACCATTGGGATTGACTGTGTAGCTATGTGTGTCAACGACATTGCCTGTGCCGGTGGAGAACCGCTGTTTTTTCTGGATTATATTGCCTGTGGGAAAAATGAGCCGGAAAAAATTGCTACGGTAGTCAGCGGCGTAGCCGAGGGATGCCGTCAGGCGGATTCTGCGCTGATTGGTGGGGAGACAGCGGAAATGCCAGGATTTTACCCGGCGGAGGAGTATGACCTGGCAGGGTTTTCCGTGGGCGTTGTGGACAGAAAGGATATGATTACGGGTAACAGTCTAAGAGCGGGAGACATGATGGTGGGCATGGCTTCTTCCGGTATTCACAGCAATGGGTATTCGCTTGTGCGCAGCGTGTTTTCCATGAATACCAAGACCCTGAACCGCAGGTATGAATGCCTGGAAAGTGATTTAACTCTGGGAGAAACCCTGTTGGCTCCTACCAAAATATATGTAAAAGCACTCCGCAGCATCCGGGAAGCCGGAGTAAAGATTAAGGCATGCAGCCATATTACCGGCGGCGGTTTTTATGAAAATATTCCGCGGATGCTTAAAAAAGGCACCCATGCGTTTATTGACAAAAACAGTTTCGTAGTTCCGCCGATTTTCAAAATGCTGGCCAATGAGGGGAATGTCAGCGAGAAAGCCATGTATAACACCTTCAATATGGGCGTGGGCATGATTACTGCCGTAGATAAAGACGATGTGGACAAAACCGTCGAGGCCATTCAGGCGGCCGGAGAGACGCCGTATATTCTGGGAGAAATCCGGTACGGCGAGAAAGGAATTACTTTATGCTGAAAGTTGCGGTTTGTGTATCGGGAGGCGGCACCAATCTCCAGGCGATTTTAGACAGCGTAGAGGAAGGGCGTATTACCAATACGGAAATTTCTCTGGTGGTGAGCAATAAATCAGGGGCATATGCCCTGGAACGGGCGGAGGCGAAACATATTCCTTCCTGTGTGCTGGTGCCAAAAGAGTTTGAATCCAGAGAGGCTTTTGGAGAGGCGCTGGTTCAGAAAATGAAGGAAGCGGACATTGACCTGGTAGTGTTAGCGGGATATCTGGTAATACTGCCGGCAAATTTTGTAAAGGCCTTTGAAGGGCGCATGATAAATATTCATCCTTCTCTGATTCCGTCCCACTGTGGGCCGGGATACTATGGGTTAAAGGTGCATGAGAGTGTGCTGGCCCGGGGCAATAAAGTAACAGGAGCCACCGTTCATTTTGTGGATGAGGGCACGGACAGCGGCCCTATTATTTTGCAAAAGGCGGTGGAAGTACAGGAGGGAGACACGCCGGAGGTTTTGCAAAAGCGCGTGATGGAGCAGGCAGAATGGAACATTCTTCCTGAGGCCATTGATTTAATTGCCAATGGACGGATTGAAATTAAAGACAATCTGGTGAGACGTAAATAAAATTTTGATGTTTTTACATAGAATGGAGGCATGTATGAAGGTTCTGATTGTAGGAAGCGGCGGAAGAGAACACGCCATTGCAGTCAGTGTGGCAAAGAGCAGCCAGGTGGATAAAATTTATTGTGCGCCAGGTAATGCTGGAATTGCTCAGATTGCGGAGTGTGTGGATATTGCGGCCATGGAATTTGAAAAACTGGCGGATTTTGCAGAAGAGAAACATATCGATTTAACCATTATCGGTATGGATGACCCACTGGTGGGCGGCGTGGTAGATGTCTTTGAAAGCCGGGGACTCCGGGTGTTTGGCCCCCGGAAAAACGCAGCAATCATTGAAGGCTCTAAAGTATTTTCCAAGGATTTAATGAAAAAATATAATATTCCAACAGCAGCTTATGAGAATTTTACGGAACCGGAGGCGGCAATGGCTTATCTTGAGACGGCCAAAATGCCCATTGTTGTAAAAGCGGACGGCCTGGCCCTTGGCAAGGGGGTTTTGATTTGCAACAATCTGGAGGAAGCCAAAGAGGCAGTAAAAACCCTGATGTTGGATAAGGGATTTGGCGATGCCGGCAATCAGATTGTCATTGAGGAATTTATGACAGGCCCGGAAGCTTCCGTGCTTTGCTACTGCGACGGAACCCACATTGCCCCGATGACCAGCGCCCAGGATCACAAGCGGGCCAAGGATGGGGACCAGGGATTAAATACCGGAGGAATGGGAACCTTTTCCCCAAGTCCGTTCTACACTGAAGAAGTGAAGAAATTCTGTGAAGAAAAAATATATCAGCCAACCATGGATGCCATGAAAGCGGAGGGACGGGATTTCACCGGTATCCTCTTTGTGGGATTAATGCTGACAGAAGAGGGGCCAAAGGTGCTTGAGTATAACGCCCGTTTTGGTGACCCGGAGGCCCAGGTGGTACTGCCCCGGATGAAAAATGATATTATAGATGTGATGAATGCCTGCATTGAAGGCAGATTGGATGAGATTGATTTGCAGTTTGAAGACAATGCAGCGGTTTGTGTGGTACTGGCCTCTGACGGTTATCCGGAGCACTATGAAAAGGGAAAGGTCATCACCGGTTTTGAAAATTTTGATGGCAAGGAGGGCTACTATGTATTCCATGCCGGCACAAAGCAGACAGAGGAAGGTATCGTAACCAACGGCGGCCGGGTATTGGGGGTAACGGCCAAGGGCAGGGATTTAAAGGAAGCCAGAGCCAATGCCTATGAGGCCACAAAACTGATTCAGTTTGAAAACAAGTATATGAGAACGGATATAGGAAAATCCCTTGATGCAATAAAATAACAGAAAAGGAGAAATAGTATGTATTCATTTGACGAAGTAAAAAACGCTGACCCGGAGTTGGCGAAAGCAATGGAACTGGAAACCGGCCGTCAGAATGACCACATTGAACTGATTGCCTCGGAGAACTTTGTAAGCAAGGCAGTTATGGCGGCCATGGGAAGTACCCTGACCAATAAATACGCCGAAGGTTATCCGGGCAAACGCTATTATGGCGGATGTCAGTTTGTGGATATGGTGGAGGAGCTGGCAAGAGAGCGGGCGAAGAAACTTTTTGGCTGTACCTATGCCAATGTTCAGCCTCATTCTGGTGCCCAGGCCAATATGGCAGTATTTTTTGCTCTGGTAAAACCAGGTGAGACAGTGATGGGAATGAACCTTGACCATGGCGGACATCTCTCCCATGGAAGCCCGGCCAACATTTCCGGCACCTATTACAATATTGTTCCGTATGGTGTGGACGATACTGGTTTCATTGATTATGAGGAAGTAGAGCGCATTGCCAGGGAGTGCCATCCGAAGATGATTATTGCCGGAGCCAGTGCGTACTGCCGCAAGATTGATTTCAAAAGATTTCGTGAAATTGCGGATGAAGTAGGTGCCTTTTTGATGGTGGACATGGCCCATATCGCCGGCCTGGTGGCCTCCGGCTATCATGAAAGTCCGATTCCTTATGCCCATGTGGTAACTACCACCACCCATAAGACCCTCCGTGGGCCAAGAGGTGGTCTGATTTTATCTTCCGAGGAATTTGCCAATGAATATAAATTGAATAAGTCCATTTTCCCAGGTACCCAGGGTGGTCCTTTGATGCACGTGATTGCGGCAAAGGCAGTCTGCTTTAAAGAGGCTTTGGACGACAGTTTTAAGGAATATGGCAAACGGATTGTGGACAATGCCCAGGCCCTCAGCAAAGGCCTGATGAACCGGGGCATCAATATTGTGTCCGGCGGCACCGACAACCATTTGATGCTGGTAGATTTGGTAAATAAGGGACTGACGGGAAAAGAAGTAGAAGCATGGCTGGATGAGGCCAACATTACCGCCAACAAAAATACCATACCAAACGACCCGCAGTCACCATTTGTCACCAGTGGTATTCGCCTGGGAACCGCAGCGGTAACCACCCGTGGCATGAATACAGAGGATATGGACCAGATTGCAGAGGCCATCGCCATGCTGATTGATGACCATGAAGCCAATAAGGAAAAAGCAAAGGCCATTGTAAAGGCCCTGACTGATAAATATCCGTTGTACTAATCCGGTTATTGCAGAAAAGAGGGAAGACATGTCAGAGAATAAAGCAAAGTATTATGAAGTCCTGGCAGGGAATATCATTGAAAAACTGAAATTGAGAAATATGGAAGGCTTCTATGCCACCACAAAGGAAGAGGCGCTTCAGATGGTAAAGGAAAAATTTCTGACCAAAGGAGTTTCCGTTGCCTGGGGCGGTTCCATGACTCTTTCCGAGGTGGGAGTAATGGATTACCTGAAGGACAGTGAGTGTATCGTCTATGACCGGATGGCGACAAAGACCCAGGAAGAACAGAAGGCCATGAAGGCGAATATGGTCAATGCAGACTATTTTCTCATGAGTACCAATGCCATTACCATAAATGGGGAACTGGTAAATATAGACGGCTTTGCCAATCGTGTAAGTTTCCTTTGCTATGGACCGGAGCATGTGTTAGTCATTGCCGGCATGAACAAAGTAGTGTCCACGGTGGAGGAGGGGATTGACCGGGTGAAAAATATAGCCTCACCGCCCAATGCCATCCGTCTGAACAAGGATACGCCCTGCGCCAAAAACGGGCGCTGTGGTAATTGCTTTGTGGAGGACTGCATCTGCAGTCAGATTGTCATTACAAGGCGAAGCGGTGTAAAGGGAAGAATTCAGGTACTGTTAGTAGGAGAAGAATTGGGATATTAAAAAGGAATGAGGAAGTAATTATGTCAAAACGCCTGTTTATTGCAGAGAAACCCAGTGTGGCACAGGAATTTGCCCGGATTCTTGGCGTCAATGCAAGGAGAGGTGATGGATATTTAGAGTCAGAGGATACTATCGTGACCTGGTGTGTGGGACATCTGGTAACTATGAGCTATCCGGAGGTATATGACGAAGCCATGAAAAAATGGGCGTTAGATACTCTGCCCTTTTTGCCGGATACGTTTCGATACGAAATCATTCCCAATGTAAAAAAACAGTTTATGACAGTCAGCGGACTTCTGAACCGGGAGGATGTGGATACTATTTATATCTGCACCGACTCCGGGCGGGAGGGCGAGTACATATACCGTCTGGTGGACCAGATGGCGGGAGTGCCGGACACAAAGACCAAACTCCGGGTCTGGATTGATTCCCAGACCGAGGATGAAATCAAGCGGGGAATCCGGGAAGCCAAACCCATGGCAGAATATGACAATCTCAGCCACTCGGCTTATTTACGTGCTAAAGAGGATTATCTTATGGGCATTAACTTTTCCCGTGTTCTTTCTTTGAAATATGGCTACTGGCTCAACAACAATTTTCAAAATGAAAAATGGACGTCCGTATCTGTGGGCCGGGTTATGACCTGTGTTCTGGGCATGGTGGTAACCAGAGAATGGGAAATCCGTAATTTTGTGAAAACTCCTTTTTACCGGGTGCTTGGCACGTTTTCCCTGGAGGGAAAAACTTTTCAGGGAGAGTGGAAGGCGGTAGAGGGCTCCCGGTATTTTGCCTCGCCGGCTCTCTATAAGGAAAATGGTTTTAAGGAAAAGGAGAAGGCCCAGGAGTTAATAGACTCTCTGATGAAGCCGGAATCGGTTTCATCTATGGAACCGGAATCGGTTTCCTCTGTGATAGAGACGGTGGAAAAGAAAAAGGAAAAGAAAAATCCGCCTCTTTTATTTAATCTGGCAGAATTACAGAATCTTGCTTCCAAATTATTTAAAATCAGTCCGGATGAGACACTGGCCATCGTACAGGAATTGTATGAAAAAAAACTGGTGACTTACCCCCGTACCGATGCCCGGGTATTATCCACCGCCGTGGCGGAAGAAATTGGGAAAAACCTGCGGGGGCTGCAGGGCTATGAGCAGGCGGCGCCGTATTTGTCCTATATATCGGAAAACCAAACGTATAAAGGCTTAAAAAAGACCCGGTATGTCAATGATAAGCAGATTACGGATCATTATGCCATCATTCCTACGGGACAGGGACTGTCGGCCCTGAAATCCCTGGGGGCTGTCCAGACAAAGATGTATGAGGTAATTGTCCGCCGGTTTTTAAGTATTTTTTATCCCCCGGCGGTATATCAGAAATTAAACGTCACAGTTAAGGCGGGACAGGAGCGGTTTTTTACCTCGGCAAAGGTTTTGTTAGAGGAGGGCTTTCTGCCGGTGTCCCAATATTCTTTCACGAAGAAAAAATCTCCCAGCGAGATAACCCGTTCTGACGAGGAGGATGATGCAGAGGAGACAAACAGCGATGACCTGCGGGAAATTCTCGGACAGTTGAAAAAGGACATGCCGGTGGATTTGACGGAGTGTACTATGAAAGAGGGAGAGACTTCACCGCCCAAGCGTTACAATTCCGGTTCTATGATTTTAGCCATGGAAAATGCAGGACAGCTCATTGAGGACGAGGAACTTCGGGCTCAGATAAAGGGAAGCGGTATTGGCACCAGCGCCACCAGAGCAGAAATATTGAAAAAACTTTTTAATATTGATTATCTGAAATTAAATACCAAAACCCAGATTATCACACCTACCCTGAAGGGAGAGCTGGTCTGCGGCATTGTTCGTTATTCCATGCCGGCTATGTTGTCGCCCAAGCTCACTGCCAGCTGGGAAAAGGGGCTGACAGGGGTGGCCGAGGGGGAAATTTCCGAAGAGGAATATATGGAGAAACTTACCGGTTTTGTCTCCCAGTTGGTGGGCACGGTGAAGGCCGGGGATAACCGGGGGCAGTTAAACGCCTACTATCGGCTGGCTTCCGGGCATTATAAACCGGTGAAAAAAGGTGGGAAAAGCAAACAGTCTTAAATCGAAAGAGATACCATCCAATCGATTCGAACCGACAACGCTTCGCGTTAAGGTTCTCACTGATTGGATGGTATCTCTTTCTTTAACCCTGTTTGCTTTACCCAAATGGAAAACTTCCTTGTCAGACAGAGTCACAAAATTTTGTACTTTGTAACGAAATGATGAACCCCGCATCTGGCAGGTTGGCTTATATGTTAAGTCAGGAAAATCCACAAATCAGCGAGAGCATTTGATGCGAAGCATCACTTCTGCTCGAGTCGATTTGTGGATTTTTCCTGATTTCAACCCCATATAAGCCGACTGCATTTGATGCGAAGCATCACCCGCTCGAGTCGATTTGTGGATTTTTCCTGCCCTGCTTGACAATATACCCGAAAAACCATATAATCTATCTATATATTAAGATACAAGACATGCAAATAGGAGGCTGCCATGAAACCCTACGGATTAAATGAATTACGAGCAAAATTTCTGGAATTTTTTGAAAGTAAGGATCATCTGGTGATGCCTAGTTTTTCACTGGTTCCCCAAAATGATAAAAGTCTTTTGCTGATTAATGCGGGAATGGCCCCGCTGAAACCATACTTTACCGGACAGGAAATTCCCCCCAGACAACGGGTGGCTACCTGTCAGAAGTGTATCCGCACCGGAGATATTGAAAATGTCGGAAAGACTGCCAGGCATGGCACTTTTTTTGAGATGCTTGGCAACTTTTCCTTTGGAGATTATTTCAAGCGTGAAGCCATTGCCTGGTCCTGGGAATTTTTGACAAAGGTACTGGAAATTCCAGAGGAGCGTCTATATCCGTCGGTTTACCTGGAGGACGACGAGGCTTTTGATATCTGGAATAAGGAAATCGGCATTGCGCCGGAGAGAATTTTTCGTTTTGGCAAGGAGGACAACTTCTGGGAGCATGGTGCCGGTCCCTGTGGCCCCTGCTCGGAGATTTACTATGACAGGGGTGAACAGTACGGCTGCGGTAAGCCGGACTGTACTGTAGGATGTGATTGTGACCGCTACATAGAGGTCTGGAACAATGTATTTACCCAGTTTGAAAATGATGGGAATGGCAATTACACAGAATTGGATAGCAAGAACATTGATACGGGAATGGGCTTGGAGCGCTTGGCAACTGTCATGCAGAATGTGGATTCCATTTTTGATGTGGACACCATTAAGGCGATTCGTGATAAAGTGTGCGAATTTGCCAGGGTGACCTATGGTGAGGAATATAAGAAGGATGTATCCATTCGTGTAATTACGGACCATATCCGTTCGGTGACATTCATGGTCTCCGATGGCATTACGCCTTCCAATGAAGGACGGGGCTATGTGCTTCGCCGGCTGTTGCGGCGTGCGGCAAGACACGGCCGGCTGTTGGGTATACCGGGAGAGTTTTTAGCAGAACTCAGCAAGACCGTGATTACCGAATCCCATACCGGCTATCCGGAGTTAGCAGACAGACAGGAATATATTCTGAAACTCATTTCCGTAGAGGAGCAGAATTTTAATAAAACCATCGACCAGGGGCTTTCCATCTTGAATGATATGATGGCAGACCTGGAGAAAACGGGAACGAAGGTCCTTTCCGGAGAGGATACCTTTAAGCTGTATGATACCTATGGTTTTCCAATGGATTTAACCATAGAGATTTTAGAGGAAAAAGGCTTTACCGTGGACAAAGAGGGCTTTGAAACGTCCATGGAAAATCAGAGGGAGACGGCCCGGGCCGCCAGAGAGACTACCAACTACATGGGAGCCGATGTGACGGTGTATCAGTCTATTGATGCGGCCATTGAGAGCAAATTCGTGGGCTATGACAGGCTGAGCCATGAGTCCCCGATTACGGTGCTGACTACAGAGGATGCCATTGTAGAGGAATTGTCGGCAGGGCAGGCTGGAACTATTCTGGTGGAAGAAACTCCGATGTATGCTACGATGGGTGGACAGGTGGCGGACACCGGTGTGATTACCACGGAGGGCGGACGTTTTATAGTCGAGGATGTTATTAAATTACAGGGAACAAAGATAGGTCATGTAGGCCGTATGGCAGAGGGTGTAATACGAAAAGGCGAGAAGGCAGTTCTTACGGTAGACGCTGGCAGAAGAAGCCGGACAGCAAACAATCACAGCGCTACCCACCTGATGCAAAAAGCGCTCCGGCTGGTATTAGGCAATCATGTGGAGCAAAAGGGTTCTCTGGTGGATAAGGACAGACTGCGTTTTGATTTTACCCATTTTTCTCCTATGACGGAGGAAGAGATTGCCAGGGTAGAGGAAATTGTAAATAAGGAAATCCAGGAAGGTCTTTCGGTCGTTACCCAGGAGATGTCCATTGAGGATGCCAAGAAAACGGGCGCCATGGCACTTTTTGGAGAAAAATACGGAGAGGTTGTCCGCGTTGTCCAGATGGGAGATTTCAGTTCCGAGCTTTGCGGCGGTACCCATGTGGATAATACAAAGGATATATCCGCTTTCAAAATTATTTCCGAAGGCGGGGTGGCGGCTGGTGTGCGCCGAATCGAGGCACTGACCGGAGCAGCTCTTATGGCTCATTACGGGGACATGGAGAAAAATCTGAATGAGACAGCAAAGGCATTGAAGACAGCACCTGCTGAGGTGTTAGATAAAGTTCTTGCTCTTCAGGAGGAAGTAAAAAGCCTGCAAAGGGAAAACGAAAAACTCAAGGCGAAACTTGCCAGAGAGGCAGCCGGGGATGTAACAAGCGGAGCCATAGAAGTAAATGGTATTTCCATATTGGCCAAGCAGCTGCAGGATGTGGACATGAACGGTATGCGGGATTTGGGAGATGATACAAAGAACAAATTGGGGGATGCTTTTCTTGTCTTTGCCTGCGAGGCAAATGGCAAGGCCAATCTAATAGCCATGGCGACCCAGGGAGCCATGGACAAAGGGGCTCATGCCGGCAATTTGATTAAGGAAATAGCTTCGATTGTCGGCGGCGGCGGTGGAGGTCGTCCGAATATGGCACAGGCGGGTGGAAAGAACCCGGCGGCCATTCCGGAAGCCCTGGAAAAAGCAGTAGAAGTTATGAAGCAGCAGATAGGCCAGTAAAAATGGCGGCAAATACCTGGGCGGGAGAACAATAAGGAGAAAGATTTCAGTCAGGACCACCAGCTAAGCTGGTGGTCCTGCTTTGTAACAAATTAACATTGACCTCATTTTCCCAAGCCATTCTTTGAATGGCTTTTGTTACATTTGCCCATAAGGACAAAAAATGGCAAGCAATAAAAAAGAAGTTGATAATTCGTCCCCAAAATGATAAAATATACTAATCTACCATATCATAAAGGG
>JAFLTB010000025.1 GCA_022510605.1 Lachnospiraceae bacterium
ATTTTTCCCACCACGATTTGTGCCGGAGCGTCACAAATCGTATTGATGCACAGCCAAGAAAAATGCTCTGCATTTTTCTTGGCGTGCTTCCTCCGCTGAAGTTCCGGAATGGAGGTATAATGAATGTTGTTATCATTGTTATTTACCATACATTATGCTACCACGCTGATGTTCGGAATATATATATCTGCATTTTTTCTCGGAGTAAAGCAAAACCGGAAAAATATTATTACACTAATGGGGTTCTGCGCTCTTATTGGGATTCTGCATGTCATATGTATACGGATGGCCGGAACTGTCACTTCCTACCAGCTTTATCCATTTAGTACGCACCTGCCACTGATTCTGTTTCTGGTCCTGTACTACAAATATTCGCTGACCGCCTCCTGTATTTCCGTGTTTTCTGCCTATCTATGCTGCCAGATCAGCAACTGGGTTGGACTGCTTGCATTAAGGTTGACTGATTTGATGGAATGGTATTATATTGCGAGAATCCTCACAACTATAGTGGTGTTCTTTCTTTTATGCAGGTTTGTATGCCGCACGACCGAAGCGATTTTTGCGAAGAAAGAAAGGGGGCTCTACCTGTTTGGCTTTCTTCCGATGTTATATTATATTTTTGACTATATTGCCACCAAGTATACAGACCTGCTTTATTCCGGCAGCAAGGCGGCCACAGAATTCATGGGGTTTGTCTACTGTATTGGCTATCTGCTTTTTCTGCTGGTTTATTTCAGGGAATACGAGAGCAAACAGGAAATCCGACAGTACGGCGAATTGCTGGAAATGCACCTTCTATCCATTCAGAATGAAATCAGTCAGATGAAACACAGCCAAAAAAAGATGGTGATTTTAAGGCATGACATGCGTCATCATCTGGATCTTATCCTCACCCAGCTCCAAAATGGAAATACAGATGCGGCAATCAGTTATATTCAGGATGTCAGCGGCACTTATGACGAAGCCCTGATTACAGCCTACTGTAAAAATGATATGCTCAATTCTGTGATTTCGATTTATCAGATGCGTTTTTCAGACAGAGGGATTTCTCTTGAATGCAGTATTTCTGTTGGAGGATTGCTTTCCGACCAGGAAGTTTCATTCTGCACGATTTTATCCAATGCCCTTGAAAATGCCATGCATGCACTGGAAAAGTTAAAGACGAAGGACAAATGGGCAAAACTTACTATTTCCAATAAGGATAACCATCTTTTGCTTTCCCTTGAAAATCCGGTGGAGCAGATTCCGGTTTTTGTGGACGGAATACCTGTTTCCAGAAAAAACAGGCATGGTATTGGTATTAAAAGTATGGTATACTATACAGAAAAACTGCATGGTCAGTGCCATTTTTCTGTTACGAACCATCGGTTTGTTCTAAAAATTATAATCTGAGGTGACGGATGAAAATTGCAATTTGTGATGATGAAGAAATATTTATTGATTCAACCTGCGCCATTGTGGAGCAATGGGCAGCAAAAAATAATATTAGCCCTACGCTCTTTCGGTTTACAAATGGGGATGACCTGATTGATGCTCACCAAAAGGAACGTATGGATTTAATCATCCTGGATATTATTATGCCTCTTTTTAACGGAATGGATGCTGCAAAGGAGTTAAGGGACAAAGGCCAGATGGTTCCCATTATTTTTCTGACCACTTCCAGGGAATTTGCCGTAGATTCCTATGAGGTGAAGGCTTTCAACTATCTGATAAAGCCTGTAGATGCCAGAAAATTGTCGGATGTTCTGGATGATTTTCTGAAAACGCTGCCACTGTCTGAAAATACCTTTATCGCCCGGACTGGCGACGGATTTCTGCAGATTATGGTTTCTGACGTGGACTATCTTGAAGCCCAGAATAAGCAGGTTCTTTTTCACATGTCGGCTGGAAGAATGATTGCTGTCCACGAACGCTTTTCCAAATGCGCAGAAGTGTTTTCCCTGGAAAATGGTTTCTTCCGCTGCCACCGCAGCTATATTGTGAATCTGAGCTGTGTAAAGCAGTTTTCAAAATCGGAGATTACTACGTCCCATCATGAGACCATCCCCATCTCCCGAAACAACTATGCAGCATTTAAGGAAACTTACTTTCAGCATATGTTTCAATGAGCCTTCAGATTTTTACAGATGGGGCGGAAAAAGACAGTGCCTTGTTGTTTATAAAGCACTGTCTTTTTTTGCTCGTTATTTATTTATCGCCGCCATTTCGGTACTGCACCGGGGTCATGTCAAATTTCTTCCGGAAGACACGGTTGAAGTGCTCCACATTGGGATATCCCACGGCCACCGCAATATTTTCCACTGTCATATTGCCGTTTTTCAAAAGCGTCCGGGCTTTTTTCATCCGAATGTTTGTTACCAGCTCTACAAAGGTTTTACCGGATTTTTCGTGAATGTATTTGCTGATATAAGGCTCGCTCAGGTGGAACTGCTCTGCCATGGTCTCCAGGGTGACGGTCTGATAATTGGCCTGAATGTAATTCATCATGGACATCAGCCGTTCGTCCTTGCAGGATTCGCTGTTCTGAATCTCCGGCAGTTTGTTGACGCAGACACAGAGAGCGTGGATGGAGGCCTTGATGATGTCCTCGTCAATGCCGACGCCCCAATAGGACCTGCCCTGACAGGTAATACCCACATAGGAGATAGCTCGTGAGGAGGAGCCCTGTGTGAGAGCATGTTCCTCGTAAGCGGACAACTGGTAACTAATACCGAAAAACTGCTTAATGGTATTACTTACCGCATCCAGGCGGCCGTTGCCCATGGCGTCCACAATGGTCTTTTTGTCGCCGCAGGCGATGGTGGTCTCCGCCATGATGCCATCCACCTGTTTGAAGTGGCACTCGCTGATTTGGAAATATGGCATCGGCGTAATGTAATGCTCCTCAAATATTTCATATACCCACTGGGGGGATAATTCCTTGTGCTCCTCATCGGAGACATTTTTCATCATATAGCCTACTTCCTCCCGCATGGCGTCCGGGAGGGAAATGCCGAAATTCTGCTTTAAGATATAGTTGACGCCGCCCTTGCCGGACTGGCTGTTAATGCGGATAACGTCCGAGTCATAGGTACGCCCCACATCCTTTGGGTCCACCGGCAGATACGGTACGCTCCAGGTATTCAGTTTTTTGTCCTCGCGCCACTGCATTCCCTTGGCGATGGCATCCTGATGGGAGCCGGAAAAGGCGGTAAATACCAAATCACCGGCGTATGGCTGACGCTCGTACACGTGCATTCTCGTAAAGGTTTCATAGTTTTTCCGGATTTTTGGCATGTCAGAGAAATCCAGCTTCGGGTCAACTCCATGGGAAAACATATTCATAGCCAGAGTGACAATGTCCACGTTGCCGGTTCGCTCACCGTTGCCAAACAGAGTTCCCTCAATACGGTCGGCGCCGGCCAGGATGCCCAGTTCGGCATCGCAGACACCACAGCCCCGGTCGTTGTGCGGGTGCAGGGACAGTGTCACAGCATCACGGTATTTCAAATGCTTGTGAATGTACTCCACCTGGGTGGCAAATACGTGAGGCATGGCATTCTCCACCGTGGTGGGGATGTTGATGATGGCCTTATTGTCTGCTGTTGGCTGCCAGACGTCCAGAACCGCATTGCAGACCTCCACGGCGTAATCCACCTCAGTACCCGGAAAACTCTCCGGGCTGTACTCAAAGGAAAAGCTTCCGTCGGTTTCGGCTGCCAGTTCCTTTAAGAGAATGGCTCCGTCAATGGCGATTTGCTTTATTTCCTCCTTACTCTTCTTAAATACCTGCTCCCGCTGTGCCACAGAAGTGGAATTATACAGATGAACCACGGCATGGGGAGCGCCCTTTACAGCCTCGAAGGTCTTTTTGATAATGTGCTCCCTGGCCTGGGTCAGAACCTGAACCGTTACGTCATCCGGAATCATGTTCCGCTCAATCAAAGCACGCATAAACTCATACTCTGTCTCGGAAGCGGCAGGAAAGCCCACCTCAATTTCCTTGAAGCCGATTTCCACTAACATCTGGAAAAACTGCAGTTTTTCCTCCAGGCTCATGGGCTCAATCAAAGCCTGATTACCGTCCCGCAAATCCACGGAACACCAAATGGGCGGCGCTTCAATGGCGTCTTTTTTGACCCAGTCATAGGTACATTCCGGCGGCATAAAATATGCCTTTTCATACTTGGTGTAATTTTCCATTTTCCATTCCTCCATTTTTCTTCTAAAATCTGCTGCAGGGTGTTGGAATCGGATACAATAAAAAATCTTCCACCCCCACAACCATGCGGTTGTAGAGACGAAAGATGTCATTCTCTCGCGGTACCACTCTACTTCATGTCCCGGTGTCCTGGAACATGCCCTCATCAGCACTAACATGCCTTTCCCCTGTAACGGTGGGCTTCCGGTGTACTCTACTGTATAGCGCCTCCGGCAAAAGGAGTTTTTTGCCCCCAGGGGAAAACGCAGGGTTCAAGTACACGGCTCAGAGGCGAGTTCGCTGTATTCCTTTTGCTGTCTTGCACCAGCCGGCAGCTCTCTGGAAAAAGTAGGACAGTTACTATTCCTCATCTTTGCCTTTGTCGTGATTTATTATATCACAAAAAAAAGAAAATGCAACTGATTAAATTTAATCAGTTTTATTGATTTATTTTATTATATCTTGCAAAATAGAGCAGTGGAAAATACAATTGCACTTTGACTTAATCTACGTTATACTATAGAAGGAATTTCTAGGAAACAATAGGATTGTATGAAAACGGTTTAATGATAAGGGGAGAGGAAGGGACTGTCGAGATGAAACGAAATCATTTTATTGATGTATTGAAAGGAATCTGCATTATTTTTGTAATTATTACCCACTATAACTGGAGCAATGAGGCACGGATGGATTATTTGTTTCCGTTCTGGATTGATATGGCGGTGCCGATTTTTATGATTCTGTCCGGTTATGTGTACGCAAATTCCTTTGAAAGGAAAGGAATTTCCTCCATAGGCCAGGCGTACCAGTTGAAATTTGTGTTGGATAAGATTATCCGATATACGGTTCCGTTTCTGATTGCCTATGTGTTGGAAATTATAATTTGTGCCGTCAGGTCGGAGGCGATGTCGGCAGAGGAGATATTTGTGGTTTTCTGGCAGGGAGGCCTGGGCCCTGGCAGCTGGTATTTTCCTGTTATGCTCCAGTTCATTTTTACCTTCCCTGTTGTCTACTTTATTATTAAGAAATACGATGCCTATGGGCTGTTGATATGCGCCATTATCAATGTGATTTACGGATTTTTGCCGAAACCTTATGAGATGAGTTACGACTGTTATCGACTGCTTCTGTTCCGCTATTTGTTAGTCATTGCCTTTGGATGCTATCTGCATTTGAAAAAAGGACAGGTGAAAAAGGTGTGGGGCGTGCTTTCCTGTCTGTGCGGCATAGCCTTTCTGGTGGCCCTGTGCTATATGGGCTATATGCCGAAACTGATTCGGTTCTGGCCAAAAACCTCTTATGCCGCCTGCCTGTATATAATGCCATTAGCCGCAGTGATGTTAAATAAATGTAAGAAGGGCTGGCTGCCTTTTGAGGTAATTGGTAAAGCTTCTTTTAATATCCTGCTGGCTCAGATGGTGTACTATAGATTTTTTGCAAAGTATATTTATGCACAGATTGATAATAAACTGCTGGAGCTGTTGGCAGGCATTGCCATCAGTCTGGTGGCAGGAGTGATTTTTTACTATATAGAAACCCCAATCACAAAGTTCGTTATAAAAAAAGCAGATCAATGCATGGAGAAAGAGCGGAAGGTCGGACTGGTGGAATGGTGGAACCGGCATTTTTATGCTGGAAAGCCAGAAGTAGTGGAAAAACAAAAAAAGGCTTGACTTTTGCCACTCCTTCGGGTATTATAATATTTGCGTTGTGCGTGTAGCTCAGCTGGATAGAGCACTTGGCTACGGACCAAGGTGTCGGGAGTTCGAATCTTCTCACGCACGCTAAAAAGGTGCCAGATTTGGCACCTTTTTGTTATGAAAAATTTTACGCTTCTATTTTAGACCACGCCTTTTTTATAGCATCGAAACTTTCCTTACTTATAACATGCTCAATCTTGCAGGCATCTTCCTCGGCAGTTTCTTCGGAGACACCCAGCGTAGTGAGACAGTGGGCAAGAAAATTGTGTCGCTCGTATATCATTTCAGCGATGGCCCGCCCGGCGTCGGTGAGATAGATGTATCCGGCATCCGTCACGGTAATATGTTCATTCTCCCGAAGATGTTTCATGGCGACGCTGACGCTGGACTTCTTAAAACCCAGTTCAGTGGCAATATCAACAGAGCGGACAACAGGTAATTTATGACTTAACACAAGGATGGTTTCCAGATAATTCTCTGCGGATTCGTTTGTCTTCATTGTATAACCCCTTTCCTGCATTGGAATAAATACTCTATTTACATCAGTATATCATTCTTTTCCTTTTTTATCAAATATTCCCACATATTTTTTAGCCCAAATTTACTAAAATTTTATCAAAATTTCTTGAAAAAGTTCTTGACAACTAATAGGCGTTAGAGTATACTAACCGTGTGAAGAAAATCACTATAGTTACAATCAGGGAAAGGATGATGTGTGATGCCTCTGACGATGGCAAGAGTTGGTGAAGCTAATACGATTAAACGGATTGGCGGCAAGGCGGAGACCAGACAGTTTCTGGAAAATCTGGGCTTTGTTACCGGCGGTGTAGTTACTGTGGTTTCCGAGATTAGCGGCAATATGATTTTGAATGTCAAGAATTCCCGGATTGCGCTTGGTAAGGATATGGCCAACAAGATTATGGTCTGATATAATGGAGGATACGATGAAGACGTTGCGGGAAGTGGATTGTGGGCAGAGCGCCACAGTAAAGAAATTAACAGGAACAGGCCCTGTAAAAAGGCGTATAATGGATATGGGCATCACAAAAGGCGTGGAGATTTTTGTGAGAAAGGTAGCGCCGTTAGGAGATCCAATCGAGGTTACGGTACGTGGTTATGAACTGTCTCTGCGCAAGGCCGATGCGGAAATGATAGAGGTGGAGTGACAGCGGGAAAAGAGTGACAGGATACATATCTGTCGATTTTATAAAAAGTAATTTTTTTTTGGTTAATAGTTAGGCAAGACTAATTTAAGGAAGTTGAAACAAATTCGTTATAAGAAACGCAGAAAAGAGGAAGGAAAATGTCAATTACAATTGCGCTTGCAGGAAATCCAAACAGTGGAAAGACAACGCTGTTTAATGCACTGACCGGTGCCAATCAGTTTGTAGGTAACTGGCCGGGTGTTACGGTGGAAAAGAAGGAAGGAAAGTTAAAAAAGAATTTTTTGGGAAAGAGCACGTCCGATGTGGTAATTACGGACCTGCCAGGTATTTATTCCCTTTCTCCTTATACATTAGAGGAAGTTGTTGCCAGAAATTATCTGATTAATGAAAGGCCGGACGCCATCTTAAATATTGTAGATGGTACGAATATTGAGAGAAACCTGTATCTGTCCACCCAGTTAATGGAACTGGGTATTCCGATTATCATGGCTGTAAACATGATGGATGTGGTAGAGAAAAGCGGCGACAAAATTCATGTAGATAAGCTGGGTGAGCAGCTGGGATGTGAAGTGATTGAAATTTCTGCCCTGAAGGGCAAAGGAATCCAGAAGGCAGCCATGAAGGCGGTGGCTCTGGCAGAGCAGAGAGCAGCAGAGGCTCCGGTGCATGAATTTTCCGAGGAAGTGGAACTGGCGATTCATGCTGTGGAGGAGAGACTTGGTGCAGACGTAAAAGAGGAGCAGAGACGGTTTTTTGCCATTAAACTTTTAGAGAGAGATGACAAAATTGTGGAGCAGATGAAGACTGTTCCGGATGTCTCCCAGGAAATCGAGGCCTTGGAAGAATCCTTTGATGATGATACGGAAAGTATCATTACCAACGAGCGTTACACCTATATTTCTTCCATTATCGGCCAGTGCTGTGAGAAGAGCGGGGGACAGAAAATAACCCGTTCCGATAAAATCGACAAGGTTGTAACAAACCGTTTTCTGGCATTGCCGATTTTTGCGGTTATCATGTTTATCGTGTATTATATTTCGGTGACAACCATTGGTACATATGCGACGGATTGGGCCAATGACGGTCTCTTTGGAGATGGCTGGTATCTGGCTGGTGTGGGTAGAGGTGATTTTGATGAAGCCACCGATGCCTGGGCAGAGGAAAAGATTTTTGATGATGCGTCTATCCAGGCGGTAGTAGATGCGGCGGCAGCAGACGCCGATGTTATTGGTGG
The DNA here is from genome assembly GCA_022510605.1 of Lachnospiraceae bacterium. Taxonomy (GTDB): domain Bacteria; phylum Bacillota; class Clostridia; order Lachnospirales; family Lachnospiraceae; genus Eubacterium_F. The sequence goes on from JAFLTB010000025.1 coordinate 8,281, forward strand.
TGAAGATATACAGGAAACTTTTGCAGATAAGGACTTTGGCGGCTTTGAGGAAGCCCTTGGCTCTTATGGAGAGGACCTGGCAGAGAAGGGCTACGATTTGGAAGCGGTGCTTCCTTTGGATGAAGAAGGAGAATGGCTGGACCAGCCAGACCCGGCAGATTATGGCATATGGGTTCCGGGCATTCCGGTTCTGGTGGAAAATGCTCTGGCGGCTATTGATTGTGCTGAGTGGCTCAGTGGTCTGATTCTTGACGGTATTATAGCCGGTGTGGGAGCGGTGCTTGGGTTTGTGCCTCAGATGCTTGTGCTGTTTATCTTCCTTGCCTTTTTGGAAGGCTGTGGCTATATGGCCCGGGTTGCCTTTATTATGGACCGTATTTTCCGCCGCTTTGGTCTTTCAGGGAAATCCTTTATTCCCATGCTGATTGGCTCTGGATGTGGTGTGCCGGGGATTATGGCGTCCCGCACGATTGAGAGTGACAGGGACCGAAAGATGACAATTATGACTACCACCTTTATCCCATGCGGTGCGAAGCTGCCAATTATTGCCCTGCTGACCAGCTCCCTGTTCGGCGGTGCAGGCTGGGTGGCTCCGAGTACCTATTTTCTGGGAATTGCGGCCATTGTCATTTCCGGTATTATTTTGAAGAAGACAAAGATGTTTGCCGGAGAGCCGGCGCCATTCGTTATGGAACTTCCAGCTTATCATCTGCCAACGGTGGGCTCTGTGCTCCGGGGTATGTGGGAGCGGGGCTGGTCCTTTATTAAGAAGGCGGGAACCATCATCCTTCTTGCCTCCATACTCATTTGGGCAGGTTCTGTCTTTGGTGTGGAGAATGGCTCCTTTGGCTTTAATCCGGATATGGAACTGGAAAACAGTATTCTTGGCCATATTGGAGGCGCCATCCAATGGATTTTTGCCCCTCTTGGCTTTGGCAACATCAAGGCAGCTATTGCTACCGTTATGGGACTGGTGGCAAAGGAAGAAGTGGTAGGCGTGTTTGGCGTCCTGGACTTCGAGGGCATGACGCCGATTGCCGGTTATGCGTTCCTGGCCTTTAACCTTTTGTGTGCCCCTTGCTTTGCGGCCATCGGCGCGATTAAAAGAGAGATGAATAACGGAAAGTGGACGGCATTTGCCATTGCTTACCAGTGTGTGTTTGCCTATGTGGTTGCTTTGATTATTTACTGGGTAGGTCTTTTGTGTACCGGAGTGTTCAGCGGCTGGACAGTAGTTGCCCTGCTGTTGATTGTGGGACTGATTTATCTTCTGTTCCGTCCGTACAAGGAGAGCAACAGCCTGAAGCTGAATACATCCAAAGGTGTTTTGGGTACCAGATAATTTGCGCTAAACATTTGGTACAAAAAGTATATATTGAACATAACAAGCCATTTGGGAGAACCTGTATCAAAATCGGTACAGGTTCTGTCCATCCTGGTAAGCGGACAGAGAGGAGACAGATTATGGGAACATGGATTGCAGGAATTATAGTGCTGGCTGTGGTGGTGCTGATTGTGTACAGCATGGTTCGGAATAAGAAAAAAGGGAAATCCATTCACTGCGGCGACTGCAAAAACTGTGGCGGAGGCTGTCATTAACAGGCAGAGACGGGAAGAACAAGCCTTGTCAACGAGTCAAAAATGTGTTAGGATAAAAATATAAATAAAACAGGGAAAACTGCCACCGGGTAGAATGAGTGTAGGAAACATTCGTGAACATATCGTTAGGTCTTAGAAGATATGTGCGGATGTTTTTTTTTAAGGGAATTTTGCCTGTTGTTTACATAAAGGGAGGAGAACAGAATGAACTTTATAAAATCGGTGAAAAATCTTACCTCTTTTGAATGGGGTCTCTGGCTGGGGTCTGTGACAGTGCTGGTGTTGTCTTTTTTGCTGGCCGGAAACCGGGACGGGCTGACCCTTGGCGCCTCTGTCGTGGGAGCCACCGCTCTGATTTTTACAGCCAAAGGGGATGCCATAGGCCCCCTGCTGATGGTGGTTTTCAGCCTTTTATATGCCGTGATTTCTTTCCGCTTCCGCTATTATGGGGAAATGGTTACTTATCTGGGAATGACAGCGCCCACCGCTTTTGCATCGATGATTGCCTGGCTCAGGCATCCCTATTCCGAGAGGGAGGTGGAGGTCAGTTCGTTGAAAAAATCATCGGGGAGCATACTGCTTGCGCTGACGGCGGTGGTTACGGTGGGCTTTTTCTATATTCTGCGGGCAGGGAATACGCCAAATCTTATTTTTAGTACCATTTCCATAACCACCAGCTTTATTGCCTCCGGCCTCACGGTGCTTCGGAATCCATGGTATGCGGCGGCCTATGCCTGCAATGATGTGATACTGATTGTGCTTTGGGTGCTGGCGACACGGGAGAGTATGTCCTATCTGCCTATGATTTTCTGTTTTATAATTTTCCTTGTCAATGATTTGTATGGCTTCTGGAACTGGAGGAGGATGAAACAAAGGCAGGTTGACGGGGGGTATTCTCCTTTGTATAATGAAAGCAGAAAAAAGGTGTAAAACCGGCAGTAAAGGAGACGCCGCATACCAATGAGATATTTGATTCGGATGATTTATGGAGTGCTTATATTTATACTGGCAAACAGCTATTCCCTCGGAGGCTTTATTCCTGTAGGAGCAGGGGTCTGGCTTCTGTTTTTGCTGTTTGTGGGCATGAATGTGGCGCCGTCCTTTGCCAACCGGAAATTGCAGACGGGGCGGCTTCGGGTCAGCGCAGATGGTTGTGAATTGCTGGAGCTGTTCCTGATTTCCACGGGACTGTCCATTGTCTATTCTCTGGCCGGCTGGTCTGGTTGGCTGCCACTGGGCTCACTGCTTCAGGAGCCTAAGTTGTGGATTGTCAATACGCTGATTGTCTTTCTGGTGGAGGCGGTGGTATTCTGGAACGGGATGATCCGGATTTATGTGACTTCGGTTCAATTGGGGATAAAATGGCGGGTCATTGGTGCGCTGTGCGGATGGATTCCTATTCTTAATCTGGTTGTACTTATGAAAATGATAGATATTGTGAGGCGGGAGGTTGCCACAGAACAGGGGAAGATACTGGAGGCCCAGGAGTACCGGGAGGAGGAGCGATGCCGGACAAAATACCCTCTCTTGATGGTGCATGGCGTGTTTTTTCGGGATTTCAAGCATTTTAACTATTGGGGCAGGATTCCCGGAGAACTGGAAAAGAACGGCGCCTGTATCTATTATGGCAATCATGCGTCGGCCTCTTCGGTGGAGGACAGCGGTGTGGAACTGGATGCCCGTATACGGCAGATTGTGGAGGAAACAGGATGTGAAAAGGTAAATATTATTGCCCACTCCAAAGGCGGGCTGGATTGCCGATATGCGCTTTCCCGTCTGGGGACAGACCGCTATGTGGCTTCGCTGACCACTATCAACACTCCCCATCGGGGCTGTCAGTTTGCGGATTATCTGCTGTCACAGATTTCCGAATCCAAGCAGAGACGGGTTGCCAGTGCGTATAATGCGGCGCTGGCTGTAATGGGCGACGAACATCCGGATTTTCTGGCGGCCGTAGGCGCTTTGACGGAAGAGGCCTGCCGGAAGCGGAATGAAGAGCTGCCGGACAGCAGCCAGGTGTATTACCAGAGTGTGGGCTCCAAATTAAACCGCCCCTCCGGCGGACGGTTTCCGTTGAATTTTTCCTATTATTTGGTAAAGCACTTTGACGGTGCCAATGATGGTCTGGTGGGCGAGGAATCCTTTCCCTGGGGTGAAAAATTTCAACTTGCTGCCACCACTGGCCGACGGGGAATCTCCCATGGAGATATGATTGATTTGAACCGGGAAAACTTTGATGGATTCGACGTCAGGGAATTTTATGTGGAATTAGTCCATGAACTGAAAAAGAAAGGCTTCTAGCTATTTTAGCGTTAGCACAAAACTAAACAAGGTTCAAACTAGCGCCATCATGCTAAGAGTAACAATCCTTAAACCAAGAAATACCCTTCCATCAGTGAGAACCTTAACGCGAGACGCTATTGCGTTGTTGTCGGTTCGAATCGATGGAAGGGTATTTCTTGGCTTTTTAAGAATTGTACTCTATAGCAGCTCCTACAAAACCCTTAAATAACGGGTGTGGGTGGTTTGGCCGGGACTTAAATTCCGGGTGTGCCTGTGTGGCCACAAACCACGGGTGAGTAGAAATTTCAATCATTTCCACAATCCGGCCATCCGGTGAAAGACCGGAAAGGGTCATGCCGTGTTTTTCAAAGTCTTCCCGATAGAGGTTATTGACCTCGTAGCGGTGACGGTGTCTCTCGTGAATAATTTCCTTGCCGTAAAGTTCAAAGGCCTTGCTGTTCTTGTCCAGTTCGCAGGGATAGGAACCGAGACGAAGGGTGCCGCCGATGTCCTCCACGCCGTCCTGATCCGGCATCAGATGGATAACCGGGTGTGTGGTGGAAGGGTCTAACTCGGCGCTGTGAGCATCGTTCCAGCCGATGACATTCCGGGCAAATTCCACCAGGCTTAACTGCATGCCCAGGCAGAGGCCCAGGAAAGGAATGTTATTTTCCCTGGCATATTCAATGGCATAGATTTTTCCGTCAATACCCCGGTCGCCAAAGCCGCCCGGCACCAGTATGCCGGTGGCTCCTGCCAGCTGCTCCGCCACATTTTCCCGGGTAACCTCCTCGGAATTTACCCATTTGATATTAACCTGGGCATTGTGGGCGAAACCGCCGTGCTTCAGGGACTCTACCACACTGATATAAGCGTCGTGGAGAGCGGTATATTTGCCTACTAAGGCAACGGTTACTTCTTTGTTCAGATGTTTGATGGAGTCCACCATGTTTTCCCATTCCTGGATGTCCGGCTCCGGGCAGTCCAGGTGCAGACACTTGCAGACCGTCTGGGCCAGGTGTTCCTTTTCCATGGCCAATGGTACTTCGTACAGGGTCTCTACATCCAGGTTCTGGATAACCTGACTGTTTGGCACGTTACAGAAAAGGGAGATTTTATCCCGAAGAGCCTTATCTAGCGGAATCTCTGTACGGCAGACAATCACATCCGGCCGGATACCCATTCCCTGCAATTCCTTTACGCTGGCCTGGGTAGGCTTGGACTTTAACTCTTGAGAAGCCTTCAGGTAAGGAACCAGTGTTACATGGATGAGAATGGCATTTTCATGTCCCACATCCAGCTGGAACTGGCGAATCGCCTCCAAAAATGGCTGGCTTTCAATATCTCCTACGGTGCCGCCTACCTCAATAATGGCAATCTGTGTCTCCTTGCAGCCGTCGTTGCGGTAAAACCGGCTTTTCAGTTCGTTGGTAATATGGGGGATGACCTGAACCGTACCGCCGCCATAGTCTCCCCGGCGTTCCTTGGAAAGAACCGACCAGTATACCTTTCCAGTTGTTACGTTACTCTGTTTTGTCAGGCTCTCATCGATAAACCGTTCATAATGTCCCAAATCCAAATCTGTCTCGGCACCGTCATCGGTGACAAATACCTCGCCGTGCTGAATAGGATTCATAGTGCCCGGGTCGATGTTGATGTAGGGGTCAAATTTCTGCATGGTTACACTGTAACCGCGCATTTTCAAAAGCCGTCCCAAAGAGGCGGCCGTAATACCCTTGCCCAGACCGGAAACAACACCGCCGGTCACAAATACATACTTGATAGCCATTTTCTCCTCCTGATTATATAAGAACGTCATGTCAGGAATGACGTTCGCTGTTTTCTATCCACTGTAATCAAAATAAACACACAAAAAACACGTTTTTAGTGTACCATTTTTTCAGAGGGGTTTCAAGTGGAAAAATCCAAAGAAGATGAGAAGATGGCGACTTTCCCATTGATTTATGAGGCAAAATCTTTTATACTAATTAAATGGAAGAATGCAACCAACGAAAGGATAGAAACGGATGGACTCAAATAATAATCAACCGAATAATAAAAACAATAACAATAAAAAGAAAAGAAATCGGACGAACATTGTCATTTGTATAGCGGCAGCGGTATTTGCCATATGCCTGATTTTTTTTCTGAATGCGGAGATTGAGAGGAATACCGAGAGAGAGATAAGCTATACCAAGTTTATTGAGATGTTAAAAAAGGACCAGATTGAGAAGATTACCTTCAAGAGCAATCTCATTTTTATTGAGCCAAAGAAGGAAGAAAAGGTTGCCATGTTTCCTGTGACCTATTATACCGGTTATGTCAATGACACCAGTCTGGTACAGGACATGCTGAACAAGTACGGCGTAGAATTTACTGCGGAGGTGGCAGATACCGGTTCCGGCATTATGGAATTTCTGCTGACCTATGTACTGCCGATTGCGGGACTGTGGCTTCTGCTGTGGTTTTTTATGCGTTCGGCTACCAAGGGCGGCGGCCTTATGGGCGGCATTGGCAAGTCCAATGCGAAAATGTATGTGGAAAAAAAGACCGGTGTTACCTTTGCGGATGTGGCCGGTGAGGAGGAGGCCAAGGAGTCTCTCACGGAACTGGTGGATTTTTTGAAAAATCCAGGCAAGTACCGCCAGATTGGTGCGAGGCTGCCAAAGGGGGCCCTGTTAGTGGGACCGCCGGGAACGGGTAAAACCCTTTTGGCAAAGGCGCTGGCAGGAGAGGCGGGCGTGCCGTTTTTCTCCCTGTCGGGTTCGGATTTTGTGGAAATGTTTGTAGGTGTCGGGGCCTCCCGTGTCCGGGATTTATTTAAGCAGGCCACCTCGATGGCTCCGTGTATTATTTTTATCGATGAGATTGACGCCATCGGAAGAAGCCGCGACAGCCAGTATGGCGGCGGCAACGACGAGCGGGAGCAGACGTTGAACCAGCTGCTATCGGAGATGGATGGTTTTGACTCCTCTAAGGGAATTATTATTCTGGGAGCCACCAACCGGCCGGAGGTGTTAGATAAGGCCCTTCTGCGTCCGGGACGCTTTGACCGGCGTATTATTGTGGAAAGGCCGGATTTGAAAGGGCGTGTGGATGTATTGAAGGTACATTCCCATGATGTGCTGATGGACGATACGGTGGATTTGGAGGAAATTGCACTGGCTACCTCCGGTGCCGTGGGTGCCGACCTTGCCAATATGGTAAATGAGGCGGCCATTATGGCGGTAAAAGATGGAAGAAAGGCCGTGAGCCAGAAGGATTTGTTTGAGGCGGTGGAAGTGGTTCTGGCCGGAAAAGAGAAAAAGGACCGCATTTTGGGAAAAGAGGAAAAGGAAATTGTCGCATACCACGAGATTGGACATGCACTGGTGACGACGATGCTGAAAAATACAGAACCGGTACAAAAGATTACCATTGTGCCCCGTACCATGGGAGCGCTGGGGTATGTGATGCAGGTGCCGGAGGAAGAAAAGTATCTGAAGAAAAAGGACGAGCTGCTGTCGGAGATTACCACATTCTTAGGCGGGCGCGCTGCCGAAGAGGTTATTTTTGACGATGTGACTACAGGAGCCTCCAACGATATTGAGAAGGCTACCTCCATTGCCCGTGCCATGGTGACCCAGTACGGTATGAGCGAGAAATTCGGCATGATGGGCTTAGAGACCATTCAGAGCCGGTATCTGGATGGCCGTCCGGTGATGACCTGCGGCGAGGAGACGGAAAGCGAAGTGGATGCCGAGGTCATGAAGATTCTGGAGGAGTGTCATAAGCGGGCACGTCAGATTATAGAGGAAAATCAGGAGGTACTGACGGCTCTTGCCAAGCATCTGATTGAGAAGGAGACCATTACCGGCAAGGAATTTGTGAAAATATTTGAGGAAATTACCGGCATTAAGCTGAAAAAGAAAAATGCCAGTGGAGATGCCGGCGAAGATACTGACGTTGCCGACGAGCCTGCACAGATAGAGGAAGAGACAGAGACAGAGGACGTGGAACAAAGGACGGATGAGCGTGTTTAATCTGGAAGAGGAACTGAAAAAACTCCCGGCAAAGCCAGGAGTCTATCTGATGCACGATGCGTCGGACGAAATTATATATGTGGGGAAGGCCATCAGCCTGAAAAACCGGGTGCGCCAGTATTTCCAGAAAAGCCGGAATGTGACGCCGAAGATACAGCGGATGATTGACCGGATTGCGTGGTTTGAGTACATTGTGACGGACAGTGAGCTCGAGGCCCTTGTTTTGGAGTGCAATCTGATTAAGGAGCATTCCCCCCGGTATAATACCATGTTAAAGGATGGGAAAGCCTATCCATTTTTAAAAGCAACGATACAGGAAGCCTATCCAAGGCTTCTTTTTGCACGCCAGATGAAGCGGGATGGAAGCCGGTACTTTGGCCCTTTTACCAGCGGGAAGGCCATCCGGGACACCATTGAACTGGCAAACCAGCTGTTTCATCTGCGGAACTGCCGCCGGGTACTGCCCCGGGATATAGGGAAGGAGAGGCCCTGCCTGTATCACCAGATTGGCCAGTGTCCCGCTCCCTGCCAGGGTGGAGTAAAGCCGGAGGAGTACCGGAAGAACTTTGACCGGGTGTTGAAATTTTTGCAGGGAGACACCAGGGAAATAGTAGGGGAGCTGACAGAGAAGATGAATCAGGCCTCGGGGGAGATGCAGTTTGAAGAGGCGGCCAGATACCGGGATTTGATTCAGAGTATCCGGCAGGTGACGGAGAAGCAGAAAATTACGGCAGAGGACAACGAAGACCGGGATATCGTAGCCATGGCCCGGGGCGGCAACGAGGCGGTGGTGCAGGTATTTTTTATCCGGGGCGGCAAGCTGATTGGACGGGAGCACTATTATCTTACCGGCGTAGAGGAGGAGGAAAATGCCAGCGTCCTGTCTGCTTTTATCAAGCAGATGTATTCGGGAACTCCCTATATTCCCAGAGAAATCTGGACAGAGGAGGAAGTGGAGGACGCAGAGGCCATTCGGGAGTGGCTATCGGCGAAACGGGAGAGGAAGGTATATTTCCGTGTGCCAAAGAGAGGACAGAAGGAGCGGTTACTGGAACTGGCCAAGCGGAATGCCTATATGGTGCTGACAAAGGATGCAGAGAAATTAAAGGCGGAGCGGGCCCGCACCATCGGCGCCATGGAGGAAATCCAGTCGCTTCTTGGCATAGAGGGGCTTGTCCGGGTGGAATCCTATGATATTTCCAATATCAATGGGTTTGAGACAGTGGGCTCCATGGTGGTATTTGAAAACGGCAAGGCCAAGAAAAACGACTACCGCAAGTTCCGCATACGCACGGTGTCCGGGCCGGATGATTACGGCGCCATGGAGGAGATGCTGACCAGACGCTTTGAACACAGTAAGCGGGAGGGCCTGTCGGAACTGGATTCCTTCCGTCATCTGCCGGATATTATTTTTATGGACGGCGGCAAGGGTCAGGTGAATGTGGCGGAGAGGGTACTGGCAAAACTGGAGCTTTCCCTGCCGGTCTGCGGTATGGTGAAGGATGACCATCACCGCACCCGGGGACTGTATTTTCAGAACCGGGAGATTCCCATTGACACCCACGGCCAGGGCTTCCGGCTGATTACCAGAATCCAGGATGAGACCCACCGGTTTGCCATAGAGTATCATAAACTGATACGCAGTAAAACCCAGGTTCATTCCATACTGGATGATATACCTACCATTGGGACGGCCAGACGAAAGGCGCTGATGCGGTATTTTGAGTCGCTGGAGCAGATAAAAAATGCCTCGGTGGAGGAGCTGAAGGCAGTGCCGGGCATGAATGAGAGGTCAGCAAAGGAAGTAGTGAAAGCCCTGAGGGGCGGTGAGGAAATGGAGAATGTAAATGGAGCGGACAGATAATACCGGATTTTTGCCCATATCCAGAGAGGATATGGAGAGGCGGGGCTGGGAACAGTGCGATTTTGTCTTTGTCATTGGGGATGCCTATGTGGACCATTCTTCCTTTGGCCCGGCAATTATCAGCCGCCATCTGGAGGCCCACGGTTACCGGGTAGGAATCATTTCCCAGCCGGACTGGAAAAAAGAGGACAGCATATCCATACTGGGAGAGCCACGGCTGGCGTTTCTGGTCTGTGCCGGCAATATGGACTCCATGGTAAATCATTATACAGTAGCCAAGAAACGGCGGAAAAACGATGCCTATACCCCAGGCGGCGTGATGGGAAAGCGGCCGGATTATGCTGCTGTGGTGTATTCCAATCTGATTCGGAGAACCTATAAAAAGACGCCGATTATTCTGGGAGGGATCGAGGCCAGCCTCCGGCGTATGGCGCATTACGACTACTGGTCGGATAAGGTAAAGCGCTCAATTCTTCTGGACTCTGGTGCCGACCTGATTTCCTACGGAATGGGTGAGCACAGTATGTTGGAAATTGCGGAGGCGCTGGACAGCGGCATGGCGGTAAAAGATATAACCTTTGTTCCGGGGACGGTCTACCGCACGAAGGAGGGGGAGGTCAGTGCCTACGAGCCGGTATATCTTCCTTCTTTTGAGGAAATTACCGCTGAAAAGAAACAATATGCCAGAAGCTTTATGAGCCAGTATGAAAATACAGACCCCTTTTCGGCCAGGCCCCTGGTGGAGCCCTATCCGAATAAGGTGCTGGTAGTGCAGAATCCCCCGGCAAAGCCGCTGACGGAACAGGAAATGGATGATATTTATGCCTATCCCTATATGGGAACCTTTCACCCTTCCTATAAGAAGGAAGGCGGTGTGCCGGCCATCCGGGAAATTCAGTTCAGTCTTACCAGCTGCAGAGGGTGCTTTGGGGGGTGTAGCTTTTGTGCCCTCACCTTTCATCAGGGCCGGATTATACAGGCAAGAAGCCATGCTTCCATTATAAAGGAAGCACAGGAAATGACGGAAAAGGAAGGGTTTAAGGGATATATCCATGACGTGGGGGGTCCTACAGGGAATTTTCGGAAGCCTGCCTGTGAAAAACAGGGGAAAAAGGGAGCCTGCCAGGGAAAGCAGTGTCTGTTTCCGAAGCCCTGTCCCAACCTTCGGGCAGACCATAGGGATTATGTCGCCCTTCTCCGCAAACTGCGGAAGCTCCCGAAGGTAAAGAAGGTATTTGTGCGCTCGGGTATTCGTTTTGACTATGTAATGGCCGACGAGGCCGATACCTTTTTGCGGGAATTGTGTGAACACCATATCAGTGGGCAGCTGCGGGTGGCGCCGGAGCATGTCTCGGATAAGGTGCTTCATGCCATGGGAAAGCCTGCCCATGCGGTCTACCAGAGTTTCCTGAAGCGGTATGAACGGGTCAATAAGCGGACAGGAAAGAGCCAGTATGTGGTGCCTTACCTTATGTCCTCCCATCCGGGCTCCACACTGACAGAGGCGGTAAAACTGGCAGAATATATCCGGGATTTGGGGTATATGCCGGAGCAGGTACAGGATTTCTATCCCACCCCCTCCACCATTTCTACCTGTATGTACTATACAGGGCTGGACCCACGAACCATGAGGCCTGTTTATGTGCCGGACAAACCCCATGAAAAGGCCATGCAGAGGGCACTGATTCAGTACCGTGACCCGGAGAACTATGAACTGGTGAAGGAAGCTCTCTGTAAGGCGGGCAGAGAGGATTTAATTGGTTTCGGCCCCCGCTGCCTGATTCCGCCCAGAAAGCTTTCCGGGCGGAAACCGAAGAAAGAACCCTCCGGGAAGAGAGGGAAGAGGGAACCTGCTGGGCGGAAACCGAAAAAAACGGGAAAAAATAGAAAAAGGTATTGACCGCAGCATTAGGTTGTGGTTTATAGTATAGAGGAAAGAATATGCAAAGGACAGAAAAGAAAAATAAGTCTGGAATGGAGGAGACGGAGCATGAAGATATGTGTCACCGGCGGAGCCGGGTTTATCGGAGGGAATTTTGTTCATCATATGGTAAGGAAATACCCGGATTATGAAATATTAAATCTGGATTTACTAACATATGCCGGCAATCTGGAAACCCTGAAATCCGTGGAAAATGAGCCGAATTACCGGTTTGTGAAGGGAGATATTGCAGACCGTGAATTTATCATGGATTTATTTGAGAAGGAAACGTTTGATGTGGTGGTGAACTTTGCGGCAGAAAGCCATGTGGACCGTTCTATCAGTGACCCGGGGATTTTTGTCCGGACAAACGTACTGGGAACCCAGGTGCTGTTAGATGCCAGCAGGGAATACGGGGTAAAACGGTTTCATCAGGTGTCTACCGACGAAGTGTACGGCGACCTCCCCTTGGAGCGTCCGGATTTGTTTTTCCGTGAGGATACGCCGCTGCATACCTCCAGTCCCTATTCGTCCAGCAAAGCAAGTGCCGATTTGTTTGTCATGGCCTATCACCGTACTTTCGGCGTACCGGCCACCATTTCCCGCTGTTCCAATAACTATGGGCCATATCAGTTTCCTGAGAAATTGATTCCCCTTATGATATCCAGGGCGCTGGCAGGGGAAAAACTCCCGGTCTATGGCAAAGGGGAAAATGTCCGGGACTGGCTGCATGTGGCAGACCACTGCGAGGCCATTGACCTGATTCTCCACAAGGGAAAAGTGGGAGAAGTATATAATATTGGCGGGCACAATGAGAGGACGAATCTGGAAGTGGTAAAGACCATTTTGCAGGCGTTAGATAAGCCAGAGAGCCTGATTTCCTTTGTGACAGACCGCCCGGGCCACGATTTACGCTATGCCATTGACCCGGCGAAGATAGAGGGAGAGCTGGGCTGGAAGCCAGCCTACAATTTTGATACCGGCATCCGTCAGACCATTCAGTGGTATCTGGATAACAGAGAGTGGTGGGAAAATATTATCAATGGCGAATATGCCAGTTATTATGAAAAAATGTATGGAAACCGTTAGCAGGGAAAAGAACCGGTTTCCTGCCATGGAGCAGGATGCTTCGGAAGGGAGGTAATATGAAGGTATTAGTGACAGGAATCCAGGGGCAGCTGGGGCATGACGTGATGGAAGAGTGCAGAAAGCGCGGGCATGACGCTGTCGGTGTGGATGTGGAGGAGATGGATATTACCGATGAAGGGAAGGTCCGAGAGGTTGTCTCTCGTGTATGCCCGGAAGCGGTTGTCCATTGTGCCGCCTATACAGCGGTGGATAAGGCGGAGGATGAAGAGGAAATCTGCCGTCTTGTCAATGGAAAGGGAACAGAGAATATTGCGAAAATATGCCGGGAACAGGACTGTAAGTTACTGTATCTCAGTACGGATTATGTATTTCAGGGCGAGGGCGAGCGCCCATGGGAGCCGGAGGATGCCCCGCATCCGCTGAATGTGTATGGACAGACCAAGTACGAAGGTGAGCAGGCAATTCGGCATTATGTGGAAAAATACTTTATCCTGCGCATATCCTGGGTGTTCGGTGTAAATGGTGGGAACTTTGTAAAAACGATGCTGCGCCTTGGGCGAGAGAACGGTGCTGTGAAGGTGGTGGATGACCAGATTGGTTCTCCCACCTATACCCGTGACTTGTCGGTACTGCTGGTGGATATGATGGAAAGTGAAAGATATGGAATTTATCACGCCACCAATGAGGGATTTTGCAGCTGGTACGAATTTGCCCTGGCAATTTTTGAGGAGGCGGGGCTGGAGGTGGAGGTAACACCGGTGGACAGCAGTTCCTTTCCGGCGAAGGCAAAGAGACCGTATAACAGCAGAATGAACAAAGAAAAGCTGGTTAAAAGTGGATTTAATAAATTACCAACCTGGCAGGACGCCCTGAAGCGGTACCTGCAGGAACTGGAAAGTTAGTTGTGTACTTCACAGAGGGAATTACTCAGATAACCAGGAATAATCAGGGGAGCATCTGCCGTCTTGTCAATGGCGCCGGATGCTTTTTGCTGTAAGTAGACAGCTGTGTATATCTGGGAGGACGGGCAGTTGTCTCCTGCTAAGTGGCCGGAGGATTTACAGATGCGGCAGCGTACATGGCAGTCGCAGTTCTCGGTGGGAACCGAATCCTTGGCAAAATATTCCTGCTTGACACAGGAGCCGCCTACCGCGTTGGCGCATATATCATCGATGGCCAGTTTGCCACATTTGGTACAGATTACTGCAGAGGTAATGGATTTCGGGCGCTGAAAGGACTTCTGCTTATGGCGCCGGTTGACCCGCTCCATGATAGTGCGCCAGATTTCCTTATGATAGGAAGTGGAGGTCTGCTTGTCACTGGCATCATAGCCGCCCCAGATACCTGCGGTCAGATGCGGGGTGTAGCCCACAAACCACAAATCCCGGTTACTGGTGGAGGTGCCGGTTTTGCCGGCCTGTGGCATGTTGGACTCCCGGAATTTTAACTGGGTGCCCGTTCCCTTGCTTATGACGTCCTGCATGGCACTGGTAAGAAGCCATGCAGTAGAATCCTTCATAACCTGTTTTGCAGTCTGCTTTGGTTTGTTTTCCAAAAGAACATTGCCATCGTGGTCTACAATTTTTGTATAGAAGGTGGCACGGTGATAGACGCCTCCTCCTGCAATGGAGGCAAAGCCAGTGGTCAGTTCCAGATTGGTGACACCCTTTGTCAGTCCGCCCAGTGCCATGGGAAGGGCGATGTCGGTATAGGTTTCTCCAGAACTGTCGGTATAATTGTCAACAAGGGTGGTAAAATTTAGATTTAATAAATAATCATACCCGATTTTCGGCGTCACCTGCTCCAGTGTCTTGACGGCAACCACATTCATGGAATCCGCAATGGCGGTGCGGAGCGAGGTCAGTCCCCGATAAGAGGAACCATACCAGTTTTTCACCAGACGTTTGGTGCCGGGATAGTAGTATTCTGCGTCATCCTGTACGGTAGCCAGTGTCATGCCGGCCGTGTCCAGAGCCGGCAGATACGTGGACAATACCTTGAAGGTGGAGCCGGGCTGTCTGGCAGAATTCGTTGCCCGGTTCAGTGTCCGGCTTCCGGTTTTCGGCCCCCGGCCGCCACAGAGCGCCTTGACCCGGCCGGTATCCTGATCCATTAATACAAAAGAAACCTGGGGCTGGATAATGAGATATACCGACTCGGCAATGACGGTGTCGCCTTTTTGCACCATAGCGTTTTTATACGTTTTTATCAGCTTTTTGGCATCGGCCTTCCGGGTGTAATACTGGCTGATTTTCTGCGATTTCTGTTTGTTGAACCAGGATTTCATGGAGCGGAAATCGTAGTTTTTCTCGGAGCCGTCTGCCTTTTTTACAGACAACTGATAAGTCAGCTGGTATTTGGAATCCGACGGGTAATATTTTTTATCATTGATTACCGTGTCGCAGATTTTCTGTAAAGCCGTGTTCTGGGTGCTGTATATAGTGAGCCCCCCGGTGTAAAGAGCATTGTAGGCCTGTGTCTCGGTATACCCTAATTTGGCTTTCAAATCCTGAATCACCTGGTCAATCAGGGCATCGGTGAAATAAGAGGTGGCCTGGGAGGTTTGAACCGTTTCTCTGTTTACGGTCTGAATCCGGGAGTATACGTCATCCTGCATGGCTGCAGTGTACTCTTCGGAAGTGATGAACCCCTGTTCTTTCATATAGGTGAGAACCGTGGTGCGTCGGCTCTGGTTTTTATTCGGATGGGAAATGGGATTATAGGCAGAGGGGTTCTGGGTAATGGCAGCCAGAACGGCGCATTCGGAGAGAGTCAGTTCAGAGACGTCTTTGTTAAAATACCGCTTTGAGGCCGCCTGGACGCCCAGGGTGTTCTGTCCCAGGTTGATGGTGTTAAGATAATATTCCAATATCTGGTCTTTCGTAAATTTCGTCTCCAGCTGTACGGCGAGAACCTGCTCCTGAAGCTTGCGCTGAACGCGGTCATACAGTGTTTTTTCTTCGCCGCCGCCAAATACCTGATTTTTCAGTAACTGCTGGGTCAGGGTACTGGCCCCCTGACTGAAATCTCCGCCGTTGGTAATTCCCACAGCGCCGGCCCGGAGGATTCCCTGAATGTCAATGCCGTTGTGTGTCCAGAACCGTTCGTCCTCAATGGCCACAAAGGCATTTTGAAGATTGATGGGAATCTGCTCCAGTGTCACATATTCCCGATTGGCATCCCGGCCTACCAGGGTCTGGATACTGTTTCCCTTTGTGTCTAAAATCGTGGTGGTGTAACCCTGGGGAACCACCTGAATGGATTGGATATCCGGTGCAGAGGAGACCATGCCGCGAAATGCGCCAAACAAAGCGCTGGCACCAAAGCAGACACCAAGAATAAAGCCAACCAGAAGGATTCGGAGGCAGATTAACTGTAATTTATGAAGCCGGTGATTCGCCGGGGACTGCAGCTGGCGGGCCCGCTTTCTTACTTCTCTCTGACTAAAATTCATGGGGTTCCTCATTTCTGTGCCGGTAATCCGCCACGTCTTTTACAATATTATAACAAAAACCCTTGAAAAGGAAAAGCAGAATTAGTAAAATAACAGCAGTAGAGATGAAAAGCAGGAAGGAAGACGGCCATGGAAAATGCCCCGATTATCCTGTACCGGGGAGGACAGGGAGAGTATGTGGAAAAAAAATCCCGGTTTATTGCCAATCTTTTTCCAGTGAAAACCGAGGAAGAGGCACTGGAAAAGATTGCGGAAATGAGGAAAAAATACTATGATGCCAGACATAACTGCTTTGCCTATGTGCTGGGGGAAAACAATGAAACGGAGAGGTGCAGTGACGACGGTGAGCCCTCGGGCACAGCGGGACGGCCCATGTTAGAGGTGCTGACCGGGCAGGGAGTCCACGATGCCCTGGCCGTTGTGACACGGTATTTTGGCGGCACGCTGCTGGGTACGGGAGGCCTTGTCCGGGCTTATACAGCGGCGGTAAAAGAGGGACTGGCGGACTGCGTGCTGATGGAGCAGAACACCGGTCACAAATTGGGCATAAAGACCGATTATAATGAAATTGGCAAGCTTCAGCATCTGGCCAGGACATGGGAGTTGATTGAACTGGAGGCCTCCTATGCCGACACGGTGGAACTGACCCTTCTCGTCCCGGAGAATCAGATTGAGAAGGTGGAGCAGGAGATAACAGAAAAAACGGCTGGGAGGGCGGGGTTAGAGAGGTCAGAAAAACTCCGCTATGGAGTGGTAGATGGCCAGGTGATTTTGTTGGCATAATGGAGTTAATTGTCGTTTTGCGAGGGTTTATCATAGAAGGGAGAAAACATTGGATTTACTGGATTATATGAGCCAGCAGAATAAGGAAAAGGAAGCGCCGCTGGCATCCCGTCTCCGCCCCACGACCCTGGAGGAGGTGGTGGGCCAGGAGCATATTATCGGAGAGGGAAAGCTTCTATATCGTGCCATCAAAGCAGACAAGCTAAGTTCCATTCTGTTTTATGGCCCGCCAGGCACTGGCAAGACCACGCTGGCAAAGGTTATCGCCAACACCACCAGTGCGGCATTTCTTCAGATTAATGCCACCTCGGCGGGGAAAAAGGACATGGAGGAAGTGGTGGCAAAGGCTAAAGAAAATCTGGCGGCCTACTGCAAAAAGACTATTTTGTTCATTGACGAGATTCATCGGTTCAACAAGGGACAGCAGGATTATCTTCTGCCCTTTGTGGAGGACGGGACGGTGGTGCTCATTGGAGCCACCACAGAAAATCCGTATTTTGAGGTAAATGGAGCGTTGATATCCCGCTCTGTCATCTTCGAATTAAAGCCCTTGAGCCAGGAAAATATTCGGACTTTGCTCCTCCGGGCGGTAAACGATACCGAGAAAGGGCTGGGAAGTTACCGGGCGAAAATCGATGAGGACGCACTGGAATTTCTGGCGGACATCAGCGGCGGCGACGCCCGTACTGCCCTGAACGCCATTGAACTTGGTATTTTGACTACGGAGCGCAGTGAGGACGGCCATATTCACATTACCATCGATGTGGCCGAAGAGTGCATTCAGAAGCGGACACTGCGTTATGACAAAACCGGCGACAACCATTATGATACCATTTCCGCCTTTATCAAAAGCATGCGGGGCTCCGACCCGGACGCCGCCATTTATTATCTGGCGCGAATGCTGTATGCCGGGGAAAGTATCACCTTTATTGCCAGGAGAATTATGATTTGTGCGGCAGAGGATGTATCCAATGCAGACCCCCAGGCTCTGGTAGTGGCAGTCAGCGCCGCCCAGGCAGTGGAGCGGCTGGGAATGCCGGAGGCGCGGATTGTACTGGCACAGGCAGCCGCCTATGTGGCCTGTGCCCCTAAGAGCAACTCGGCCATTATGGCCATTGACGGGGCCACGGAATATGTGCGGAGCCATCCCAATTACCGGATTCCCTCGTATCTTATGGATGCACATTATAAGGGAGCGGCGAAGTTGGGGCATGGCATTGGCTATCAGTATGCCCATGATTTTGAAAATCATTATGTCAACCAGCAATATCTGCCGGATGAAGTGAAAAATGAGCGGTTTTACCAGCCCTCGGATAACGGATATGAGAGTAAGATACAGGAATATTTCAGAAAAATCGGAGCGGACAAAACGCTTCAAAGGGAAGAGTAGAACGCCTGCTATTGTGCCAGCGGGATGCTTCGGAATGGAGGATAGAGATGGAAGAGGAAAAGAAACCAAGGAGTTCTTATACAAAGGGTCAGAGAGTGGTGGCTATTGTTGTGGCTGTTCTGTTGTTATCGATATATTTAATCACGCTGGTGGCGGCTCTTACTACCTCGCCGGCGACACCGGAACTGTTTAAGGCCAGTCTGGGAGCTTCCGTACTCCTGCCGATTATGTTCTGGTGCTATATCCGCTTTGCCAAACTATTTAGCGATAAGAACGAGAAGTAAGCAGGTGCTTTTGGAAGGGAGACAGAAAATGAAACGATACGGGGTACGAATGCTGGCTTTCCTGGTGATATTTGTTCTGACCGCCTGTGGTGCAGAAGGCAGCGGGCCGGAGCAGGAGACAGAAGAGAAGGAAGAAAAAATGATAGATGTGACATTTGCCGGAGGGGAGGCAGAGGCTTACCGGTCATATCTGGAGGAGAGGGAGAGTGTGGGGGATTTGTACTTTGCCTGTCTGAATCTGGAGGGAAATGATTCGGCCGTGCTGGCGCTGACCCATGAAAAGCATGGGGTGGATGTGGGAGAGGAAACCATCACCGCCAATCATCTTGTGTTAAATAATTTTATCCAGGGAGAAGTGGTACAGGTGGCAGGCAGCAGTATGGATACCTATAGTGAAAATACGGTTTTTTCCTATGGAGAGGGCAAACTGTGGGTGCCGGTCTACGGGGGCATCAGTTTCTACACCGTGTCGGGCAGTCGAATCACCGGAGAGGTCTATGTCACAGAGGCCGGTGTGTCCACGAAATATTCCGTAACAGGAAAAAAGAGGACGGAACCGGAGACGGTTCCATCCGAGACAGTGTCGGAGATGGTGAAAGGGAAGGAGCAGACTCTGCCTGTCCGGTTTTACCCGAATACCGAAAAGAACCGGGATAGGGTGTTTGCGAGTGAAAAATAACGGTTCACGAGCGCAGAATAACTGTTTACGCCCAGGCTCATTCGCGTCCGTTCCAGCAATAGGTACAGAGTTTTTCTTCCGGGAGTCCTACGGCCGCCAGCATATCATCCAGCCGGTTGTAACGCAGGGTGGTGAAGTTCAATTCTTTGCGGATTTCCTCTATCATCTGGTCGTATTTCGGAGATTCCGGGTCTGTGTACTGCTGAAGAATCTCTTCCGGTACGTCTTCCGTTCCCTCTAATTTGGCAATCACCCGTCTGGTAATCAAGTCCATCTCGGAGGAGGAGCGGGAGAAATTCAAATATTTACAGCCATAAACCAGAGGCGGGCAGGCTGGACGGATATGTACCTCCTTTGCGCCGCTGGCATATAAAAATTCGGTGGTTTCCCGAAGCTGTGTCCCACGGACGATGGAATCGTCAATCAGAAGCAGACTTTTGTCCTTAATCAGTTCGTGTACGGCAATCAGCTTCATCTTGGCAATCAGGTTGCGCTTGCTCTGGATGGTAGGCATAAAGGAGCGGGGCCATGTTGGAGTGTATTTGATAAATGGTCTGGAAAATGGGATGCCCGAGGCATTGGAATAGCCCACGGCGTGCGCCGTCCCGGAATCCGGAACACCAGCCACGATGTCGGGTTTTACGTTGTCCCTTCTGGCAATGCTGGCACCGCAGTTATAGCGCATCTGCTCCACGCTGACGCCTTCATAGGAACTGGATGGGTAGCCGTAGTACACCCAGAGGAAGGTGCAGATTTTCATATCTTTTCCCGGTGCAATCAGGGTTTTTACCCCTTCATTTGTCACAATATCTATTTCCCCCGGTCCCAGTTCTTTATAATCCTCATAGCCCAGATTACGGTAAGCAAAATCCTCAAAAGTGAGGCAGAAGGCATTTTCCTTTCTGCCGATGACAAGGGGGGTACGGCCATACTTGTCCCGTGCCGCATAAATACCCTTTGGCGTCAGAATCATCATAGTAAGAGAACCCTCGATTAGTTCAAGGGCATAGTGTATGCCGTCAATTATATTTTCCTTCTGGTTAATGATGGCGGCCACCAACTCTGTCGGGTTAATATCCCCGCCGCTCATCTCCAGAAAATGAGAATTGCCATTGGTAAAAATGTTGTTGACAATCTCGCCAGTGTTATTTATTTTGCTGACCGTTGTAATGGCGTAGGTTCCATGGTGGGAGCGCACAATCAATGGCTGTGGCTCGTAATCGGATATGCAGCCAATTCCCATATATCCATGCATCTCCTGCATGTCCTTGTCAAATTTGGTACGGAACGGGGCATTTTCAATGTTGTGAATGGCGCGGTCAAAGCCCTTTTCACCATACACAGCCAGACCGCCGCGCCTGGTTCCCAGGTGGGAATGGTAATCTGTTCCAAAATATAAATCAAACATGCAGTCCTCTTTTGATACGACTCCGAAAAATCCTCCCATGGTTCTTTATCTCCTCTTGCATTATATTTGTGTTACGTTGCCTTTAACTGAATATAGTATAACATGTATTTGTGAAACGGACAAGTTATCCTTGAATTAATAAATGTATTGCGTCATAATAAATATCAGGAAAACTGGAAGTGGCTTAATTTAGATGATGTTACTAGCCCCTAATGGGACCAGCCGTCATTATTGCAGTGGTGACGACTTATTTTTCAACATGCGAGCAACTCTCGAAGGGGGATGCTCTTAGTTTGCTCTTGAAAATCTGATAGAACAGACCAACAAGGGGCACAATGAAGATATAAAATTGGAATTCACCGCGTCGCTATGGCTATTAATAATATTTGAGTTTTACAGAACCGCTTGACTGATTTATATTAGTCATCATGATAATCAATTTTTATTAATGTAAACTTCATATATTTCTTTAAACAACTCAACCGGATCAGTTTCTAAAGCTGCTGCAAGTAAAATCATCTTTTCTATACTTATCATGTTTTTTCCTAATTCAATATTAGTTAAATGTCTATTTGATATCCAATCTTCACTATTAAACAATTCTTCTTTTCTTAATTCAATGAACTTTTCCCTATTTCCATACAATGGACCAAGAGCCTTTCTTTTGTTTGAAAGTAATATGCCGATATCAACCAATCTTTGGTCATAGTTTTTTCTTTCTGCCATATAGCCTCCATAAATATGCACCATGGTGCATTGACTTTGCTTTGATAATAATATAATATAGAATCATCCTCAAGGCAAGAGCTTTCGAGAAAAAAATATTTAAAGGAGGTATTCACTATGAATACAAAAACACTGAAATTTAAAGTAGAAACATTGCGCACTATTTCATCACCGTATAAAAAAGTTTTAAATAGTGATGAGGTTCTGGAAACTGTTTATTTCTTGATTGTTAATATGAAAGAATTACCAGGCAACATCCCTCTTGATGTCAATCCAAGAGAACCTAAAATGTCAACAAATGTTGCGCGCCGTATAAAAGATGCTGTAACTGAACCGGAATATGACTTTCATATTAACAATCGTGGTATTGTTATTGCCGCTAAATCTTTATACTTTAATACTTCTGAGTCTGAAGTAACAATTGATATAGGAGATCAGAGTGACGAAAATGATAAATGTTCTTATGGCATTCTTGATGGTGGCCACACATATACTGCAATTATGGGAAAGCGCAATGAAATTCCGAGTGATATTGAAAAATATGTTCGTGTTGAAGTGATTACAAATGTTCAAAATATTACAAGACTATCGGATGCCCGAAATACTTCGGCTCAGGTTTCTGACATCGCATTATTTAATCTTGATGATAACTTTGACTATATTAAAAATGCAATTGCTGGACAGGTTTATGCTTCTGAAGTGGCCTACAAAGATAATGAAAATAAACCTATTAATATATCAGAATTTCTTCGCTTACTATATGCTTTTGATATTGAAAAATATCCTAATGATTCTGCAGCTCCAACTCAAAGTTATTCTGGGAAGGCACAAGTTTTCAAAAGGTACAAAGTTGCATTTAATACAAATTTTTATAAAGCATTAACCAAACAACTTCCTAAGTTAGTATCTTTATATGATATTATTGAAAAAGAGTTGTCTGATAAATATTGTCAATATAAGCATGCTTTAGGTACTGCAAATCCACGCTTTGGCAGCGTGCGCGGTATTGAATCTATAGACAAAGGCACACGCACCCAGTTTTTGCATACACAATCAAATTATAGTGTATCAACCGGCTATATCTATCCGATTTTCGGGGCTTTTCGAAGTTTGCTTAAATATGATGAAGAAAAAGAAGAAACATATTGGGTATTTGACCCGGTCGAAATATGGAATGAAATTGGTGTAGACATTGTTCAAAACACCTTCGAAACCTCTTCAAATCCACAATTAGCTGGAAAAGACAAGCAATTATGGCTTTCTAACTACCGTATAGTTGAGACGCAAAGCCTTCGCAAACTTCTCAAAAATCAAAAAAATATTTAAGGGAATGTTTATTTGTTTTAATGGAGAAAATGTGAAAATATTAAAGTGCAGGATTTGTTGACGAACTAGAAAATGTTCACAACATATAGAATAAGAGCAAAACCTAAAAATTGGTTTTGCTCTTTGTAATTAGTAACAATATTTTATTAGTTTTTGAAATGATCTAAAACTTGAAATGTTTTCAATATTCAATTGCATTTAAGACGAAGGTACAGAAAGGTGAAAGGTAAACTAAATGGTAGTGGTATTCATATCCCCTGCTTCGATTTAGTCAATTTTACAAGCAGCTATAATCAAATCAATATATATTTATGCTCTTCGTACTCAATAAATCGGATTAAATCTTCATACCGAATGGGGAGGGTTGCGGTATTTCTGTTGGGATGAAATAACATTTTTTTCTCTTGCAATTCCGCATCAATCAATATTTTCACTTTTTTATTTCTATCATGTATAATCCCCAAAGGCGATACACTGCCCAGTTCTAATCCCAGGATTTCCTTTAATTTTTCTTCACTGGCAAAGGATAGGTGAGAGGTATTTGCCCTTTGGGCAATTTCTTTTATCTTCACCTTTTTATCGTCTTTTACAATAATCAGAAGATACTGTTCTTTTTTATCTGTGAGGAAAATATTTTTGCAGCCCACGCCATCTATTTTTGTCTTTATTCCTTGTGCCTCTTCGGCTGTAAATACTTGTGGATGCTCAATTTGTTCATAGCGTATATCCAATTTTTCAAATATATCATATAAATTCATGTTTCTTTCCTCTTAAAAAATTTTTTTCGAGTCTGTGGCTTTTTATAAACGGTAATTTATCTATGTCAATCCAACAGTTCCCATAATTCACCTAATTCATAAATACTTTCGTGGCCCTTTTTCTTTCGGTTCACCTGAATAAACCGACTGCCGGCATTATGGGCTGTTTTTCTATCCTTTTCCTCGTCTCCAATAAAAATCAATTCCGTGGCAGGGACATGGAAATGTTCTGAGATTTGTTCCAATCCCCGGCTGTTTGGTTTCCGGTATCCACAACTCAATGAGGACACATATAAATCAAAACAGGCTAATAATTCGGCAATATCTTTTTTAAATAATTCATCTGGCATGGCAGTTGGCAAATCTGTCAGGGTAGCAATCCGATATTTCCTGTGTCTCAACTCCTTCAACACGGGAATTACATCTGGATATATCTCTGCCTTTAAGGATAATCCATCATAAAAGGTATGCGCACATTGGTGGATTGGAATGGCTGCGCTCCAGTGTTCCAGTGACTTGGAAAATATGTACTCCGGGGAATATTCTTCTTCCCTGTAATTTATCCGGGGATTAAAGTTTTTTAATATTTCTACGGATTTCTGTATGTCGCATTCGGGTGCATTACAGGTATATCGTTTGTTTATTTCTTCAAAACCCTGTAAATAATAATCTGTCCAACAATCAGGCATGCCGATGTATTCCATAAGTGTTCCGCCTAAATCAAATACTATCACTTTCAAGACTGATATCCTCCCTATATTCCGGTTTGGTTTCAAGACTTATAGGTGTACCGACCTCTATCAGATTGCCATCCGGGTCATAAAACCGGATGACCTTCTGCCCCCAGGAATGCTCCATTAAAGGATTTACATATTGTATGGGGTCTTTGTATTCTTCCAGTTTCTTTACAAATTTTTCTATATTTCGTTCTTCAAAATAAAGCTCAGTGGCATTATTCTGTGGAACAATGTCCTTTTCTAGAAAATTTTTCCATATGACAGCGTCCTGCAGTACCAATCCTTCCGTCAGAATAACGTTGCCATCATTATCCCGGATTACGTTTAGTCCAAATAATTCCCGGTAAAATTCCTTTGATTTTTCAATATCATTTACAACGATTAACACATTTTTCAATTTCATCTGGTTTCACCACACTTATTCAAATTTTGTTTTTCCCGTCCTGTAAATGGGAGATTGGATATTCCCCACTAATTAAACAACCTGTACCATTTATATCCGATATAGAAAAACACTTCCCTGGCGAGAAATGGAATCTGGGTTTTTAAGCTGACATATCTGGATGTTGGTGTTGGCGAACTATATGCCGTAATCCCTGCATCCTTTGCCAATAGCATGGCGCGCCGCATGTGCAAGGAGTCACTGACAATAATAGCCGTATCATATTCTTTTTCTTCCATTATCACCTTGGAATTTTCCAGATTCTCCTGTGTAATAACAGAGGTATCTTCTGTCAGTATGTCTGCTTCAGGAATACCCTGCGATACGGCATATTGTTTGGCAATACAGGCATCGGATTCATCATTATTCTGTCCTATGCCGCCAGTGACAATCAATTTTTCCACATATCCCTCATGATACAGGGTAATGCCATGGTTTATTCTCTCCTGATATACGGGAGAAACCTTCCCATTATAGGTGGATGCCCCGAGAATAATGGCAACATCCGCTTCGCATTTCTGATCTTTTGTGCTAAAAAGACAAATGTCCATCACATTTATGGTGATATAGCATAGGATGAATATGGCGATTCCTATTAGAATTTTGGCTCTTTTTTTCATGAAAACCTCTTTTTCTGTTACCACCCGGGTATACACGCTAACAAACCTATAATCGCAAGTATTATATTTAATAGTACGAAACAAAGGCAAAAGGATATGCGCTTCTTTTCATGCAGGAAAAGAAACAGGGTGGAGCCCGATAAAAAAACAAGTTCCATTATTAGATATACATGTAAGCCTTCAATCACATAATCAATAAAATCAGGTTCACCCGGCAGGTCGTAGAAAACATCGGATTTAAACTTCCATCCATATAATCCTGCAGCAGCAAGCGAAATGCATACGCTGAGCAATGAATACAAAGTAATAATTATTTTTGTTTTTCTCTTCATATTATCCTCCTGTCTCTCCGGATTCCCGTCTTTCCACCGGAATATTAAGCAGCACAATAGCCAGAAAAATCAGCAGTATCCCTGCCGCATTTCTTGGATACAAAGGCTCTTCAAATATTATAATTCCGGCAACAGCAGCTACCATTGGCTCTGCAAATGCCAGGACAGACGCTGTGCCTGCCTCCACATAGGTAAGTCCTCCTGTATAGAATATGTAGGGGATAAGCGTGGACAGGACACCAAGGCCAAGCCCGGCTGCCAGGCTGTTAAAATCATTGGCAAGGCCCGAAACAATTACTGTTATCTGGCAAAAAGGCAGCAGGCCTATGACAGCAATGGCAAAGGTATAAAAAACGATGGTAAAGGTCTGATATTTCTTTAATGCTACTTTTACAAAAATACTATAGGAAGCATAACCTAACCCTGCACCGATTCCTGTCAGCAGTACAAGAGTACCGATATCCCCTCCGGCAAAGCCGCTTGCCAGTATACAGCCTGCAAATGCCAGTACAAGAGCCGCCAGTTTCTGGAGGGTGATTTTTTCCCTGAAAAAGCAGGCGGACATCAGCATCACGAAACACGGTGCCGTATACAGAAGAACGGAAGCAGCCGCCAGTGTGGTATGTTCAATCGTCAGAAAATAGCAGGCATTAAAAAATAGTATACTTACCAGTCCTGTTCCCAGAAACATCCATATATCCTTTACCTTTATACGCAGTAAAGAAGCATCCCTGAACAGAAGGAAAAGACCCATTCCCACCGCCACAATAATGCTTCGTATAAACGTAATTTGTATTACATTCAGACCGGCACCAGAAAGGGGTCTGGTGAAAACTCCAATCATGCCCCATCCCGATGCCGCCAGTAAAATCAGGATTACGGATATAATCTTTTTCCTTTTCATTGGCATTCTCCTGGTTTTGAAATTTATAGATTCCCACTTAGCACGACGGCGCCAATTTGAACCCTGTTTAGTCTTGCGCTAGCAGCGCTTCTACCTGTTTGCGCCTGGTATAGAGGACACATCCGCCATCGTGTTCCTCCTCCAGAAGATGGTGCTCCCGCAACTCACAGAATAACTGGCTCTGCATGACCTCCCATAAAGTATGGTCTTTTACGTTGATGTCAGAGTAGGGGGAGAAGGGGCATGGCTCTGCGCCGCCCTGGGAGTTGATATGGAAAAATCCACGGCCGGCGGCCAGGCACCCACCGGAACTTTTCTCGTCTCCGGGGAAGGAAATCATCAGCATGGAATCCTCGTCCCGGCGGAGTTCATCCAGTCGTTCGGCCAGCTGTCTGCGGGTAGTATCATCCGGCGCCAGATAGCTCAATGCTTCGCTTGTGGGAACAAATTCCACATAAATAATGGCTTTGCATCCAGCTTGCTCCAATGTGCGGATATATTCTTCCGAGGTTACTTCGGCAAGGTTTTGTTTTGTCACCGTCACGGAGGCACCAAAGGCAATGTGCCTTTGCCGGAGTTTTTGCATCCCTGCCTGCAGCTGTTCATAGATGCCTTCACCCCGGCGGGCGTCTGTTGTATGCCGGCCGCCCTCTATGCTGAGGATGGGCACAAGATTGCGGTATGTATCAAACAAATCCAGATATTCCGGACTGAACATCGTGCCGTTGGTAAATACCGGGAACAGGATTTCCGGCACCTTGGCCGCCTCTGCCAGTACGTCTCGGCGTACCATGGGCTCACCGCCTGCCAGCAGGATAAATCCCACGCCCATTTCCTTTGCCTGATGAAAAACCCTGCTCCAGTCGGCTCCGGTCATTTGTTCTGTCGGCGTCTCGTCTGAACAACTGTCCAAAGAACGGGCATAGCAGCCCTCACAGTGCAGATTGCAGATACTGGTAATGCTTGCAATCAGAAAAGGCGGTACATGCTTTCCCTGGGCGGCGGCAGTTTTTCTCTTTTTCGTCGCATTTTTGCTGGCAAGGGCGTATTTTGCCATAAATACAGCTTCGCTTGGATGTAAGAGAGAGGCCTTCCGGATTCCCCGGATGATTTTCTCAACACCAGCGGAAAGGTAGGCTTCCAGATTAAAGTCTTCGCTCATATTTTTCCCCCTTTTTGTCAGATATAGGAAACATCAAGCCCCTAAAATAAAAAAAATCGAGGTGACAGGATTTGAACCTGCGACCTCTGCGTCCCGAACGCAGCGCTATACCAAACTTAGCCACACCTCGAATTTGTTAAAAAACAGCAGTCTGCCAATATCACGCATTTCCACCGTTTCTATTCAGTTGTTCCGATGAAATTTCATCGACTTATTTACTATATAACATCTTAAAAAAAAAGTCAATATTTTTAATTGAGTTTTCGCATTTTGTCTACAGTTCAAAATGATTTACAAGTGTTAATCATTTACTGTCTTCTGTCGATATATCTTCCAAAGAAAGTAAAAACCGTATTTTGAAAGGAGACAAACTATGTCAATCACAATATCAGCAGCGGTGGGCTCACTGGCGGCACAGGGCGGAAATAAGACTTCATCGGCAAAACCGTCATGGAATCCGAATAAAGTGTACAAATATCTGGAGGATATGAACCAGGGATTCCAGAATTACAAAAAGCAGGCGGTTTCCTATTACCACTCCATGATTTCACAGCAGGAAGGCGATGGAACCATGAGCGTGGAAGAATTGAAGAAAGAAATCGAGGAGTGGTTTCCGGAGTACACCCTGACAGATTCCGAGCCTTCGAAAGTCGTTACGGGGAAATTTTATCTTTACATAAACCAGTCCCAGTTGAAGAAAATGGCAGCTGACCCGGAGTACCGGGCGAAGGTCTATGGATTGATGGACAGTGAACTTCAGGGAAAGAAAGGTTGGACATTGCAGTACAGCGACGGAAGAAATGTAACCTCTCACATGACAGGGAGTATCTTTTCTCTGTGTGAGGCGAACCGGAAATTTGCCGGCGCAGATGGGATTCCGTACCGTGGCAGCTGCACCTCAGACCACCCGTTTTCTTCATCCAACTCCCACGCACAGGTTCGCAGTATGAGTTTTCTCTATGACAACATCGACCCGGCGAAATCGGCGGCGAAGGACAGAAAGGCAGCAGCAGTGAAGGCGGCGGAAAAGGCAGCGAAGAAACGGACGGAGCAGAAAAAGGCGGCTAAAAAAACAGCAGCTAAGAAAGCCAGTGAGAAGGCGGCGGCGAAAAAAGCGGCAGAAAAGAAAGCGTCGGCAAAAGAACTGCTGGAGAAGCAGATAGAAGCGGGAGCGGGAAATCTTTTTGATACTACAGTGTAGCATGATGGCGTCATCGTGCCAGGTGGAAAAACCTTGTGCTTTCGAAGGAAATTGTTTACAATGGAGATAGTGTAACATTGAATTGGATGCCGGCATAGAGCCAATCCGGCAGAATGTGTACGGGAAGCCCATTGACGCTTCGGAAGGAGGTAAATGTGAAATACATAAAAAAAGCTGGCTGTCTTTTCCTGATACTGGCGATGGCCATTGCCATCACTGACGGAAGCAGTGTGCAGGGAAAGAAAAAGGCAAAGCTGAATAAGACAAAACTCACTCTTTATGTGGGAAAGTCGGCAAAGTTGAAAGTGAAGAATAACGGCAAAAAGGTAAAGTGGTCCTCCTCGAAAAAGAAGGTGGCTGCTGTGACAAAAAAGGGAAAGGTGACGGCGAAAAAAGCAGGAAAGGCCGTTATTATAGCTAAGATTGGCAAAAAAAAGTTACGATGCCAGGTGACAGTAAAAAAGAAAAAGGTGGTTTACCAGACCCAGATGGTGGAAAATTTTGAAAGTTATGAGGCAGGAACTGACTGGGGAAATTACACTCTGGGGGAAGGCCTCACCAGTGGCGGTGATGAGAAACCCCACTACCTGGCAGAGGGAGAGACCATGCAGGTGGTGACAGACCCGGAAAACGCCTCCAACAAGGTATTGAAGGTAGTGCCAAAGTTTTACAGCTTCTGTCCGGTCTTCACCGTGGATTTGGCAAAGCTGACCGGAGATGCCACAAAGAAGTTGGGAGATTATGCCGGTATCCGGGTGAAAGTCCGGGTTGTCAGTGACGCCACCCGGCATGTGGGCATTAGTCTGAACGCTTTCTTTGGCAATGCCGGAAGCATCAATAAAAAATATGCGTTTAATACTTACACTTCTGCGCAGGACGCCCTGCCAGCAGAGCGGGAATACTATAAATTCTATTACACCAGGGGAATGGTGACGGGAGAGACGCCAGAGGATGGCGAGATGCCACAGGTGAAAAGTGGAAAGAGCATGAAGGGGCATAAGTTTGCTGAGGGGGATAAGGCAGCAGGCTTCGCTGCCAAGACACTGGTGTTTAATAAAAATCTGACAACGGAATTGCGAAACCAGACGACCTTTGATTTTGTGGTGGGCGGCAGTTATGGCCCGGCCAATGAGGAGTATCTGGCCTGGTATCTGGATGATGTGCAGCTGATATATAAATAGTCTGTAAACAGCAAGAGTTTCCATCCAATCGATTCGAACCGGCAACAACGCAATAGCGTCTCGCGTTAAGGTTCTCA